>CALGAM010000018.1 GCA_937951935.1 uncultured Micromonospora sp. | reverse complement strand
GGGCGTCGACGCGCGCCCGCCACTGGGTCAGGCACGAGCTGCGGTACGACGTACCCGCGTCACTCGTCGTCTTCCTCGTCGCGGTGCCGCTGTCGCTGGGCATCGCCGCCGCGTCCGACGCGCCCGTGACCGCCGGGCTCATCGCCGCCGTCGCCGGTGGGGTGGTGGCCGGGCTGTGCGGCGGCTCGGCGCTGCAGGTCACCGGCCCGGCGGCCGGCCTGACGGTGGTGGTCGCGGAACTGGTGCAGCGCTTCGGCTGGGCCGCCACCTGTGCGATCACCGTGGCCGCCGGCCTGGTGCAGATCGCCCTCGGCGCCAGCCGGGTCGCGCGCGGCGCACTGGCGCTCTCACCGGCGATCGTGCACGGCATGCTCGCCGGCATCGGCGTCACCATCGCGCTCGCCCAGCTCCACGTGCTGCTCGGAGGCGAACCGGGAACCACCCCGCTGCGCAACCTCGTCGAACTGCCCGCCCAGTTGGCCACCCGGCACGACCACGCGGCGCTGATCGGGCTGATGGTCGTCGGACTGCTGGTGCTGTGGCCCCGGCTGCCGGCGCCGGCCCGTCGGGTGCCGGGCCCGCTCGTCGCCGTCTCCCTCGCCACCCTCGTCGCCGTGCTCTGGGACGACGTCGACCTGGCCCGGGTCGAGATGCCGGGGTCGCTGCTGGCCGCCGTACACCTGCCGGCGCTGCCCGACGGGGACTGGGCGGCCGTCGGCGCCGCGGTGCTGACCGTCGCCGTCATCGCCAGCGTGGAGAGCCTGCTGTCGGCCACCGCCGTGGACCGGCTCCACGCCGCCGCCCGCGCCCGGAGCGGCCGTCCCGCCCCGGCGACCAGGCCGAGCAACCTCGACCGGGAGCTGGTCGGCCAGGGCCTCGCCAACACGGTCTCCGGCATGCTCGGCGGGCTTCCCGTCACCGGGGTCATCGTCCGCAGCTCGACGAACCTCACCGCCGGGGCCCGGACCCGCGCCTCCGCCGTCCTGCACGGCCTGTGGGTGCTGCTGTTCGCGGTGCTGCTCGTCGTCCTCGTCGAGCGGATCCCCAGGGCCGCGCTCGCCGGGCTGCTCGTCGTGGTGGGCCTGCAACTGGTGAAGATCTCCGACATCCAGCGGGTCCGTCGACACCGCGAACTGGCCGTCTACGTCGCCACCGCCCTCGGCGTGGTGGTGTTCAACCTGCTGCACGGGGTGCTCATCGGCCTGGCCCTCGCGGTGGTGCTGATCCTCCGGCGTGTCGTCTGGGCGACGGTGCACGCCGAACGGCTGCGGGTCGCGCCGGGCGGACGCGAACACTGGGCCGTCTCCGTCGAGGGCACCCTGAGCTTCCTCGCCATCCCCCGGCTGTCCGCCGTGCTGGGCAGGGTGCCACCGGGCAGCCTGGTCGACCTGGAACTCGCCACCGACTACCTCGACCACGCCGCCTTCGACCACCTCGACTGGTGGGTACGCCAGCACGAGGCCGCCGGTGGCGTCGTGCACCTGGACGAGGTGGGACCGGCGGCGCTGCGCGGCGGGCACCCCCGGCCGATCCGCCGGGTGCACGCCCTGGTGCCGCCCCGCTGGTTCCTGCCCTGGTCGAGCTGGCAGGCACGGCACCCCGTCGGGGGAACCGACGACGCCGACGGCCCCGGCCCGGACCCCGCCGGCGGCGAGCCCGACACGGCGGCAGCCGACCACCGGCATCCCGTCGCCGTCCACGCGGCGCTGCGTCCGCTGCACGCCGGCGTACGCGAGTACCACCGCCGCTCCGCGGCGCGCCTCCTGCCCCTCCTCACCGAACTCGGCGGCCGGCACCGGCCACACAGCCTCTTCCTGACCTGCGCCGACGCGCGGATCGTGCCCAACGTGATCACCAGCAGCGGGCCGGGTGACCTGTTCACGGTGCGCAACGTCGGCAACCTCGTCCCCGCCGACCACCACGCCGAGTCCTCGGTCGCGGCGTCACTGGCGTACGCCGTCGAGGTGCTGCGGGTGCCGGCCCTGCTGGTCTGCGGCCACTCCGGCTGCGGCGCCATGCACGGGCTGCTCGGCGGGCTCGCCGACGAGGAGAGCCACCTCGGGCGGTGGCTGCGCTGGGGGCGGCCGAGCCTGCGGGCGTGGCGGGCCGGGCACCCGGTCGGGCGGGTGGCGGCCGAGGACGGCCGCGCCGAGGTCGACCAGTTGGCGATGGTCAACGTCGCCCTCCAGGTCGCGGCCGTGCGGGACTTCCTCACCGCGCACGCCGGTTCGACGACCGCCCTCGTCCAGGGGCTCTTCTTCGACATCCCGACCGGGCGGCTGCTGGTCCTCGACGAGCGGCGGCAACGGTTCGCGCCCCTGCCGGACCACCTGTCGCGGGCCGGCGGCACGGCCAGGGTGCCGTCCTGACCCGGGGACCACCCCGGCCTCGACCCGGCGTTGACCCGGCCGGCGTCCCGGGTGGACGTTCTCCCGACTTGGATGCGGCGCCGGACACCCTGCGGCGCATAGCATGCGGGGGTGCCGGTGTCCACGTCGGTCGTCACACCGCCGTCCGCGCCCCCGGGCGCGCGCGGTACGGGCACGCCCGCGCCGGCCGCGCGGTACCACGCCGCACCGGGCCCGCCGCACCCGTCCGGCCCGGCCGCGCCGCACCGGTGCGGGGTGCGACCCGGCCGACACCGCCACGGTGACCGGACGGTGGCGTGGCCGTGACCGGCGCCCCGGCCACCCCCTGGTACGCCGGCGGCGGCCTGGACCGCGCGAGTCGGCTCCGCCGCAGCCCGCAACGGCTGCACGCGGCGCTCACCACGGCACGGACCCGGGTCGTTCCCCTGTGGCGGGACCGGTGCCTCGTCGCCGCCGACACCGTGGTGTGGCTCGGGAACGTCGACTCCGCCTGGTTGCCGGCCACCGCCGACGCCCCGGTCTTCCTCGGCGTCGCCGACGGGCGGCCGCTCTTCGCGATCGACCTGAGCGGGGTGCCGGAGGCGGAGGTGCTGCGCGCGGTGGGCGCGGAGCGGACCGTCGACGTACGTCACCTGGTCCACCGGCTCGAACCGGCCGAGGCGGCGATCCTGGCGTACGCCCGGAGCCTGTGCCACTGGCATCGCCACCAGCGCTACTGCGGCGCCTGCGGGCTGCGGACCCGACCGGTCGACGGCGGCGCGGCCCGGGAGTGCGCCGGGTGCCGGCAGCGGTGGTTCCCCCGGCTCGACCCCGTGGTGGTCGTGCTGGTGGAGGAGGGCGAGCCGCCGTCCCGCTGTCTGCTGGCCCGGCGGGCGGGCGCCGACGACGACACCTTCGCGCCGCTGACCGGCTTCGTGCAGGTCGGCGAGAGCCTGGAGGACGCGGTCCGCCGCGAGGTGGCGGAGGAGGCCGGGATCGCCGTCGGCTCGGTGCGCTACGTCGCCTCCCAGCCGTGGCCGTTCTCCGGCGGGTTGATGGTGGGCTTCGTCGCCCGCGCCCGCGCCGACGTTCCCCGGGTCGGCGGTGAGCACCCGGTCGAGACCCGCTGGTTCTCCCGGGCGGAACTGCGCGCCCGCGCGGCGCGCGGGCTGCTGGGCGGTCCGGACTCGTTCGACCGGCTCATCCTCGGGGTGTGGCTGGAGGGTGAGGCCGGCTGAGCCGCCCGGGGCGCGGGCGGCGGGCACGGCTTGCCCCACCTCGCGTCCTGTCTCTTGACAGGAGACGTCAAGCGCTTGACGATGTGTGTCAAGTAGTGGAGGAGGCGTCATGCTCCCCAGTCACCGCGAGCTGGTCGACCAACTCGTCCGGACGATCGACATCCGGCTGCTCGACCCGCTGGAGATCCTGCTCGACGGCGACGACGGTGTGGACGCGTTGCGCACCGTCGTCCGGGTCCGCGCCGAGACCTGGGCCCGGCGACTGCTCGACGAGGACGACCGCGAGGTCGTGGGCACGGTCGCCCGGATCCTCGCGACCCTCTACCCCGGAGACTGCCCGTTCGACCCGCCGCTCGACTGGTGGGGCACACCGCTCGGCCGGGTCGTGGCCCGCCGGGTCGGACACCCCACCGCCGCGTCGGTGTCGTACACGGTGGCCGGGGCCATGCTCGGGATCACCCGGCAGGGAGTCCACGACCTGGTCAGTCGGGGAAAGCTGACCCGACACCCCGAGGGCGGGGTGCTGGCCTCCTCGGTCCGTGACCGACTGCAGACGGAGGGGCGGTCTCGTCGTGGCTGACGTGAACACCGACGTGAACATCGTCGACGGAGACGCCGGGGCCACGGGCCACGGTGAGCGGACGGTGACCGCCGGCCCGGTGCCGATCGCGGTCCGCGACCACGGCGGATCCGGCCCGCCGCTGCTGCTCCTGCACGGGGCCGGCGGCAACCTGGCGACGATGACGACCCTGGCCGGGCTGCTGCGGCCGACCCACCGGGTGGTCACCGTCGACCTGCGGGGACACGGCCGCTCCGGCGACGGGCCGTGGAGCTGGGACGCCGCGCTCGACGACCTGGCCGCCGTCGTCGACGAGCTGCGACTGGCGCGGCCCGCCGTGGTCGGACACTCCCTCGGCGGGATGCTCGCCGCGCTCTGGGCGGCACGGCACCCCGAGTGTCCGGGCGCGGTCAACCTCGACGGCAACCCCACCCCGGCACGGCCGGAGGACCTGGCCGGGCTGCCCCCGGCCCGGGCCGCCGCCGAACTCGCCCGGCTCCGCGAGACCTTCGCGGCGATCTCGGCCGGGCTGGCCCGGCCGCTCGACGCCGCGCAGGTCGAGGCGGCGCTCGCCGGGCAACGGGCACTCGCCCGGCGGTACGGTGCCGCCGAACAGCCCTGGGTCGAGGGGTTCACCCGCAACCTCGTGCCCGTCGACGGCGGAAGCCGGCTGCGGCCCCACCCCGAGCTGACCGACCAGCTCCGGGTCGCGATGGAGACACTGGACCTCGTCCCGGTCTACCGCGACGTGCGCTGCCCGCTGCTGCTGGTGCTCGCCACCGAGAACCTGCCGGAACAGGAGGCGTTCGCCGAGCTGTACGCGGCGCACCGGCGCGGCCTGGCCCGGCGGCTGGAGGCGGTGGACAACCCGGCGCTGCGCGTCGTCCACCTGGCGGGCGCCAGCCACGCCATGGTCGCCGAACGTCCGGCCGAGCTGGCCGCGCTGGTGACCGACTTCCTGGCCGCGGGCCCGCAGGAACCCCCGCCGGCGCCGCCCGCGACGCCGGCGGGGCCGTTCTGACCCGCCGTTCCTGACCCGCGGTTCCTGACCCGCGGTTCCTGACCCGTCCTCAGTCGGGGACGCGGCGGTAGGCGCCGTCGCTGGCCGAGGTGGCCATCGAGGCGTACGCGCGCAGGGCGGCGGAGACCGGCCGGTCCCGGTCGACCGGGGTGTACGGGCGTTCCCGCTTCTCCTGGGCGATCCGGCGGGCCTCCAACGTCTCCGGCGGGACCAGGAGTTCGAGGCGGCGCTGCGGGATGTCGATCAGGATCTCGTCGCCGTCCTCGACCAGCGCGATGAGCCCGCCGCTGGCCGCCTCCGGCGAGATGTGCCCGACCGAGACGCCGGAACTGCCGCCGGAGAACCGGCCGTCGGTGATCAGCGCGCAGTCCCGGCCCAGGCCACGGCCCTTGAGGAACGAGGTGGGGTAGAGCATCTCCTGCATCCCCGGCCCGCCCTTGGGGCCCTCGTACCGGATCACCACCACGTCCCCGGGGACGATGCGGTTGCCGAGGATCGCCTCGACCGCCGCCTCCTGCGACTCGAAGACCTTGGCCGGACCCCGGAAGACGTGGCGGTCCTCCGGCACCCCGGCCGTCTTGACCACGGCGCCGTCCGGCGCGAGGTTGCCGCGCAGGATCGCCAACCCGCCGTCGGCGGTGTACGCGTGCGCGCGGTCCCGGATGCAGCCGTTGACCGGGTCGGTGTCCAGCGACGCCCAACGGTTGGTGGTGGAGAACGGCTCGGTGGTGCGCACCCCACCGGGGGCGGCGTGGAAGAGCTCGATCGCCTCCGGCGTCGCCCTGCCGCCCCGGATGTCCCAGTTCGCCAGCCAGGTGTCGAGGTCCGGCGAGTGCACGGCGTGCACGTCCCGGCGCAGCAGCCCGGCCCGGTCGAGTTCCCCGAGGATCGCCGGGATGCCGCCGGCCCGGTGTACGTCCTCCATGTGGTACTTCTGCGAGTTCGGCGCCACCTTGGCCAGGCAGGGCACCCGGCGGGAGATCTCGTCGATGTCCCAGACGTGGAAGTCCAGCTCCGCCTCGCGGGCGGCGGCCAGCAGGTGCAGCACCGTGTTGGTGGAGCCGCCCATCGCCACGTCGAGGGCGACCGCGTTCTCGAAGGCGGCCCGGGAGGCGATCGACCGGGGCAGCACGGAGGCGTCGTCCTGGCCGTACCAGCGGTTGGCCAGCTCCACGATCAGCCGGCCGGCCCGCTCGAACAGCGCCCTGCGGGCGGCGTGGGTGGCCAGCGTCGAGCCGTTGCCGGGCAGGGCCAGGCCGATCGCCTCGGTCAGGCAGTTCATCGAGTTGGCGGTGAACATGCCGGAGCAGGAGCCGCAGGTCGGGCAGGCGGACCGCTCGATGGCGCCGAGCTGCTCCTCGGTGACCGCCTCGTTCGAGGAGGCGATCATCGCGTCGATCAGGTCGATCTTGTCGTGGACGATGCCCTCGACGGCCACCGTCTTGCCGGCCTCCATCGGGCCGCCGGAGACGAAGATCGTCGGGATGTTCAGCCGCAGCGCGGCCAGGAGCATGCCCGGGGTGATCTTGTCGCAGTTGGAGATGCAGACCAGGGCGTCCGCGCAGTGCGCGTTGACCATGTACTCCACCGCGTCGGCGATCAGCTCGCGGCTGGGCAGCGAGTAGAGCATGCCGCCGTGCCCCATCGCGATGCCGTCGTCGACCGCGATCGTGTTGAACTCGCGGCCGACCCCGCCGGCCTTCGCCACCGCGTCGGCGACCAGCCCACCGAGGTCCTTGAGGTGTACGTGACCGGGGACGAACTGGGTGTAGCTGTTCGCGATGGCGACGATCGGCTTGCCGAAGTCGGCGTCGGTCATCCCGGTGGCCCGCCACAGGGCGCGGGCGCCGGCCATCGTCCGGCCGTGCGTGGAGGTCTTCGACCGCAGGTCAGGCATTCGACAAGTGTGGCACCGGCGGTGCCGCCGCGGGTACCGCCGCCCCGACCCGGTCCAGCCATCGGGACGGCACCCGAACGACCGGATCGGTGCGCGACGCCCGAATCGGCGCTCTTCGCCCACGACGAGGACCGGCCGGGGCGGGCCCCACCGCGTCGCGTCGCTCCGGCACAGTAAACCTGTGCACAGCGCCTTCGATGTCCCGGTCCTCGTGGTGGGACTCGGTCTCGCCGCCGCCTGCGGTCCGGTGTGGCTCGCGGTCACCGCCCGACGGCACGCCGGACCCCGGCGCGTCGGGCAGCGGCTGCTCGCGGCCGGCGGCGCGCTGGTCGCCGTCGCCACGGTGGTCGGGCTCGTCGGCGTCCTCGCCACCGGCGGTGCCGGCGACCCGCCGGCCACCCCGCGCGCGGACCTGGCCACGGCGGTCGCGGTCGGCATGACGCTCGGCGGGCTGGCGCTGTGCGCCGGTCTGCTGCGGCTGCCCGGGGCCGCGCACGACGCCGCCGCCGCGCTGCGGCTCGTACTCGACGGGATCGTCATCGGCGCCGCGCTCTGGTTCGTCGGCTGGGTGCTGCTGGCCGAGCCCACCCGGCTGCTCGGCGCACACACCCCGGACGGCTGCCGGGCGGCCGTGCCGGCCACGGTGACCCCGGCGTTGGCGGCCGGACTCACCGCCATCCTCGGGCTGCGGTGCCGGTCCCCCCGGCACGGCCTGGTGCTGGCCGGCGCCGGCGTGACCCTGGTCGCCGGATGCGGCCTGGCCGTCACGGCCGGGGTGTGCCACCCCGCGCCGGGGGTCGCCGTCTACGGCGCCGCGCTCCTGCCGTTCGGCCTGCTGGTGGTGGTCCTGGCCAGCCGGGCGCCGGACCCGCCGGGCGACGAGTCGGACGCCGACGTCATCCGGCGGGGGAACGCGTACGCCTTCCTGCCGATGCTCGCGATCGGGGTCTGCACCGTCTACCACCTCGCGGCGGGCGGCACGTTCACCCTCACCTCCGTGCTCGCCGGCATCGTGGAGGGGTTCGGCCTGGTGACGCGGCAGTACCTGGCGCTCAACGACGTGCGCGGCTACGCCGGCCGCCTCGCCGAGCGGGAGGCCCACTTCCGCGAGCTGGCGCACACCGACCCGCTGACCCGGCTGGCCAACCGCCGCGGACTGCTGCGGGCGCTGCGCCAGCAGGAGGACTCCGACGCCCCCCGGGTGCTGCTCGGGCTGGACCTCGACGGCTTCAAGAACGTCAACGACATGCGCGGGCACGACGTCGGCGACGCGGTGCTGGTCGAGGTCGGGCGCCGGCTGCGCCGCAACCTCCGACCCGGCGACCTGGCGGCCCGACTGGGCGGGGACGAGTTCGCGGTGCTGATGCGGGCCGGCCCGGCCGAGGCGGAGCAGGTCGCCGAGCGGCTGCTCAGGGCGATCGGTGAGCCGTACCACAACCCCGCCGGCGACGTCTTCCTGTCGGTGAGCATCGGGGTGGCCGACCGCGCCGACGCGGCGGACGTCGAGTCCCTGCTGCGCAACGCGGACCTGGCGCTGCGCTACGCCAAGCAGCGGGGAAAGAACCGCGTGGAGCGGTACGACGTGGCCTACGACCGGCTGCTGCGCCGCCGCACGATCCTGGAGCACGAGCTGCGCGGCGCGATCGAGCGGGGCGAGCTGAGCCTGGCGTTCCAGCCGGTGGTGGCGATTCCGTCGATCCAGCCGGTCGGCGCGGAGGCGCTGCTGCGCTGGCGCCACCCCGAGCTGGGCAACGTCCGCCCCGACGAGTTCATCCCCCTGGCCGAGGAGTGCGGGATGATCGCCAAACTCGGCTCCTGGGTGCTGCACCAGGCCTGTCACCAGCTCTCCGTCTGGCTCGCCGACGGCCACGACGTCTGGGTGTCGGTCAACGTCTCCCCCCGGGAGCTGCACGCCCGGGAGTACGTCGACCAGGTCACCGAGGCGTTGCGGGCCCACCGGGTCCCGCCGCAGCGGCTGGTCCTGGAGATCACCGAGCACGCCGTGGCGACCGACCTGGACGAGCTGATCCGCCGGCTGACGGCGCTGCGCGCCACCGGGGTGCGGATCGCCCTGGACGACTTCGGCGCCGGCTACTCCTCGCTGGGGCAGCTACGCCGGTTGCCGATCGACATCCTCAAGATCGACCACAGCCTGGTCTCCGGGCCCGAACCGGTCCGGGTGCCCAACCGGGAGGGCCGGTTCTTCGCCCCGATGGTCGACGTGGTGGTCCGCCTCGGCCACCAGCTCGGCCTCAAGGTGATCGCCGAGGGGGTGACCAATCCCACGGAACTGGCCACCGTGGTCGAGGCCGGCTGCCGGTTCGGACAGGGGCAGCTCTTCGGCTGGGG
The DNA here is from genome assembly GCA_937951935.1 of uncultured Micromonospora sp. Taxonomy (GTDB): domain Bacteria; phylum Actinomycetota; class Actinomycetes; order Mycobacteriales; family Micromonosporaceae; genus Plantactinospora. Next base: position 1,224 of record CALGAM010000018.1, on the reverse strand, counting down.
CGTTCCGGCCGAGCACCTGGAGGCGATGCTGGAGGCGGCCACCTCGCCGGCCCGGATGATCCCGGCACCCCGCGTCCCCGCCGACGTCCCGGTGCCGCCCACCGCCGGACCGGGGCTGTCCGCCGCCGGTCCGAACCTGTCCGCCGCCGGCCCCGCCAGCCCCGCCGGACCCGGCGGCGAAGCGGGAGGTGGCGGTGGGGTGGGGGGTGGTCTCCCGGCGGCCGGACCAGACTCGCCTGCCCAGAATGCGGGATCAGTTGACTCAGCGCGTGAGATCCGTCAGGCTTGACCCCATGTCGTCGACCTGGTCCTTCCGAGTACTTGTCTGAGCGCACTCTCGCATCCGAGAGTGCGCAGGCCCCGTGCAACCACCGCACGTGGGCCGTTTTTGTTGGCCACGTACGTCGTTGGCAGGGCGGCACCGCCCTCTGGCGTACCGCTGCGGCCACCCGGGCGGTCCGGTCACACCCTGGCGGGACGCCCGCGCGCGGTCGCCCCCCCACACACAACCACCGAGACTTCGAAAGACCGCTGCTCCGAGCCAAAGGCCTGATTAGCCATGACCAGACCCACTCCAGAGACCCTGGCCAACAGCGCGCGCCGACACCGGCCCGCGGTGGTCGAGGGTGACCACCACCACTCCGACCCGCACCCCCGTCGACTCCGCGCCGGGGGAAACACCGGCGACGCGTCCGGTTCGCACGCCGAGGCGTCGGCCCGCGCCTCCGCCGTCGGCGGCCCGGTGGTGGCGCCGGTGGCGGTCACCGGCGCGGGCGCGCTGGTCAAGTCGCTGGAGGCGCTCGGGGTCGAGGTCGCGTTCGGCATCCCGGGCGGCGCCATCCTCCCGGCGTACGACCCGCTCTACGACTCCTCCCTGCGGCACATCCTGGTCCGGCACGAACAGGGGGCCGGACACGCCGCGACCGGGTACGCCCAGGCGACCGGCAGGGTGGGGGTGTGCATCGCCACATCCGGGCCCGGTGCCACCAACCTGGTGACCCCGATCGCCGACGCGTACATGGACTCGGTGCCGATCGTGGCGATCACCGGGCAGGTCGGGCGGCCCATGATCGGCTCGGACGCCTTCCAGGAGGCCGACATCCAGGGGATCACCCTGCCGATCACGAAGCACAACTACCTGGTGCAGAGCCCCGACGAGATCCCCCGGGTGCTGGCCGAGGCGTTCCACCTGGCCTCGACCGGCCGACCCGGACCGGTGCTGGT
>CALGAM010000017.1 GCA_937951935.1 uncultured Micromonospora sp. | reverse complement strand
GGGACAGCCCGGCGACGACACGGACGCGACGACCCGGTCACTCGGCGGCGCCTGAGCCGTGGCCCGCCCCGCGACGGCCCCCGGGTGCGACCGTCCGGATGTCTGCACGCTCCGGCGCGTACGCGCCGTGCCGGACGGCCGGAGCTGTCGTCAGTCGCCGCCGGGCGCCTCCACCGCCGTGGCCCCGGCGTCGAAACCGATGCGGGCCAGCACACCCCAGCGCCCGTCCCGGTGGGTCAGCACGTAGATCGAGTCGAAGACGCCGAGCCGCCGCCCGTGCTGGTCGAGACGGAGGAACCGCACCTGGGCGTGCACCTGGGCGGGTGCGGCCTGCACGACGGTGACGCTCTCCCAGACGCTGCGCACCCAACCGGTGGCCAACAGCTGCGCCAGTTCGGGCTCCGCCTCGCGCACGTACGTCTCGGCATCGCCCCACACGGTGACGGCACCCTCGTGTATCCGGATGTGGGGGTAGTGCAGGGTCTCGGCCCAGCGGCGGACGTCGTGGCTGTTGAGCGCCGCGAGGAACTCGTTCAGCGCCGCCAGGGCGCTCTCGACGGCCGGGCCGTGGGGCGACGGGACGACGCCGGACGATGCGACGGTGCTGGGCATCATGCTCCTTCGCGGCTTCAGTCGACGATGGCCTGGTGGACGAACTGGCGGAGCCGGGAGTGCAGCGGCAGCGCGCTCGACGGCATGAGCTGGCTGAGGAAGACCACGGTGATCTCCTCCCGTGGGTCGACCCAGAAGATCGTGCTCGCCGCGCTGTGCCAGCCGTACTCGCCGTCGCTGGACGGGACCTTGGTCCGCGCGCTGTCGAGCACCACGGCGAAGCCGAGCCCGAAGCCGACTCCCTCCCACGGCATCTCGGAGAAGACCGGACGCCCGACGGCCTTGAGGTCGGCGCCTCCGGGCAGGTGGTTGCGCACCATGTAGTCGACGGTGCGCGCGCCGAGCAGGCGTACGCCGTCGAGCTCTCCCCGGTTGAGCAGGAGCTGGCCGAACCGCAGGTAGTCGTTCAGCGTCGAGACGAGCCCGGCGCTGCCGGAGAGGCAGGAGGGGGGTACCGTGCCCATCACGCCCAGACCGTCGTTGCGGACCGCCCGCCCGGAGGCCGGGTCGACCACGTAGAAGGCGGCGAGCCGGTCCTTGTCGGCCGCGTCCACCACGAAGCCCGTGTCGCGCATGCCGAGCGGGGTGAAGATCCGGTCGGCGAAGAACCGGTCCAGCGACTGCCCGGACACCACCTCGATCACCCGCCCCAGCACGTCGCTGGAGACCCCGTAGTTCCACGCCGTGCCGGGCTGGAACAGCAGCGGCATCTCGGCCCAGGCGGCGCAGCACTCGGCGAGGCTCAACCCGGGTGGTGTGCTCCACTCGTAGCCGGCCGCGGTGTACAGCTCGTCGACCGGGTGGGCCCGGTGGAAGCCGTAGGTGAGGCCCGAGGTGTGGGTCAGCAGGTGCCAGACCCGGATCGGTTCGGTCAGCGGGTCGGTCACCGGACGGGACAGCGGGCCCCGCCGGTACACCCTGGTGTTGGCGAACTCGGGAATGTACTGCGAGACGGGGTCCTGCAGGCTGAGCAGCCCCTCCTCCACCAGGATCATCGCCGCGACCGACGTGACGGGTTTGGTCATCGACCAGAGCCGGAAGATCGTGTCGGGCTCGACCGGGAGGCCGGCCTCCCGGTCACGGAAGCCACCCGAGGCGCGGTACGCCAGCTCGCCGCGCCGGCTGATCGCGACCGTCCAGCCGGGAAGCCGGTCCGCCGCCACCAGGTCGTCGAGGTAGCGGCGCAGCCGTCGGAGACGGGTGGTGTCGAGCCCGACGTCGATCGGGCTGACCAGGTCGATATCTTCGTCTACAGTCATCCCTGCCACGCCCCTTTCGGGTCGTCTCCTGACGAATGTTCGATGATTGGCGAATAAACTAACATGATTGTCATCGACGAGTCACCGCCCGAGCGTCCTGTTTGGACGGCTGTTTCCGGCGTGGTACCGACACCCCATCACCTCACGCGAGAGAGACAGGTGCCATGCCTGAACCGCTGACCCTTTCCGCCCACGAACTGCTGACCACCACCCGGGCCGTCCGCCGACGCCTCGACCTGACCCGGCCGGTCGAACCCGAGGTGATCAGGGAGTGCGTACGGCTCGCCTGCCAGGCGCCGACCGGCCGCAACCGCCAGCGGTGGGACTTCGTGGTGGTGACCGACCCGAAGCTCCGCAGCGGCCTGGCCGACCTCTACCGACTGGGCCTGACCGCGCCGACCCAGCGCGACCCGTACGACGGGGTGGACCGCTCGGCGGGCGACATCGAACGCCGCCTGCGGCTGTCCGCCAGCGCCCAGCACCTCTTCGAGCACCTGCACGAGGTGCCCGTGCTCGTCGTGCCCTGCGTGCGGGTGGTCCGCACGGCGAATCCGTCGATCGTCCAGCAGGCCAACACCTGGGGATCGATCCTGCCCGCCGTGTGGAGCTTCATGCTGGCCGCCCGCTCGTTCGGGCTGGGCACCGCGTGGACCACGCCCCACCTGCACTACGAGCGGGAGGCTGCCGAGCTGCTCGGCATCCCGTACGAGACGGTGATGCAGGTGGCGCTCGTGCCGCTGGCGTACACGATCGGTACCGACTTCCGACCCGGCCCCCGGGTGCCGGTCGAGGAGGTGCTGCACCACGACGGGTGGTGACCACATCGCGGCGGCTCACCACCCGGCCGCCCGGCCCGGCGCCAGGGCCCGGATCATCGCCCGCATCCCGGCCGCACCGGTCCCGAACTCGGGAGCCGGCAGGATGGCCAGCACCGGCGTGGTGATCCCGGCCTCGACGTACCGGGCGATGTGCTCCACACACCGCTGTGGTGGACCGTGGATCAGCAGCGCGTCCACGACGTCGTCGGGCACCGCCGCCGCGGCGGCGGCCCAGTCCCCCACCGCGGCGGCGGCGCGCAGGGCGGTGAGCCGCTCGCCCCGGCCCAGCCACTCGTGGAAGGCGCCGTAGGTGCGCGCGGTGAGAATCGGTGCCAGGAGTCGGCGACCGACGGCTCGGGCGTACCAGACGTCGGAGGTGGGGCAGACGAACAACCGGGCGACGAGCTCCACCCCGGGCCGGCCGAGCGCCTTGACGACCGCCGGGACGTCCTCCGCCGCCAGGAAGTTGGTCACCGCCCCGTCCGCCAGGGTGGCGGCCAGCCGCAGCATGCCGGGGCGCAGCGCACCCACCATCAGCCCCGGCGGCGGATCCGGTACGACGCTGAGCTGGAATCCCTCGATGCTGAAGGAACCGAAGTCGCCGGCGACGTACTCGCCGGCGAAGACCCGGCGCAGGAACCGCAGGGTGTCCCGGACCCGTTGGTAGGGCTTGTCGAACGGAATGCCGTTGATCGCCGTCACGAACCGTGGCCCGGAGGAACCGATGCCCAGGACGACCCGGCCCGGCGCGGCGTTGGCCAGGGTCGCCGCGGTCATCGCCAGCAGGGCCGGCCCGCGGGTCTGCACCGGCACCACGGCGGTGCCCAGCCGCAGGTCCGGCGCCCAGGCCGCGGCGAGGGCGAGCGGCACGAAGCCGTCGGCGTTGGCCGCCTCTCCGGTCCACACGTCGGTGTAACCCAGATCGGCCAGTTCCTCGATCAGCTGCCGGTGCTCGGACAGCGGTACGCCGTTGAGCGGCAGCGTCACCCCGTAACGCCTCACCGGGGCCACCCGCCCTGCGTCGGGGTGGTCAGCGGACCTCGGCGGCGAGCGGAAGCACGACGTCGAGCAGGCCCGGGAAGCGTGCGTCGACGGCCTCGCGACGCAGCGTCAGGTAGTGGCGGGTGCCCACGACCCGGGTGAAGGTCAGGCCGGCCTCGCGCAACACCCGGAAGTGGTGGGACATGGTCGACTTGGTGACCGGCAACCTGATCTCGTTGCAGCACAGCTCGCCGTCGGTGGCCAGCCGGGTGAGGATCTGCAACCGGATCGGGTCGCTCAACGCGTTGAACACCGCGCTGATACAGACGTCGTCGAGGGACGGATGGTGTGGTTCCCGCATGCCGGTCCCGCCTCGGCCGGAGACGATCGAGTACAGGCATGGTACATCGTTGGCCGACCATCCAACAACGTACGACTCGCCTGCTCACGGCCGTCACCAGCGCACCCGTACCCGGTAGCGACGCAGCCACGCGTCCAGCAGCAGCGCCCGGGGCAACCACGGCGGCGGGCTGAAGGTGCCCGAGGACCAGGCGTCGCTGTCGACCAGCTCCCGCAACGCCCGTTCGTTGAGCAGCGGACGGGCCGGCGAGGACGGGTCGCCGAGCATGTCCCGTACCGCGTTGCGGATCGCCGTCAGGTACTCCGGGCTCTGGCCGAACGGGAAGCCGCTCTTGGGCCGCCGCAGCACCTGGGCGGGGAGCAGGTCGGCCACGGCCTCGCGCAGCAGGCCCTTCTCCTGGCCGCCCATCCGCTTCAGGCTCCACGGGACGTTCCAGAGGTACTCCACCAGCCGGTGGTCGCAGAACGGCACCCGGACCTCCAGCCCGACCCGCATGCTCATCCGGTCCTTGCGGTCGAGCAGGAACGGCAGGAACCGGGTGATCTGGAGGTAGAACACCTCCCGCATCCGGCGGTCGACGCCGGTCTCGCCGGGCAGCCTCGGCACCTCCGCCACCGCCTCGGCGTACCGCTCGGCCATCGCGGCGTCCAGGTCGAGGTGGGCCCGCAGGTCGGCGGAGAGCATCGCGTTGCGGTTGGTGATCCCGGCCGACCAGGGGAAGTTCTCGGTGGGCCGGTTCGCCTCGGCCAGGAACCAGGGGTAGCCGCCGAAGAAGTCGTCGGCCCCCTCGCCGGACAACGCCACCGTGGTGTGCCGCCGGACCTCCCGGAACAGCAGGTACAGCGACACGTCGAGATCGCCCACCCCGGGGATGTCCCGGGCCATCAGGGTCGCCTCCAGGTTGCCGAGCAGGTCCGGCGCGTCGAGGACCACCGAGGTGTGGTCGGTGGAGAGGTGGTCCACCACCGCCGCCACGTACGGTGCGTCCCGGCTGACGTGCAACGCGTCCGCCTTGAAGTCGGTCTCGCTGCCGGCGAAGTCCACCGAGTACGTGCTCAGCTTGCCGTGCTCCGCCGACCGGCCGGCCGCGGCCAGGGC
>CALGAM010000016.1 GCA_937951935.1 uncultured Micromonospora sp. | reverse complement strand
GGCGGTCCGGGAGACGGTGGCGACCAGTTCCGGTACGGCGGGTGGGGCCAGTGCCGCGACCAGGGGTAGGCCGGGCAGCCGCCACCCGATCCGCCTCATCGACCCAGGCCGCGGACCGGCGTGCCCTCCCGCCACGCGTCGCGGCTGTGGTCGCCGGCCGTACTCGGGTAGCCCATGTCACCCCTCCCCGTGCGGTGCTGGGCGGTGCCTACCCGAGCGATGGACGGTTATGCCTCGCGGTGCCGGCCAGGGTCCGTGCCGGTCGTCTGCGCCGTCCGTCCCGGGCGGCTGACCGTCGTCGGGCCGTCGGCGGGCGGGGGCGGTGTGCCGGTGGGAACGGGCCGGGCCGGGTCGTCGCCGACCGCGGGAAGTCCGGCGAGCAGCCGCCTCGGGCCCGGCCCGGAGGCCGCCAGGACGTCGTGGGGATTGGCGAGCGCGCAGCGGTCCAGGGACAGGCAGCCGCAGCCGATGCAGTCGGCGAGGTTGTCCCGGAGGCGTTGCAGGGCGACGATCCGGGCGTCCAACCGGGCGCGCCACTCCGCCGAGAGCCGGGCCCAGTCCGCGCGGGTGGGAGTGCGCTGCTCGGGCAGGCTCGCCAGCGCGGCACGGATCTCGGCCAGCGGCACCCCGACCCGCTGGGCGAACCTGATGAAGGCCACCCGGCGCAGGACGTCCCGGCTGTAGCGGCGCTGGTTGCCACTGGTCCGGGTGCTGCTGATCAGCCCCTTGGCCTCGTAGAAGTGCAGGGCTGACACGGCCACCCCGCTGCGTTGCGCGACCTGGCCGACGGTGAGGGTGTGCGAGGGTTCGGGCACACCTCCAGCGTACCGACATACCTCAACAATGGTTGAGGTATGTGTCGATCTCCGTGCCGGGCGTGGGGACGGGAAAACCCGCTGGACCGCCCGGAACCCGTGCCGCGAGGCTGGGTGGGTGGCTGGTCTTCCCGAGTTGTACGTGGCGGTCGACGTCGAGGCGGACGGACCGATTCCCGGGCCGTACAGCATGCTCTCGCTCGGTATGGCGGTGGCGGGCCGCCCGGAGCTGACCTTCTACACCGAGCTGCGGCCGATCTCCGACACCTTCGTCCCGGAGGCACTGGCGGTCTCCGGCCTGGACCGGGAACGGCTGCTCCGGGAGGCTCCCGCCCCCGAGGAGGCGATGTCGGCGGCGGCGGCTTGGGTGAACGGGCTGCGCCGGCTGGGCCGACCGGTCTTCCTCGCCGCGCCGGCGGTCTGGGACGGCATGTTCGTGCACTGGTACTTCATCCGGTTTGTCGGCCGCAGTCCGTTCGGCGGGACCGGATCCGGTGTGGATCTGCGCAGCTACTGGATGGGGCGGACCGGCGTCGAGTGGTCGCAGACGCACAAGGGAAAGATCAAGAAGGCCCTCGGCCTGTCCGGTCTGCCGCACACCCACCACGCCGGAGAGGACGCAGCCGAGCTCGCCCGGGTCTTCGACGCGGTCCTGCGGCACCGCCCGTCGGCATGACCGCGGACCCGGTCCGGGGGGGCGGTGTCGGCCGGACCCGGACGGGCGACAGACAGAACACGAGGCCTGTTCCGAACCGGCCGCGGCCTAGCCTGACGGCATGGTCTTCCTGGCGATAGCGTCCGTCATGTACGTCTGCGGCTTCGTCTTTCTCTACGGCGTGGTCCGGATCGCCGTCCGGCACGGCGTCGAGGACGTCGACCGTCGACGGCAGCAGGCCACCCAGCCCTCGGAACGGGCGCGTCTGCTCGAACGTGGCCTCGCCCCGGAGCGGGCCTTCCTGACCGGCAACTGAGCCGACCGATCTCGCGCCGGGCGCCGTTCGCGGTGGCGACGCCCGGCTGACCAGGGCCGGGACGGCGGTGCGACGATGGCCGTGTGCTGGGAACGCTGAAGACGGAACCGGCCCGGGGGCGCCCCGACCTGCTCGCCCCGCCGGTGACCGAAGCCCTCGGACGCTGGCCCGCCGACGCGGCGGTGCCGGTCGACGAGGTTCTGGCCGCACCGATCGACCCGACCCTCGCCGACACCGCCGCCTTCTGCGCGGCGTACGACGTGGGGCTTGACGTCTCGGCCAACTGTGTCGTGGTGGCCGGCAAGCGCGAGGGAACGGTTCGGTACGCCGCCTGTGTCGTCCTCGCCACCACCCGAGCCGACATCAACGGCGTGGTACGGCGGCATCTCGACGTCCGCAAGGCGAGTTTCGCGCCGATGGCCGACGCGGTGGAGCTCACCGGCATGGAGTACGGCGGCATCACCCCCATCGGGCTGCCCACGGCCTGGCCGATCCTGATCGACGCGCGGGTGACCGCCACGCCGTACGTCGTGGTGGGATCCGGCGTCCGACACGGCAAGATCGTGATCCCCGGCCGTGCTCTGGAGCTGCTGCCCGGAGCCGAGGTGGTCGACGGGCTGGCCCGGCCCGCCGCCTGACGCTCCGCCCACCGGGAACCCGTCCGCCACCGCCGTGTCCCCACCGGCGATCCCGGAGCCGACGATCTCCCGGTCGGTCGTCTCGCAACCGGTCTGTCGCAACCGCGGCCCCGGGTGCCCGCTGCCCGCGGGCTTCGGCCCTCGCGGGCCGTCTCGGGCGCTCCGCTGGGGGTGCGGCGGCCGCCGGCACGGCCGCCGCACCCGGCGGGGCGCGACCCGACCCGGGGGAAGGGCGTCGGGGGGCGCGCCCGAGGGGCGGCGGACACGACGACACTCCGACGCCGAAGGCCCGAGGACGTCGTGGCACATCGTGCCCGCCAGCTGGGGAATCTCCTGTCCGGGCGCCGGTTTCCGGTCATCGCCCACTTACGTTCGGCGACTGGACGCGGTACAACATTGACCGGCGCAACATCGAGCAGAAGCGATCCACATCACCACTCTGGCGTAATCAGAGAACTACCAACAGTAGGTGCGGTTTTCAGCTGTTTTCCGGTGCGCACGGGCGGTAGACGAATGGATCACGTCGGCGCAAGGTTGAGGATGGCTCGCACGGACGCCGCGGTCACGCTGACCCAGATGGCGGCCCGGACAAACTACAGCAAGAGCCATCTGTGCAACGTCGAACTGGGTAAACGGCCGGCGACCCCGGACCTCGTGCTGGCCTACGAGCGGGTGCTGGGCGACAGCGTGCGGCGCGGGAGCACCCTCATGCTCGCCGCGACCGTCGTCCTGCCGGCGGCCGTCGCCGAACTGGTCCAACACGGCTTCGCCGCCGCGATGGGGCCGCGCCGCAGCGTCGACGACTGGGTCGCCCGGGCCGAGACGTACGGGCGGGAGTACATGTCGCTCGGAGCGGCGGAACTGCAGGGGCGGCTCGCCGCCGACCTGGTCGTCCTGCAACAGGAGCGGGACAACCCGCACCTGTGGGCGGTGGCGGCCCGCCTGTTGACGGTGCACGGCAAGACCCTGCCGATCGTCGGGGGCCGGCGCGGGGCGCTGCGGTCGTACGAGATGGCGGCGGTCGCCGCGGACCGCTCCGCCGACCTGGAGACCCGGATCTGGGTACGCGGCCGCGCCGCCCTCGCGCTGGCGTACGAGGGAACACACCTGCCGGTCGCGGCCCGGCTCGCGGGGCAGGCGATCGCACTCTCCGACCGGCCGACGCCGGGTCGGCTCGCCGCACTCACCGCACAGGCCCACGTCGCCGCGCTCCGGGGTGACGCGGCGACCGCGGTGTCCCTGCTGGACGATGCCCGACGGCTCTTCGCCGCCGTCGGCGGTGACGAGCGGATCTCCGACTTCGCGGTACCGGAGTGGCGTTTCCACACCCTCGAGTCGATGTTGCTGTCCCGGCTCGGCCACGACGAGGCGGTGGCCGCCCAGGAGGCTGCCGAGAGGACCCGCCCGGCCGGTCTGCCCCGGTTCGGTACCCACATCGAGCTGCACCGGGGGCTGATGATGGCCATCGCCGGAGACCCCGCCGCCGGGCTCGGGTACGCGCGACGCGCGCTGGCGCGCCTTCCGGCACACCAGCACAGCCTCTCGCTGCGGCTGATGCTCGCCGAGGTGGAGCGGGTCGCCGCCGCGCGGAGGTGACCCCGGGTCGCACTCCCCCCGCCGGCTCGGCCACATCGGAGAGAGTGCGACCCGGGTCGGCCGGGTCGGTGCGCCCCGGCGCCGGCGCCCCCCGGTCCGACCGTTGGCCGTGGTGCCGCCAAGGGAGACCCCGGCCGACCGGCGGACGGCGCCTCGTCCGGGCACGTCCGGTCTCCTTCCGCTCCGTCGTGCGCCGGGGTCAGGCGTACAGCCCCCTGCCGGTCTCCAGGAGGGTCTTCAGGTCGCTGAGCACCTCGGCCCAGCCGCCACCGGCGCCCGGGACCGCACCGGTGACCTGGGCCATGGTCTGCGGCGCCCCGGCCAGCTCGTGGGTGACGGTCAGCGAGCACACCCCGTCGCGCAGCTCCTGGATCTCGTACGTCAGCCGGGTGGCCGGCTCGTCGAGCCAGGTGGCCCGCCAGGTCTGCACCAGCCTGACCGGCGGGTCGACCTCGAGTACCTCGCCCTCGACCGGCACCTCGACCATGCCCGCCTGCCGCAGCTCCTCCGGGGCGACAGCCCGGTATCGGCCGCCCGGTCGCAGGTCGTACTCGGCGAGGCCCTGGTATCCGTACCTGCGGGTCCACTCGGGCCTGGTGATGGCGTCCCAGATCGCCTGCGGGGTGGCCCTGATGTAGACCCGGTAGACCTTGGTGGTCTCGGCGGGGTGGCTGACGTCCGTGGTCACTGGTTCTCCTCGGGTCGGTCGCGTTCGAGTTCGGCCTTGAGGTCCAGCAGCGCCGCGGCGCGGACCTCGGTGTACTTGTCGATCCACCGGTCGTGGATCTGGCGGATCGGGACCGGGTTGAGGAAGTGCAACTTCTCCCGACCCTGCCGGCGGGTGACGACGAGGCCTGCCTCCTCCAGGACGCGCAGGTGCTTCATGACGCCGAAGCGGGTCATCTCCACTCCGGACTCCAGCTCCGTCAACGTCTGGCCGTCGCGGACGAAGAGCCGGTCGAGCAGCGCACGCCTGGTCGGGTCGGCAAGTGCCTTGAACACCCGGTCGTCGTCGATCACGGCACCCAAGATAGGTGACCAAAAGGTCACATGTCAACGCGAGGAACGGCCGCCATCGGTGGCGGTGGGCGACAAGGGGTGGTTATAAA
>CALGAM010000015.1 GCA_937951935.1 uncultured Micromonospora sp. | reverse complement strand
GGCGGCCCCCTCCACCCCGTGGGGTGGAGGGGGCCGCCGCCGTCACCGCCTCCCCGCCGGCCGCCGGCCACCGCGCGCGGGTTCCGGCACCCGCGCACCGTCGGCGCACCGTCCGGTGAGATCCGTCCAACGATGTAACCGGTTCTCCTTCCGCGCGCCGAGGTGGGCCGGCCCGGTGCCGGTCAGACTCGACCCATGCCCGGTTCCGCCCGCGGTGTCGCGGCCCGAGGACGGACGTCCGCTCCGTGAGCACCGCCCTGCTGCTGTCGCTGGCCGGACTGGCCCTGCTCGACAGCACCAGCGTCGGGACCCTCTTCATCCCGGTCTGGCTGCTGCTGTCACCGCAACGGATCAGCGTCGGTCGTGTCCTGGGCTACCTCGGCACCATCGCCGCCTTCTACCTCGGTGTCGGCCTGCTGCTGGTCGTCGGCGGCGGGCGGCTGGCGACCGTGCTCGACGGGGTGGCCGGCAGCGTCGTGTTCGACTACGTCCAGCTCGCGCTGGGGGTCGGCCTGTTCGCGGTCAGCTTCCGTTTCGACGGCAGGCGGCGGCGCGGGCCGGGGCCGGTGGCCCGGTGGCGGGACCGCGTCGCCTCCGCGGGCGCCTCCGCCGGCTGGCTGGTCGGTCTGGCCCTGTTGGCGGCGTTGGCGGAGGTCGCGACCATGCTCCCGTACCTCGGGGCGATCGGAATGATGGCCGGCGCGGATCTCGCGCCCGGTGTGGTGCCGCTGCTGTTGGTCGGCTACTGCCTGGTCATGGTCCTGCCGGCCGGGGTCCTGCTGGCCACCCGGGCCGTCCTTCCCGGCCCGACCGAGCGGCTGCTGGGCCGGCTCGACGGCTGGATCACGGCCCGGGGCGGCAGCGCCACCGGCTGGATCCTCGGGATCGCCGGTTTCCTGATCGCCCGGGACGCGGTCGCCCGGATCGCTCTTTCCACCTTCTGACCAGAGCCGACCGTCCGACCAGAGCGGTCGGTACCTCCCGGTCGCCCCGGCGGCCTCCGCGACCGGCGCCCACCGGTGACCGCGGCTCCGCCGCCGGAGCCACGGTGGTGGCCGGCCGGTCCCGGCTGTGCCGGGGACCGGCCGGCCACCACGGGCGCGGGCCGCGACGAGGGCTAGACGGCGGCGGAACGCTCACCGGCCGACCGCCCCAGCCGGCTGCCGGCCGCGGTCCGGAACGCCTCCTCGTAGCCGTCGATCGAGACGGCCACCCCGAACCGGGCCTCCGCCTGCCGGGCCCCCTCGGCCCGCTGCTCGGCCGGCATGGCGCCCACCTCCACCAGCGCGGCGGCGATGGCCGCCGGGTCCCTCGGCGGCACCAGCCGGCCGAATCCGGTCAGTTGGATCGGCACCCGCATCCCGGGCAGGTCACTGGCGACGGACGGCACCCCGGAGATCATCGCCTCGGCCTGCACGATGCCGAACGACTCCTCGGCGACCGAGGTCAGCGCGAAGACGTCGATCGAGGCGTACAGATCGCTGATCTCGGCGTCGGTGAGCCGGCCGAGGAACCGGATCCGGTGGTCGTCCCCGGCACGGGCCCGCAACGCGTCGATCACGCTGCCGCCGGCCACCGAGCTGTGGTCGCCGGCGATCAGCAGTCGCGCCTGCGGGTCGTCGATCAGCCGGAACGCGTCGACCAGGTAGTGCAGCCCCTTCTCCGCGGCGATCCGGCCGAGGAAACCGACGTGCAGCCCGGATGTCTCCCGCATGCTCGGCCGGCCCGGTGGTCGGTGGACGCACGGCGGTGGTACGGCGTGCACGACACGTTCCCGCATCACCGGCCAGTGCCGCGAGTGTTGGGCGTGGTCGACGTTGTTCACCATCACCGCGGTGCTGCGCCGCAACGCGGCGCGGACCGACCGCTCGACCACCGCGATCTGGGTCCTCGCCACGAGCCCGCCCGGCACCCAGACGTCGTCGTGGTGGTTGGCCACGATCGGGGTGTCGCCGGCGAGCCGGGCCACCGGGCCCGCCTCCAGCATCGGCAGGTGCAGGTTGAGCACGGCGGAGTTGCGCGCGAGCCGACCGGCCAGCGCCGGAAACGTCGGCGCGATCACCCCACGGCCGACCCGGGCCAGCACCGGGGCCCGGAACACCTCCACCCCGTTGCGCACCTCGTACCGGGGCAGCGTCCGCTCGTGTTGCGTGGTCGCCACCGCGACCCGCCATCCCCGGGCGGCCAGGCCCTCGGCGACCACCCGGGCCACCTCGGTCAGTCCGCTGAGGTACGGGGTGTAGTAGGTGAGCGCGACGGTCAGGTCGTACCGGTGCGACATCGGTACCTCCAATCAGGACACTGAGATCGACAGACGCTGGGGCCGGTGGTCGGAGAGGCCCTCCTCGTCGACGAACCGGTAGCGGTGCACGGTCACCTCGCCCCGGGTGAACGTCCAGTCCAGGCGCCACAGCCGGGGCAGCGGGACACCCCGGGTCGGCCAGCTCGTCGGCACCGGCGACCCGGACGTCGGGTCGTGCCGGCGCAGTCCGGCGCCGAGCCGACGCAGCTCGCGCATGGCGCTGGTCGCGTTGAGGTCGCCGCTGAGCAGCACCGGGTTCGGGTTGTCGGCCAGGTCGGCCCGCAGCGCCCGCACGTGGGCGTCGCGGCGGTGGAACTGGCGGCGGACGAAGTCGTAGAAGTCGGCGCGCAACGGGTTGCGGTCGATCTCCACCTGCACCGCGAGGTGCACGTTGTAGAACGACACCACGGTGGTGCCGACCTGGATGTCGGTACGCAGGGCCTTGGTCGTCCAGTACTCCGGCCAGTCCGTCCCGGCCGGCGGTGTGCTCCCGTTCGCGGGGGAGAGCCACCGGCTCGCGTCGATCGGCCGGCTCGCCACCACCGGCAGCCGGGAGAGCGTCACCAGCTCACTGGCGACGGCGATGTGGTAGTCGGGGAACTCGGCGCGCAGCCGGTCCAGCTCCGCGATGCGGACCGGTCGGTCTGTGTAGTACAGGTACTCCTGGAGCAGGTAGACGTCGGCCCGCTGGGCGCGCAGGTAGGCGTAGAAGTGGTCGGGGTCGTCGTCCTGGTGCCAGTACTCCGGGTTCCAGGAGAAGACCGTCACCGCGTCGGACGGCGGGCTGGCGTCCGGCAGCAGGATTCGCGGGCTCACCCCGGCCATCGGCGCGCCGACCAGCAGGGTGGCGGTGAGCAGCACCAGCATCGGCCGCCGTACCGGCCGGGCGGCCAGCGGCACCGCGGCCAGCAGCACCAGCGGTACCACCAGCAGGGCCAGCGGGGGTACCGCCTCGACCAGCAGCCAGAACCACCACCGTCCGCTGAGCAGCAGGTGCAGCACCAGCAGCAGCGCCCAGCCGACCCCCCCGACGACCAGCAGCCGGGTACCCAGACACCACCGGCCGCGGCGGCCGCCGTCCGGACCCGTCGCGCCCGGACCCGGGCCGGCCGCCCCGGCCGATCCGGCCGGGGCGTCGGTGGCGGGCGCGGTCGGGGACGTCATGCCCGCCCCACCCCCGAGGCCGCCACCCCGGCCGGCCGGAGTCGGGTCCGGGGACGGCAGAGCCACCGGAGCGCGCCGAACGCCATCCCGGTCACCAGAACCAGGTGCACCAGCAGGTGAACTCCGAGGAAGTACAGGGTGAACGGGACACCGCGCCGCGCGGACACGAACCGGAGCAGTGCCGGGTCGGCGAGCACGAACGCCCCCAGCAGCGCCACCGGCACCGCCAGCAGCCACGGCGTCAGCACCGGGGCGAGCAGCGCCAGCAGCAGGCCCGGCGGCAGCAGCGCGGCGGCGAGCACCCCGACCGGATGGTTGGCGCGCTCCAGGCGTACGCCGTCGGTCCGGCCCGCCGCGAGCGCCAGCGGCACCAACGGGACGGCGCGCCGCCACTGTTCGGCCAGGATCTGCCCCAGCCGGCTGCCGTCGTCGTGCCGGCCGACCACCGAGTCGGTCAGCACCACCCGGGTGTGCCGGGCCAGCCGGGCGCTGTACTCGACGTCCTCGCAGTCGCGCAGCTGTTCGTGCAGCGGCCCGACCGCGCGGAGCACGTCGCGGCGCAACGCGGCGATCGCGAAGATCACGGTACGCACCTCGCCGGCGTGCCGGCGCCGCCAGTGCACGGCGTGCAGGATCCGGTACCGCTCCACCGGTCCGTCGTCGATCAGCGGCTCCGGGTCGTACGTGCCGTGCACCGCCCCGACCTGCGGATTCGCCACCAGGATGGCGACCGCGTTGGCGATCGCGTCCGGGGCGAGCGCCACGTCGGAGTCGCAGAAGAAGACGATCTCGCCGCTGGTCGCGTCGACCCCGGCGTTGCGGGCTGCCGAGACCCCCCGGTTGCGGGGCTGCACCAGCACCCGGCAACCGAGCGCCTCGGCGATCGCGCGGGACCCGTCGGTGCTGCCGTCGTCGACCACCACCACCTCCGCCGGCTGGTACGTCTGCGCGAGCACCGACTCCAGGCAGGCACGCAGCGTGCGCGCCGCGTTGTAGCAGGGCACCACCACGGAAACCGTCGGCCGCCGCCCCGGGGCCGCGGCCGGCCCGGGGGCCGCACCGGTCAGTCCTGTCATGTCCGCACACGGTAGGGACCGGGACTGGAGTCTTCCTCGACTACTCGCCGGCGTCGACCGGTCACGTTGTGCGTTCCAGCTTCCGTCCAGGTCGACTACCCGGACCGGGTCAGTCCGGCTGGCTACGGTCGGTGCCCGACGCGGCGCACCCACCCGAGGCGAAAGGCGAAGCGTGATGGTTCCCAGCACCGAGACGGTCTCGGTGATCATCCCCAGCTACAACGCCGGGAAGACCCTGGCGGCCTGTCTGGACGCGGTCTACGCGCAGACCGTTCCGCCGGCCGAGGTGATCGTCGTCGACGACGCGAGCCGGGACGACTCGGTCGCGATCGCCCGGCGCTATCCCTGCCGGGTCGTCGTCCAGCCGGTGAACCGGGGGGTGGCGGCGGCCCGGAACACCGGGGCGGCGGTCAGCCGCGGCTCGGTGTTGTTCTTCGTCGACTCCGACATCGCGCTCGCCCCGGACGCGATCGCCCAGGCGCTGCGGGTGCTCGCCGACGACCCGGGGTGCGCGATGGTGCAGGGCATCTACGACCGCGAGCCGCTCTACGCCGACGGTCCGGTGGAGACCTGCAAGACGCTCTACGAACACTTCTGGCGGCGCCGGTCCGCCGGGCTGGTCACGGTGACGCTCTTCGCGTTGACCGCCATCCGGCGGGACGTGTTCGCGGCGGTCGGCGGCTTCGACGAGAACCTGCGCGACGGCGAGGACGTCGAGTTCGGCACCCGGCTCGCCGCCGGGACCCGGATCCGGATGAGCGAGGCGGTGGTGGGCCGGCACGACGACGTGGACCGGCTGCGACCGCTGCTGCGCGAGCAGTACCGCCGGGCCACCCTGTTCGGGGCGAACCTGGTTCGGGGGTGGCGGCGGGGCGGGCGCGCCGGGGTGGCCACCACCCGGACCAACGCCCTCTCCCCCGCCGGCGTCCTGAGCTGCGCGGCGACCCTGGCCGGCGTACCGCCCGCGCTGGTCGCGGCGGGCCTGCTCGGCCTGGCCCCCGCGGCCGTCCCGGCGCCGGTGCCGCTCGCCGCGCTGGTGCTGCCGCTCCTGGCGTACTGCGGCTTCCTGGTCGCGAACCGGGCACTGCTCGGCTTCGTCCGGCGGCAGACCGGACCGGCCTTCGCCGGGTACTTCGCGGCGGTGCACTTCCTGCTCACCGCCGCCACCGTGTGGGGTACCGCGGTGGGCCTGATCCGGTTGGCGCTGCGCCCGGGGCGTTGGCCGGCCGCCGCCGGTGGGGCCGCGCCGGTCGCCGCGGAGGTGCCCCGATGACCGGCGACACCTCCCGGGGGCGGCTGCTGCCGGTGCTGCGCCGCCTGGCGACCGTGCTCTTCGTCGTCGCGATCGTCGTCGGTGTGGCGGTGGCGCTGCGCGACGCCGACTGGGCGGCGGTCCGGGCCATGGCACAGCCGTCGGACCTGGCTCTGCTCGGCGCCGCCCTGCTGGTCAACTCCGTCGGCCTGGTGCTGGGGATGCTGTCGTGGCGGTCGCTGCTCGCCGGGCTCGGCTCCCGGCTCGGGGTCTGGACCGCCGCCCGGATCTTCTTCGTCGGGATGATCACCAAGTTCGTGCCCGGCCGGTTCTGGGCGCTGATCGCCAACATCCGGATGGGCCGCACCGCCGGGGTGACACCGGCCCGGATGGCCACCGGGTACGTGCTGAACATCGCCGTCATGTCGCTGACCGGACTCACGGTCGGGCTGGTCGCCGCACCGAGTGTCCTCGGTGGACAGGCCGGCTGGCTGGTGCTGGCCGCACTCCCGGTGCTGGCCGCGACGGTCCGACCGGAGCTGGCCAACCGACTCGCCGCCGCCCTGGCCCGGCTGCTGCGCCGGCCCGCCCCGACGCCCGCGCGGCACGGCGACCTGCGCCAGGCGATCGGGGCGCAGGCGCTCTCGTGGTTGGTGGCCGGGGTGCAGTTCTGGCTGGTCGCCATCGCCGCCGGTGCCCCACCGGCCGGCTCGGCCCTGGTCTGCATCGGCGCGTTCGGCCTGGCCGCGGTGGTCGGAAGCTTCGTGGTGTTCGTCCCGGACGGCATCGGCGTGCGGGAGGGAATCCTGCTGGTCGCGCTGGCCGGGCTGCTGCCCCTTCCGGCCGCCGGCGCGGTGGTCCTGGTCAGCCGGCTGGTCTGCACGGTCAGCGAGATCGCGTCGGCCGGAGTCGCCCTGCTGGCCGCCGAGGTGCTGCGCCGGCGGGAGAAGCGGGACGCCGCGCCGGAGCTCGACGTGACGCCGCGCGCCGGGCTCACCGTCGGCGGCGCCGGATGACCGCCCGCGGCCCGCTCAGCCCCGCCGCTGCCGGTTGATCGCCCGCAGCTCGTTCAGCAGCTCCCGCCACCGACGCGGAATGCCCAGGTCGAAGTAGTCCGACTTCAGCTCGATGATCTTGACGTCCCGGTCCCTGATCAGTGAGGTCATCGCGGAGTGCAGTTCGGCGCGAAACGCCGTCTCGTCGAGCCGGCGGAGGGTGCCCGGCTCGATGTCGACCGTCCACTGCAGCATGCCCCTGGTGCGGATCCGGACCGAGCCGCCGGCCGAGACTCCTTCACCCTCGACGGCGTTCAGCTCCTCCTCGTACCTCCGGCGGTGCGGGTCGGCACTGGGCCGTTCGGCCGCCGCCAGTTCGTCGCGGGTCAACCCCTGCGACATCCGGTACGCCTCGGACCTCGCCCGGTGGTAGGCGACCCAGGTCGTGACGCCGAGCCGGGCGAGCTGGTGGCTCAGGGTCTCCTCGTCGTACCGCTCGTACGCGCCGGGGTCGAACCAGACCTCGACGTGCCGGTAGTTGGAGACCCGTGCGTGGATGCGCTCGTCCGGCGAGTGTCCGGTGACCACCATCCTGTCCAGGTACTCGCCGATGGACGTCACGTCAGCTCCCCCGTGTCGCCGGCATGTCGCGACCACCATACCCGCCGTGGCGGCGCCATCGACCCGGCTCGCTCGCTTGGCGGGCCGTGATAGACAGGGGCCGTGTCCACGATCCGCCGTCCAGCCGGGCTGGTTGTCACAGTCGCGATCGGAGCAGCCCTTGTCGGACCGGTACCGGCGTGGGCCGAGGAGGACGCGCTCACCATCCTCGCCGGGACCGGCCGCCCCGGTACGACCGGCGACGGCGGACCGGCGACGGCGGCGCTGCTCAACCACCCGGCCGGGGTGGCGGTCGCCGCCGACGGCACGGTGTACATCAGCGACGGCGGCAACCACCGGGTCCGGGCCGTCGCCACGGACGGCACCATCTCCACCGTCGCCGGCACCGGCCGGCCCGGCAGGCCTGGCACCGAGGTGCCCGACGGCACACCGGGAACCGACGTCGACCTCCTGCTGCCGCAGCACCTCGCGGTCGGCCCGGACGGCACCCTGTACATCGCGGATCCGGGCCTGGCCCGGGTCTTCGCCCTCGCCCCGAACGGGCGGATGTCGGTGGTGGCGGGCACCGGACGCCCGGGGCCGCCCGACGACGGCGGCCTGGCCCGGGGCACCGCGTTCAACCAGATCGGCGGCCTCGCGGTAGGGCCGGACAACACCGTCTACGTCGGCGACCTGGGCGGTCACCGGGTGCGGGCGGTGACGCCGGACAACCGCGTCAGGACGGTGGCGGGGAACGGCGGTACGCGGCTCGTCGCCGCGGGCGGCGCGGCCACCTCCGTCCCCGTACCGAATCCCGCCAGCCTCGCCGTCGACCGGCAGGGCACGCTGTGGATCGCGAGCGGGCTCGTGGTGCACCGGGTCAGCAACGGACAGATCTCGACCGTCACCCTGCCGGACCAGCCCGGCGGTGACCGGTGGGCGCTCTCGGAGTCACCCTCCTGGCCGCCGTCCGAGCCACCGATGAACAACGTTCCCGCCGTCAGCGTGGCCGGCGGCGACGTCTACGTGCTCGACCAGTCGGCGCGGGCCGTGCTCCGGCTGGGCGACGGCGACGCCCTGGAGAGGGTCGCCTCCCTCGACTCGGCGACCGGGCCGCTGACCGGTCCGATCACGGTGACGGCGTCGGGCGTCGGCTATCTCGTCGACAACGCCGACCACCGGGTGTACTCGTTCCGCCTGGCCCCGCCCACGGCTGCCGACCCCGGGCCCGGGTCCACACCGTGGTGGCCGCTCGCCGCCGCGGCGGTCGCGTTCGTCGTCCTGGCCGGCGGCGGGTTCCTCGTCCGCGTACTCCGGCGGCGAGCCCGCTGACGCCGTCCGCAGCCGGCGGTCCACCGGGCCGCCACAGCCCAAGGGAGTCCGATGGTAGAGATCATGGGTGGTGACCTGTACCACCTCTGGCGTGTGTCCGACGTCCACCTGCCGCGCATCGCGGACGTGTACTACGACGCCAGCCGCGCGCTCGGCGGCGCCACGGGCGTCGACGCCGGCGCCTTCCGGGCCAACACGCCCAGCGGCCCGGGCGGCTCGATCATGACGAGCTCGACCGGCGCGGCCTGGGCCGCGCTGCGGGACGAGATGCAGCGGATGTACCAGGAGATCGGCGGCACGATCCTCGACGCGAGCGCCGCCCTGCGCCGGGCGCAGCAGGCGTACGTCGAGGCCGACATGGCCAGCGCGGACGCGCTCTCGAACTACCTGAACGATCCGAACATGCACGACCCGAACGACCCGCTGTCCAACCCGCCCGTCGAGGGCGCCGACGACCATCCGGGCGAACCCGCCCCGCTTCCCTGACGATCTCCGCCGCCGCGCCGGGGCCCGTGTCGGGCGCCCGGCCGGCGGCTCGACCCGTACTGGCCTCCTTTGCAACGGGGGCGTAAGGAGCCGTGGAGCGTGAGCACAGAGATCGAGACGCCGGCTGAGCTCGCCGGAACGACGTACAAGGCGACCGTTCGTGAGAAGGCCGCGGAGCTCAAGCGCGAGCTGATCCGGCAGACGCTCGAGGACATCGAGTCGTGGCGCCAGGCCGTGCAGGTCGAGTGGGACCGCGCCCATCCCGACCAGGTCGGCGCGCCGCCGATCCCGCCCGAGGAGGTCGAAGGGTACCGCAGGACCGTCCAGAACGAGTACTACGAATGGGTGGAGCCGGCCTTCGAGCGGTACCTGGAGCCCGACCCCGACGCGATCAACCCGATGATCGACGCGCTGCGCACGATCGAGGCGTCGTTCGAGGGCAGCGTGGACGGCTCCGGCCACTACCAGGGCGCGAGCCCGGCGCTCTCCCGGATCAACGACGTCCGGTCCGACATGAACCACTGGCAGGGCACGTTCAAGAACAACTTCATCGACAACTTCCTCACCCCGCTGGAGACGGTGTCGGTCAACCAGAGCGCGGTCGCCAAGATCGTCCGGGAGCAGCTGGAGGTCAACAAGGTCATCTACATCCGCGCCCGCAGGAGCATCCTCAAGCTGCTCGACCAGGCCATCGAGGCGGTCCGGACACTCAACAACGCCCGGGACCCGAAGAGCTACCAGTGGGGCACCATCGTCCTGGCCGTCACCGGGACCGCCCTCGCCGCGGTCCCCGGCGCCGGCTGGGTCGCCGCCGGAGCGGTGCTGAGCATCACCGCCACGATCGCCGGGGGTCTCACACCCGACCCGCCGAAGACCCTCGACCTGGGAGCACCGACCGCCCAGGAGGTGGCGGTCAAGATCTCCGAGGCGCTCGCCGCGTTGGACGCCGACCTGTTCGAGGAGGAGCGGAAGGTCAGGAACGCCTTCGACACCATCCTGGAGGGCGTCAGCGCGGCCCGCCGGGGCACGGGCCAGCTCTCCGTACCGGCTCCCGCCATCACGGAGGCCTCCAACCACGAGATCACCCAGGGCCTGGTTCCGGACCGCTGAGCAACCGACCGGGCGGCCGGGTCGCCGGCCGCCCGGCCAGTCCGGCCAGCATCCCCTCGCAGCTGCGCACCACGACCCGGGCGGCCCGGCGCTGCTCGACCCCGTACCCCGGGTCCTCCGCCAGCTCTCGCCAGCGGCGCACCGCGGCCGAGGCCCGTTCCCACAGCTCGCCCGTGGTCGCGTCGGGCTCGGCGCCGGTCCACGAAGTACCGGGCGATCGACTCGCGGAGTTCGGTCAGGCCGCTGCGCCGGACCAGCTCCGCGGCGAGCCGGGCCCGGGTGTCGCATCCGGCACGGATCAGCGTGATCGACAGGCGTACCCCGAAGATGCCCATCCGGTGCAGGAGCGCGCGCCGCGTCGCGGCGTCGACCGCCACCGCGGCGTCGGCGGCGCCGAACCGGTCGCCACCGAGGTCGGCTGTAGCGCCCGGACCGCGGCGAGATCGTCTCCGCGGCTGTCCCGGGTTGGGCGCCACCACTGCACCAAGTGTGCCGATTGCACCGGATTTCTCAAGGGCGATGACGTGTCCCGAGGGCCGGACCGTTCCCACGGTCCGGCCCTCGGCGGGCCACACGGCGCCCTCCGCGCTCAGAGAAGGTCGTCCGTGATGCCCAGCAGGCCGCCGGAGGTGGAGGCGTTGACGTCTCCGGTCTGGCCGGTCTCTCCCATCAGGTTCGAGGTGACCCCGCGAAGCGTCCCGCCCACGTGGTGGGTGAGATCACCAACCACCGACGTGGCGTCCACACCATCGGGATCGGTTGTTCCGGAGGTGCGCGCGAGGCCGGCGTCGAGGGCTCTCCCGACACCGTCGACGGTGTCGGCGAGCCCGGTGACCACGTCACCCACCCCCGAGGGCTCACCGACACCGCCGAGGCCGTTCGGCCCGCTGAGCGAGCCGACCAACCCGCTCACCTGACCGAGAGCACCCGCGAGGGTGTCGCCGGCGAAGTCGACCACCCCCAGGGGGTTGCCGGACGCGTCGGCCGCGGCGGCGGAGCCCCCGGGGCCGCCCGCCGGCACCGCCGTCACGTCGGCGACGGTCGGCACGAAAGGGTCGACGCCGGTCGCGGCGACGCCGACGTCGACATCGGCCGGTGGTACCGTGCCGGCCGGTGACACGGCGTCCAGCGACGTCGACGGGTCGGGCGCGTCGACGCCGAGCCCCAGGCCCGTCAGCCCGGGGCCGACCATCCCCGGACCCGTCGGCGCGACGGCGGTGATGGCACCCGGTGCGGCGGTGTTGACATCCGGACCACTCGACTGTGGGCCGCCGGCCAGCTGCTGCATGACATGTTGCAACTGACCGATCACGGCTGCTGGGTCGGAGGACGGAATCTCCACCAGCCCGGAGTCGTCGCCGACCGGCGCGAACGGGCCGAGTCCCTGGACCGGCGCGTAGTCGACCACCAGTGGAACCACGTCCTGCACGTCCGCGACCGTGATGTCGACAAGGCCCGCCTCCCGCAGAGCGCCCTCCGGATCGAGTGCGAAGGCCGAACGCGCGTCAGGGTTGGTGAGCAGGTTGAGCACGAAGTCATGCAGAGTCTGGGGCGAACCCATCGTGCCGGTCTCCTCACCACGAGCCGCACTTCGAGCGCCGGTCGAGCCGGCCCGGAGGCGCTGTTCGGATCTGGTGGTCGACCCTAGCCACCAACGCCGGCTCGGGGCATCGGGGATGTTTCCGGATCCCGGTGGCCCCACTCCGGGACCCTCCCCGACACCGCCGTTAGGGGCTTAGGGGATCCGTTCCGGAGGAGTTGGGGCAACGATGGCGAATCGATCTCCGGTACGAAAAGATGGCTCCCTGACCGCCCGCCGGGCGACGCCCGGCCGCGCGCCCACGCCCGGCACCTGCGCAGATGGTGTCTGCCCCCGGTGACCACACGTGGTGAAGGATTGGTCGGATGCCCTACGTCCTCGGTGTCGACATCGGCAGCACCACCACCGCCGCCGCTGTCGTCCACCCCCGGGGCTCGTCCTGGGAACCCCCCGAGGCGGTTCCGCTCTCCCCCACCGGGGGTGTGGTGCCGTCCGTGCTGCTGGTGTCGGCGAACCGCGCCCTCGCCGTCGCCGATTCGGACGACCACGACGGGCACGTCGGGTCCGGCTGGATCGCCCGCGGCTTCCTCCGGCGGATCGGCGACGACGTACCGCTGCTGATCGGCGGCGAGGCGTGCCCGGCCCAGGCACTCGCCGCCATGCTGGCGATGTGGGTGGTCGAACAGGTCGTCGCGCGCGAGGTCGGGCTGACCGACGTCACCCTCGTGCCCGGCCCGGTGGCCGTCGCCGCGGCACACGCCGTGCGGCGTCGCGCCGGGTGGACGTACGCCGTGCACACCCTCGGCGGTGAGACCTTCGAGCCGGCGGTCGTCGACCGCGCCGAGCCGCTCGGCTTCACGCTGCGGGGTGCCCACCCCGAGCCCGAGCCGCTCGGCGGCTCCGACCTCGACGATGTCCTGCTGGCCGGCGGCTCGGCCCGGGTGCCGCTGGTCCGCAGGCTGCTCGCCGCCCGGTTTCCGGTGCCGGTCGAGGTCGCCGAGGACCCGCAACTCACGGTCGCGCTCGGCGCCGCGCTGGTCGGCAGCCACATCGTCGACCGGCAGCGGGGCAACCGCCCGCCGCCCCGCCCACCGGTGATGCGTCCACCCCGGCCCGGGTACGGCCGGCGCGACCCGGTGGTCCGGCGTGGGCGTGCGCGGCCCCCTGCGGAACCCGACACCCCCGGCCGGTACGACGACCCGGGAGAACCCCTGCCACCCCGACCACCGATCCGGATCACCCCGTTGGAGCTGCCGATGCGTGTCCTGTCCCGTCGAGCCGTCGGTCGCGGGTGAGGGCGGCCCCGATGCTCCGGACCGACGCCGCGCCGCCGCTGTTGCTCGACGAGCAGACCGAGGCGTTCCTGGCTCGGGTCGACGCCGACCCCCGGGCCCCGCTCAGCACCACCATCCAGGCCCCTGGCGGTCACGGCAAGACGGCCGTGCTGGGCCGGCTGCGCCGCTGCTTCCGGCAGGCCGGGATAGCCGTGTTCGACAACTGGCGGGACCTCTCCGATCCCGCCGACCCGAACTGTGCGGTGCTGGTCGACGACGCGCACCTGCTCGACAGCGCCGCACTCGGCGAGTTGTGCCGCCTCGCGGCCACGGCCACGCCCCGGCTGGTCGTCGCGTTCCGCCCCTGGCCCCGGCCGGCCGGTCTCGGGGAGCTGGTCGAGCTGCTGCACCGTGGCGGTCCACCCGTGCTGCTCGGGCCGTTCACCGAGCAGCGGACCGCCGCGTACCTCAGCCAGGTTCGTGGGATGCCGGTACCGCCGGCCACCGCCCGACTGGTACACGAGCAGACCGGTGGGGTTCCCCGGTTCGTCGAGTGGCTGGCCCGGACGCTGCCGCCGGCCACCGGGGCCGACCGGGCCGGCGGGGGACCGCCGGCGGCCGGGGGCCGGAGCACGTCCGGTTCCCGACCGGCCGGACCGTTGCCGGAGATCCCCCGTTCCGTGCTGCTGCAGTTCGTACCCGAGCTGGAGGGCCTGGATATCGAGGCACGCCGGCTCCTGCTGGCCCTGTCCGCCGGGGCCGGGATCTCCACCGACCTGCTCGGTGTGCTGCTGTCCCGACGTCCCGAGGAGCTGGACGGGCCGCTGGCGGCGGCGCGGGCCAGCGGGCTGCTCGGCGCCGACGACCGGCTCGCTCCGATCGTCCGGCGCGCCATCGTGACGCTCAGCCCGGCCAGCCAGCGGGCCGCGGTCTGGCAACACCTCGCGGAACTGCAACTGCGACGGGGTGGACCGGTCCTGCCGCTTGCCCGGTCGATGATCGACAGCGGTCTCGGCGGCAGTTGCCCGGGCGCGGTGGCCGAGGCCGCCGGGAACGAGGCGTTGGCAGAGGACCCGGCGTTGGCGGCCCGCCTCTTCGCGGTCGCCGAGGCGGCCGGACGCCCGACCGCGGCCCGCCGGGCCACGGCCGCGGCGCTCGCCGCCGACCTGGACTCCGCGCTGCGCGTGGCCGACCGGCTCGTCGCCAGCGCCAGTTCGCCGTGCCGGGCCGAGGGTGCGGCGGTGGCCGCGACCGCTCTGGTGCATCGCGGGCACCCCGACCGGGCCGTCGAGTTCTACCGCTGGGCGGGTACGCCGGCGTCGCTGGCGTTCGCCGCGATCGGCGCGACCGGGACCGGTGAGGTGGCACTCCTCGACCGGCTGCTCGCCGACCCGCCGGCCGAAGGCCCGCCCACGCTGCTGGCCAGCGCCGCGCTGCTGATGGCCCGCGGGCTGCGGGAGACGCTGTCCGGCCCGCCGGCCGCCGCGCTCTCCACCCTCGTACAGGCCGCCACGCTCCTGGAGCCGGCCGGGCGCACGGTCCTGCTCCCGGAGAGCCCGGCGGCGCTCGCCGCGCTGGTCGCGCTGCACTGCGGCGAGCTGGACATCGGGGAACGGATCCTCGACCGGGCGGTCGCCGCCCACCTGGGCGCGGCGCTGACCGCCCGCCGGCACCGGCTGTTGCAGGCCTGGCTGCTGATGGTGCGGGGCCGAACCGCCGAGGCCGCGGGACGGCTGGTGGCGGTGACCACCGGCGGCGCACCGCTGGAGTCCCGTGACCTGCTCTTCGCCAGCGCTCTCGAACTCGGCATCGCCCGACGCAACAGTGACCTGACCGGGCTGCAACGCGGTTGGACCCGCGCCCGCGAGGCGGTGGTCCGGCACCCGGTCGACCTGTTCACCCTGCTGCCGCTGGGCGAGTTCGCCATCGCCGCGGCACGGCTCGGCGAGCTGGACCGGCTGGCACCCCACCTCGACGAGGCCCGCGCCCTGCTCTCCCGGCTCGACGAACCTCCGATGTGGGCAGCCCCACTGCACTGGAGCTGCCTGCACGCGGCGATCCTCGCCGACCGCCCGGCGGCGGTGGACGCGCACGTCGCCGCCCTGACCGCCGCCGCGGGTCACAGCCCGTACGCCAGGGCGCTGGCCGGCGCCGGACAGTGCTGGGTCGAGGTGCTGCGCGGCGACGTCGATCCGGGCCGGGTCGAGAGCGCGGCCCGCAGCCTGCACGGCATCGGGTTGTGCTGGGACGCCGCCCGACTCGCCGGCCAGGCGGCGATCCGGACCTCCGACCGCCGCGCCATGACGACGCTGCTGGACTGCGCCCGGATGTTCCAGGGGAAACCGGTCGGCGCGGCGGGCCGGTCGGGCGCCCGGGGAGCACCGGCGGCCGGGACCCCGGCCGCGTCCCGGCCGGAGGGGCACCTCAGCGAGCGTGAACGGGAGGTCGCCGAACTGGTGCTGGACGGTCTGACGTACAAGCAGATCGGCGACCGGCTCTTCATCTCGGCGAAGACCGTGGAACACCACGTGGCCCGGATGCGGCAACGGCTCAACTGCGCGAGCCGTGGTGAACTGCTCGCCCGGTTGCGTGCCATCACCAAGGAGCGCCCCGCCGGCCAGCAGCCGGCCGGTGGGTCGTGGCCGCGGGCGCGGGCGGCCCGGTGAGGGCCACGGCGACGCGGCGCCCGGTCGCCGAACCCGGCCGGGTTCACCGCGCCGGACGCGCCCTGCCCGACCTGATCCACCTGATCGCGGAGGTGTTCGAGACGGCGCCGGCCGCGTCGGCGACACGGGGTCACGGTCGAACTCGCCGCCGGGCCGCGCGGCGGGACGACCGCAACCGTGCTGGTACCGGCCACCCTGCTGGTCCGCCCGCATGGCGGCGCCGCGTCCCGTGGCACCGCCGTGCGTGACGACGCCACCCCACCCCGGGGCGTGGTCGCCTCCGACGCGCCCGTCGAACGTCATGGACTACTGGACAGACCGGTGGACAATGGCCCGACAGCCAGACCGGTCGACACCGCCGTCGGCCGGCGGGGCGCACCGACGCTGCCAGCGGACGGGCCGCCAGCCCTCCCGGTCCGGGTCCGCCGGCCCCACCAGGGTCCGCCGGCGGGCGCCCCGCACCGGGCCGCCGGCCCGCACCCGAACGGTGCACCGGTCCGCCCCGCCGAATCCGACTGGTCGACGACGGTCGAGCCGCCGGTGTCTCCCGTGAACGACCATCGGCAACCGCCCCAGCAGCAGTGAGAGGACGACAGGTGACGCACGCAGTGGTCACGACGGACACCCTGGTCGAGATACTCGACGAATTCGTGAACCGTGTCTCGGCCGCCGAGCACGCCGTGGCGCTCTCCCCCGACGGACTGCTGCTCGCCGTCTCCCAGGGGGTCGACCGCGAGCTGGCAGAACAGCTTTCCAGCGTCGTCGCCGGGCTGCAGGCCCTGGCTCTGTCCGCCGCCCGGTACGCCGGTTCGGGTGGCGTGCGTCAGGTGATCGTGCAGATGCACGAGGCGTTCCTCTTCGTCACCGCGACCCGGGGCGGGGCGATCCTCGCCGTACAGTTCGCCGGCGACACCGACGTCGACACCATGGCGTACGAGGTCGCGGTGGCTGCCGGCCAGGCGAACCTGCACCTGCCGACCTTTCCCGTACAGTCCGACGGCCCGACCGGGTGATCCGTGGTGCGCAGCGGTGGAGACGGCCGCCGCGGGAACGTCTGGTACGACCAGGATGCCGGGCCGGTGGTGCGGCCGTACGCGGTGACGCGGGGCCGCACCGGGCCGGCCCGCCCGCACGCCGCGCACCGGACCCCCACCCGTCGGCGGGTGCGACGGGCAGGGGTCCACGGTCCGCTACCCCTCGGTGTCAGCGGTGGCGCAGCTCACCCGCCCGTTCCTGGAACTGCCCACGCAGATCCTGGGCGGCGCCACGGGCCTCGTCGCGGATCCCGGACACCTCCTGCCCCGCCCTCGACCGGATCGACTGGGCGGCCTGCTGCACGGGCTCGCGCAGGCTCTCGCCCGCCTGCCGTACGGCCCCGGTCGCCTGTTGCCTGACCTGCCCGAGCTGGTCGGGGTGCTCGGACATCGTCTGCCGCAGGCGCCCGACCGCCCGGCGTTCGGCCTGGGTGGCCGGCAGCAGGGCCGAGGTGAGGACGCCGAGCCCGAACGCGATCAGGCCGGCGGCGAGGGGATGCCCCTCCGCCTGCTGACGGGTGCCCTGTCCCGCGGCGTGCATCCGCTCGCCCGCGGCCGAGGAGGCGGCCGACAGCCTCGCCTGGGCGCTCTCGCGGGCGTGCCGCACCCCCTCGCCGGTGTGCTGGGCCGTCCCCGTCATGCTCTCCCGGGCGTGCTGGGCCGTCCCCATCACGTTCTCCCGGGCGTGCTGGGCCGTCCCCATCAC
>CALGAM010000014.1 GCA_937951935.1 uncultured Micromonospora sp. | reverse complement strand
GCGCCGGTGAAGGGCTTGACCATGTAGTCGTCGGCACCGGCACGCAGCAGCCGGACGATCGACTGCTCGTCGTCCCGGGCGGTGGCGATGATGATCGGTACGTCCGTGATGCCGCGCAGCATCCGCAGCGCGTCGGCGCCGTCCAGGTCCGGCAGCCCGAGATCCAACACGACCAGGTCGGGGGTCTGGGCGGCAACCCGGCGCAGGGCGTCGAGCGCCGTGCCGACCGCGTGCACCGCGTGCCCGCGGTCGGCCAGGGAACGGAGCATCGCTCCGCGTACGACGTGGTCGTCTTCGACCAAAAGCACCGTGGCCACCTGATGACCGTACTGCCCGTGGCAAGCCGGGTGAATCGGCGGTCGGCGGGTCGGGGCCGGCTGACGCCCCTACCGGGCGGGCAGGTGCAGCACCCAGCGGTACGCCTGCACCAGCCCGGTGTCGAAGCCGGCCGCCGACCCCCACAGGAAGAGCCGGAACCGCCGGTACAGCGGCTCACCCCAGCGCCGGACGATCTCGTCCCGGGCGGCGTCCAGCCGACGGGCCCACTCCCGGCAGGTCAGGTAGTAGTTGTGTCGGTCGTTGACGAGGCTGACCAGCTCGAACGGGGAACGGGCCACGTGCCGCAGGTACTGGTGCAGCAGCAGCGGGGCGGAGGCGCCCGGGTAGACATACCGCTTCATGAAGGTCGAGACGGCGTGCTTGCGGCGCATCGCCAGCGCGTCCAGGTAGATCCGGCCACCGGGGCGCAGCAGCTCGGCGTACTTGCGCAGGGTGGTCCGGTAGTCGGGGAGGTGCTCGGTGACCCCCATGTTGACGATCGCGTCGTACCGCTCGCCGGGCGAGTAGCCGAAGATGTGCTGGCGGACCACCCGTACCGGCAGCCGTTCGCGGGTGACGAGGTCGGTGAGGAAACGCTCCGACTCCCGGGACAGGGTGGTGGTGGTGACCCGGATCCCCCGCCGGGCGGCGTACTCGGCGAAGGCGCCCCACCCACCGCCGATCTCCAGCACGTGGTCGCCCGGCCGGACCTGCAGCGCCTGCAGTGCCAGGTCCATCTTCCGGGTCATCGCGTCCTCGAGCGGTTCGTCGTCGGCGGCGAAGACGCCCTCGGTGTAGCAGCGGTGCCGCCGGTCGAGGAAGGTCAGGAAGAACTCGGAGTCCTCGTCGTAGTGGTGGGAGATGGCCCGCCGGTCGTCCTCGCGGCGTCCGCGCAGCAGTCCCGGCAGGAACCGGCCGAGGAAGGCGATCGGGTGCCGGTCGGGGAAGAAGGCGCGCATCCGCAGCGCGGCGGCGAGGTCGCCCTCGACGTCCAGCGAGCCCTGCAGGTACGCCACCGCCACCGCGAACTGGTCGAGGGCGGCCAGCGCCCGCGCCCCGCGCTCGTCCTTGATCACGATGGTGAACCTCGGGTCGCCGGGGCCGAGGCTGCGGATCGCGCCGTCCGTCCCGGCCACCGCGAACGGCACGGCGGGCCGGGTGGCGAAGAAGCTGCGGTACCGGCGGTTCAGCGCGTCGATGGCGTCCAGGGCGCTCACGGCGTCAATCTAACGCCGGGGTACGGCGCCGGCAGGCGGAAGCGACAGGACCGATAGCATCTGCACAGTCGCCGACAACGGCGCGGTCCGTATCGTCCCCCGATCGGACCCTGTTCACCTCGCCACATCGAAGGAGCCATCGTGTCCGAACCCCGTACCCCCGCCGTGGCCGACCCCGTCGTCGTCCCGGCCGGGACGACGGCGGCCGACGCGGTGGCCGCCGCCGGGCTGCCGTCCAGCGGACCGGGTGCGATCGTGGTGGTCCGCGACCCCGACGGCCGGCTGCGGGACCTGGACTGGGTGCCGGAGACCGACACCCCGGTCGAACCGGTCCGGCTCGACTCCCCGGACGGGCTGACCGTGCTGCGGCACTCGACCGCG
Organism: uncultured Micromonospora sp.; assembly: GCA_937951935.1. Taxonomy (GTDB): domain Bacteria; phylum Actinomycetota; class Actinomycetes; order Mycobacteriales; family Micromonosporaceae; genus Plantactinospora. The sequence goes on along the minus strand of CALGAM010000014.1, from coordinate 12,373 downwards.
CACGTGCTCGCCCAGGCGGTCCAGGACGTCTTTCCCGAGGCCAAGCTCGGCATCGGCCCGCCGATCGAGAACGGCTTCTACTACGACTTCGACGTCGACCGGCCCTTCCAGCCCGAGGATCTCGCCACGCTGGAGAAGCGGATGCAGGAGATCATCAAGTCGGGCCAGCGGTTCCGGCGGCGGCGTTTCGACAGCCTCGAGGAGGCCCGTCGCGAGCTGGCGGACGAGCCGTACAAGCTCGAACTGATCGAGCTCAAGGGCGCCGGCGTGGAGGGCGGCGGCGCCGGGCTGGACGCCGGCGAGGTGATGGAGGTCGGCGCCGGGGAGCTCACCATCTACGACAACCTCGACGCCGAGACCGGCAAGGTCTGCTGGTCGGACCTGTGCCGGGGGCCGCACCTGCCGAACGCCCGGCTGATCGGGGCCTTCAAGCTGATGCGCTCGGCCGCCGCCTACTGGCGGGGCAACGAACGCAACCCGCAGCTGCAGCGGGTGTACGGCACCGCCTGGCCGACCCGGGACGCGCTCAAGGCGTACCTGAAGCTGCTGGAGGAGGCGGCCCGCCGCGACCACCGCAAGCTCGGCCGCGAGCTCGACCTGTTCAGCTTCCCCGACGAGCTGGGGTCCGGCCTGCCCGTCTTCCACCCCAAGGGCGGGGTGATCAAGCGGGAGATGGAGGACTACGTCCGCCGGCGGCACATCGAGGAGGGCTTCCAGTACGTCGGCACCCCGCACGTGGCGAAGCAGGGGCTCTTCGAGACCTCGGGGCACCTGCCGTACTACGCGGAGACCATGTTCCCGCCGATGGAGCTGGAGGGCAGCGCCTACTACCTCAAGGCGATGAACTGCCCGATGCACAACCTGATCTACAAGTCGCGGGGGCGGTCGTACCGGGATCTGCCGCTGCGGCTGTTCGAGTTCGGCTCGGTCTACCGGTACGAGAAGTCCGGTGTGGTCCACGGCCTGACCCGGGTGCGGGGCTTCGCCCAGGACGACTCGCACTCCTACGTCACCCCGGAGCAGGCCCCCGACGAGATCCGGCACCTGCTGAACTTCATCCTCGGCCTGCTGCGGGACTTCGGTCTGGAGGACTTCTACATCGAGCTGTCCACCCGCGACCCGAACTCGGACAAGTTCATCGGCTCGGACGAGGAGTGGGAGACCGCGACGGCGGTGCTGGAGCGGGTGGCCCGCGATAGCGGGCTCGACCTGGTGCCGGACCCGGGCGGCGCGGCGTACTACGGGCCCAAGATCTCCGTGCAGGCGCGGGACGCCATCGGCCGCACCTGGCAGATGTCGACGATCCAGTACGACTTCAACCAGCCGGCCCGGTTCGGCCTGGAGTACCAGAGGGCGGACGGCTCGCGGCAGCGCCCGGTCATGATCCACTCGGCGAAGTTCGGCTCGATCGAGCGCTTCCTCGGCGTGCTGACCGAGCACTACGCCGGGGCCTTCCCGGCCTGGCTGGCACCGGTGCAGGTGGTCGGGATCCCGATCCGCGAGGAGCACACCGCGCACCTGGCGAACTTCGTCGCGGCGCTGCGCGCCGAGGGCATCCGCGCCGAGGTCGACACCTCCGACGACCGGATGCAGAAGAAGATCCGCACCGCGCAGCAGCAGAAGATCCCGTTCATGGCGATCGCCGGGGACGCCGACGTCGAGGCGGGCGCGATCTCCTTCCGCTACCGGGACGGGTCGCAACGCAACGGCGTACCGTTCGCCGAGGCGGTGGCGCACGTGGTCGAGGTGGTGCGGTCCCGGACCAACGTCGGGCCGAGCGCCGCGCCGCAGTCCGCGGGCGCCTGATCGACCGGTGGCCCCGGGCCCGCCGGATCGGTGGGCCCGGGACGCCCGGACCACCGCCGCGGCCCGGGTGCCGGTCCGGCCGGCACCGGCCGGCGGGAGCGGCTGGTGGAAAACCGGCACGCGGGTCGTAGGATCGTCGCGTGACAGGCGCCCCCTCACACCCGGAGATCGGCACACCGGATGGACTGGACCGGCTGTGGACCCCACACCGGATGACGTACATCGCGGGGGAGGACCGGCCGGGCGAGGGGCACGAGAAGCCGAGCGGCTGCCCGTTCTGCCTGGCGCCCGAGCGGGAGGGTGACGACAACCTGGTGGTGCACCGGGGTGAACGGGTCTTCGTGGTGCTCAACCTCTACCCGTACAACCCGGGGCACCTGCTGGTCTGTCCGTACCGGCACGTCGCCGACTACACCGAGCTGGACGAGGCCGAGACGGCGGAGCTGGCCGCCTGCACCCAGACGGCGATGCGGGTGATCCGGCGGGTCAGCCGGGCCCACGGCTTCAACCTCGGGATGAACCAGGGCGGGGTGGCCGGCGCCGGCATCGCCGCCCACCTGCACCAGCACGTGGTGCCGCGCTGGGGCGGGGACGCGAACTTCATGCCGGTGATCGCCCGGACCAAGGTGCTGCCGCAGCTGCTGGCCGACACCCGTGCCCTGCTCGCCGCGGCCTGGCCGGCGGCGACCACCTGAGCGGGCCGCCCGGGCGGGGTCCGTCCGGACCCGCCCGGCGCTCGGCCGACGCTCAGCGGGCGGTGTCGCGCGTCGCCCTGACCTGCTCCGCCAGGTGCGCCGGCATCGGCTCGTACCGGGCGAAGGCGCGGCGGAAGGTGCCGCCGCCCGAGGTCATCGAGCGCAGCTCGACGGCGTACCGGAGCAGCTCGGTGGCCGGCACCTCGGCCCGGATCACCGTGTGGTCGGTTCCGGCGGGATCCGGCTCGGTGCCCAGCACCCGGCCCCGGCGTCCGGAGAGGTCGCTCATCACCGTGCCGACCGCGCCGTCCGGCACCCGGACGACCACCTCGTCGACCGGTTCCAACAGGATCACCTGGCCCCTGTCGGCCGCGTCCCGCAGCGCCAGCGCACCGGCGGTCTGGAACGCCGCGTCGGAGGAGTCCACGCTGTGCGCCCTCCCGTCCACCAGGGTCACCCGGATGTCGACGACCGGGAAGCCGGCGACGACGCCCCGCTCCATCTGGGCCCGCACCCCCTTCTCCACCGACGGGATGTAGGTGTGCGGCACCGCGCCGCCGACCACCCGCTCGGCGAACTCGAAGCCGGCGCCCCGGGGCAGCGGTTCCACCTCGATGTCACAGACGGCGTACTGGCCGTGCCCGCCGGACTGCTTCACGTGTCGGCCGTGCCCCTTGGACGCGGCCGCGAACGTCTCCCGCAGCGGCACCCGGACCGGCTCGGTCTCCAGGTCGACCCCGCCACCGCGCAGCCGCTCCAGCACCACCTCGGCGTGCGCCTCGCCCATGCACCAGAGCACCAGCTGGTGGGTCTCCGGGTTGCGCTCCAGCCGCAACGTCGGGTCGCCGGCGACCAGCCGGGACAGGTTCCTCGCCAGGGCGTCCTCGTCGGCCCGGCTCCGCGCCGCGACCGCCACCGGCAGCAGCGGCTCCGGCATCTCCCAGGGCGAGACCAGCAGCGGCCGGTCCCGGCCGGAGAGGGTGTCCCCGGTCTCCGCGGTCCCGGACTTGGTGATCGCGCAGATGTCGCCGGCCACGCAGTACGGCACCTCGCGCAGCGTGGCACCGAGCGGGCTGTAGACGTGGGCGACGCGTTCGTCGGCGTCGTGGTCCGGGTGGCCGCGCTCAGCCATGCCGTGCCCGGAGACGTGGACGACCTGGTCGGGGCGGAGGGTGCCGGAGAAGACCCGGACGAGGGAGACCCGCCCGACGTGGCGGTCGATCGTGGTCCTGACGACCTCGGCGACCAGCGGGCCGTCCGGGTCGCAGGTCAGCGGTGGGTGCGGCGAGCCGTCGAGACGGGTGACCGCCGGCAGGTCGCGCTCCAGCGGGGTCGGGAACGCCGAGGTCAGCACCTCGAGCAGCCGGTCCAGACCGAGCCCGGTCTGGGCGCAGACCGGCACCACCGGATAGAAGTGCCCGCGGGCGACGGCCGTCTCCAGGTCGTCGACCAGGACCCCGACCTCGATCTCATCGCCGGCCAGGTAGCGGTCCAGCAGGGTCTCGTCCTCGCTCTCCGCGATGATCCCCTCGACGAGTTCGTCGCGGGCGTCGGCGATCGCCGGAAGGTGCTCGGGGTCGGGGTCGCGCACCACCGGCGGCGCTCCGGCGGAGTAGTCGAGGACCCGGCGGCCGATCAGGTCCATCAGCCCGACCACCGCGACGCCGTCGTCGTCGAGCATCGGCAGGTAGAGCGGCAGGACGTTGTCGCCGAAGACCCGCTGGCAGAGCGCCACCGTCTCGTCCAGGTCGGCCCGCGGGTGGTCGAGCCGGGTGACGGCGACCGCCCGGGGCATGCCCACCACGGCGCACTCCTGCCACAGCGCGGCGGTGGCGCCGTCCATCCCGTCGACGGCCGAGACCACGAACAGCGCGGCGTCCGCCGCCCGGAGACCGGCGCGCAGCTCCCCGACGAAGTCGGCGTACCCCGGGGTGTCCAGGAGGTTGATCTTGACGCCGCCGTGGACCAGCGGCGCGCAGGAGAGGTTGATCGAGCGCTGTTGCCGGACGGCCGCGGGGTCGTGGTCGCAGACCGTGGTGCCGTCGAGCACCGTCCCGGGACGGGAGATCGTGCCGCTGGCCGCCAGCAGCGCCTCGACCAGGGTGGTCTTGCCCGCCCCGGAGTGGCCGACCAGCACCACGTTGCGGATCCTGCCGGGCTCGTCCACCACCGGCGCCGGGCCGGTGACCCCCCTGTCGTGACTCCTCTGCGCCATCGGGCGCACCTCCCTCAGCCGGTTGGTTGTGGCGACCGCCGCGCGCGACGGAAGCTGCCCTGGCGACTTTCGCGGCGACAGCCTCCGGTGGCCTGCCGTGTGGCGGGCACGCGCCGGTCGACGAAGTGAGCGACGTCACATCCCTGCCTCGATCTCACACCCGTAACAGACGTGACACAAGCCCGCGGGGCGACGGATGCACCACCGGGCGTACCGCCGTCGTACGCCGCCCGTTATGGTGGGACCGCGATGGCGAGGATCTTCCAAGTGTCGGCTCGGGCGGGGATGGCCCGGATCGTCGAACCGGTCGCCCGGGCCCTGCTGCGGGTCGGGGCGACGCCCAACGTCGTCACCGTGACCGGCACGCTCGGCGTGCTGGTCGGGGCGATCGTGCTCGGTGCCCGGGGGCACCTGGTGGCCGGGGCGCTGGTGGTGGCGTTCTTCTCCCTGACCGACATGCTCGACGGCACCATGGCCCGGTTGCGGGGCGGGTCCACCCGGTTCGGTGCCCTGCTCGACTCGAGCATGGACCGGATCTCCGACGGGGCGGTCTTCGGCGCCGTCGCGTACTGGCTGGCCACCCAGGGCGACCGTCCCGGCGTCGCCGCCGCGCTGATCTGCCTGGTCGCCGGCGGCCTCGTCTCGTACGTCAAGGCCCGGGCCGAGGGCCTCGGGATGACCTGCAACGTGGGTGTCGCCGAACGGACCGAACGACTCCTGATCGTCGGGGTCGGTGCCCTGCTGGCCGGTCTGGGCCTCGACTGGGCGTTGCCCGCCGCCCTCTGGCTGCTCGCCGCGGTCGCCCTGTTCACCGTCGGGCAGCGGATCGCGCACGTCTACCAGCAGGCGCGGCAGGCCGAGTTGGGCGTGGACGCGTGAGGGCGGGCGGGTCGACGGCGCGACCCGGGGTCGGCCGCCGGGTCGCGAGGCGGCGGGCGCCCTGGTGACGCCGATCGAGTTCGCCTACCTGGCGGGCTGGCGCCTGGTGCGGGCCCTGCCACAGCGGGTCGCCGCCGCGGCGTTCCAGGCCGCCGCCGACCGCGCCTGTCGCCGGCGGGGCCGGGGTACCGTCCGGCTCGCCGCCAACCTGCGGCGGGTGGTGGGCCCGGACCTGCCCGAGGTCGAGCTCGAGTGCCTGGTGCGCCGGGCCATGCGGTCGTACGCCCGCTACTGGCTCGAGGTGTTCCGCCTGCCGTCGCTGGACCGGTCGCGGCTGCGTACCTTCTTCCGCCTCGACGGCGTCGAGGAGCTGACGGCGGCGATGGCGAGCGGCCGGGGGGTGGTGGTGGCGTTGCCGCACGCCGGCAACTGGGACGCCGCCGGTGCCTGGGTCACCGCGCACGGCTGGCCGATCGCCACGGTGATGGAGCGGCTGAAGCCGGAGGGGGTGTACGAGCGTTTCGTGGCGTTCCGACGCCGGCTCGGCATGGAGATCTTCCCGATCCGGGGCAGCGAGCGACCACCCCTCGACATCCTGACCGAGTACCTCCGCCGGGGTTACCTCGTGCCGCTGCTGGCCGACCGGGACCTCACCACCCGCGGGGTGGAGGTGCGGTTCTTCGACGGACGGGCCCGGATGCCGGCCGGTCCGGCCCTGCTCACCCTCCGCACCGGCGCACCGCTGTACGTGGCGCACATGTGGTACGAACCCGAGGGGCCGCGCGCACGGCTGGTGGGCCCCCTGGAGGTGCCGGGACCGGAGAGCGGTCCGCTCGACGTCCGGGTCCGGCTCCTCACCCAGCGGGTGGCGGACGAGCTGGCCGCCGGCATCGCCGCGCACCCGGAGGACTGGCACATGCTGCAGCGGGTCTGGATCGACGAGCCGCCGGTGCCCTCGGCCGGGGCACCACGGCCACCGGCGACGCCGGACCACGCTGCGGAGTCACCGGCGGACCGGGCGGCCGGGCCGGCCTGAGGGGAGGGGGAAGCAGTGCGGATCGGCATCGTCTGCCCGTACTCCCTCGACGTGCCCGGCGGGGTGCAGAACCACGTGATGGACCTCGCCGAGGCGCTGATCGGCCTCGGACACGAGGTGAGCGTGCTGGCACCGGCGGACGACGACTCGCCGCTGCCGCCGTACGTCGTGCCGGCCGGCAGGTCCGTGCCGGTGCCGTACAACGGTTCGGTCGCCCGGGTCACCTTCGGCCCGGTCTCCACCGCCCGGGTGCGGCGCTGGCTGGCCCGGGGGCGGTTCGACGTGCTGCACGTCCACGAACCGCTGGCGCTGAGCCTGTCCCTGCTCGCCGTGCTCTCCGCCCGGGGGCCGGTGGTGGCGACCTTCCACACGGCGATCACCCGGTCCCGCGCCCTCGCCGTCGCGCACGGGGTGCTCCAGCTCGTGCTGGAGCGGATCACCGCCCGGATCGCGGTGAGCGCGCTGGCCCGGAAGGTGCAGGTCGAACACCTTGGCGGCGGCGCGGTGGAGATCCCCAACGGGGTGGCGGTGGCGAGGTTCGCCAACGCGGAGCCCCTGCCCGGCTGGCCGGGGCCGTGCGGACCGGGACAGGGCGGCACGCTCGGGTTTCTCGGCCGGTTCACCGAGCCGCGCAAGGGGTTCGCGGTGCTGCGGGAGGCGTTCGTGGCGCTGGCGTCACGGCGGCCCGGACTGCGGCTCCTCGTCGCCGGCCCGGGGGATCTGGCCGACGTGCACGAGGGGGTCCCGCCGAAGCTGCGGGAGCAGATCACCTTCCTCGGCCGGGTGACCGAGGAGGAGAAGGCGCGGATGCTGCGCAGCGTCGACCTCTACGTCGCGCCGAACACCGGTGGCGAGTCCTTCGGCATGATCCTGACCGAGGCGATGGCCGCCGGGGCGACCGTGGTCGCCAGCGACCTGGACGCCTTCCGCCGGGTTCTGGACGGCGGCCGGGCTGGCGAGCTGTTCCCGACCGGGGACCCGGTGGCGCTCCGGAACACCATCGAGGCGCTGTTGGACGATCCGGCCCGCCGCGCGGAGCTGTCGGCCCGCGCGCGGGAGGTCGTGACGGCCTTCGACTGGCCGACGATCGCCCGGCGGGTGTTGGAGGTGTACGCCACCGCGATCGAGGCCACCGACGGTCGGGTGCTGGACGAGGAGTGGATCGGGCCGACCTGATCCTCCCGCCCCGCCGGCCGGGTCCACGTCGGTGCGGTGATCCGTCGCGTCCGCCCCGGCCCCGCGCCCCGACGCCTGGTGTGCCAGGGGTTTGTTACCGGGCGCGCACTACGATGCCGGGCATGGGGTGGGTGGTGGGCCTCGTCGCCGCGGTTGTCCTGGTGTCGGCGTACCTGACCTGGACGGCGGCCCGGGTCGACCGCCTGCACGCCCGGGTCACGTCGGCGGCCCGTGCGCTCGACGCGCACCTGCTCCGCCGGGCCGCCGCCGCGGCCGTGCTCGCGGAGGAGCGGGGTTCGATCGAGCTGTACGCGGCGGCCCGGATCGCGCTGGACGCCGAGGGCGACGAGCGGGAGGCGGCGGAGAACGACCTCACCCGGCAACTGCGGCTGGTTCCGCTGGAACCGGACGACCCGGCCGCGGAGGCGGTGATCTCGGCCAGCCGTCGGCTGGCCCTGGCCCGCCAGGTGCACACCGACCTGGTCCGGGACGCGCTCTCGCTGCGGCGTCGGCCCCTGATCCGGCTGCTGGGCATGGCCCGCAAGCACGAGGCGCCCCGGTACTTCGACATCGACGACCCGATCCTGAACACCCGTCCCGGGCTGTCGGTCGGCTGACCGTCGTCGGCGCCCGCGCCGCCGGGCGGGTCGGGTGCGCGGCCCTGGTCGCCGGCGGTGAGCCGGGCCACAGGGCAGGCCACCAGGGGTGTGATTGGCTGTCGGCCTGACGTTGCATTCCGCGTAGCATCGAAGCCGGATTTCCAGCCACCACACGTGTCGAGGAGCGAGAACGCCGTGTCCGAATCCACCGTCCAGTCCGGTTCCGGCCCGTCCGCGAAGAGCCCGGAGCAGGGTGCCGCCCCGGTCGTCGGCACCGCCCGGGTGAAGCGCGGCATGGCCGAGATGCTCAAGGGCGGCGTGATCATGGACGTCGTCACCCCGGAGCAGGCCAAGATCGCCGAGGATGCCGGTGCGGTCGCGGTCATGGCGCTGGAGCGGGTCCCGGCGGACATCCGAGCCCAGGGCGGGGTGGCCCGGATGAGCGACCCGGATCTGATCGAGGCCATCATCAACGCGGTCTCCATCCCGGTGATGGCCAAGGCCCGGATCGGCCACTTCGTCGAGGCGCAGATCCTGCAGGCGCTCGGCGTCGACTACATCGACGAGTCCGAGGTGCTGACCCCGGCCGACTACGCCCACCACATCGACAAGTGGGCCTTCACCGTGCCGTTCGTCTGCGGGGCCACCAACCTCGGCGAGGCGCTGCGGCGGATCGCCGAGGGCGCCGCCATGATCCGGTCGAAGGGCGAGGCGGGAACCGGCGACGTCTCCAACGCCACCACCCACATGCGGAGGATCCGGGCCGAGATCAAGCGGCTCACCTCGCTGCCGCCCGACGAGCTGTACGTCGCGGCCAAGGAGCTGCAGGCGCCGTACGAGCTGGTCAAGGAGGTCGCCGAGACCGGCAGGCTGCCGGTGGTGCTCTTCACCGCGGGCGGCATCGCCACCCCGGCGGACGCGGCGATGATGATGCAGCTCGGCGCCGAGGGTGTCTTCGTCGGCTCCGGGATCTTCAAGTCCGGCGACCCGGCCAAGCGGGCCGCCGCGATCGTCAAGGCGACCACCTTCTACGACGACCCGGACGTGCTGGCCAAGGTGTCGCGCGGGCTCGGCGAGGCGATGGTCGGGATCAACGTGGACGACATTCCGGTGCCGCACCGGCTGGCTGAGCGGGGCTGGTGAGCGAACGTTGGCGGAGGCGACGATCGGGGTCCTCGCGCTGCAGGGTGACGTGCGGGAGCACGTGGCCGCGCTGGTCGCGGCGGGTGCCTCGGCGTGCCCGGTCCGTCGGCCCGAGGAGCTGGAGCGGGTCGACGGGCTGGTGGTCCCCGGTGGCGAGTCGACCACCATCAGCAAGCTCGCCGAGGCGTACGACCTGCTGGAGCCGATCCGCAAGCGGATCGCCGCGGGCATGCCGGTCTACGGTTCCTGCGCGGGAATGATCATGTTGGCGACCGAGGTGCTGGACGGCCGGCCCGACCAGCAGAGCTTCGGCGGGATCGAGATGACCGTGCGGCGCAACGCGTTCGGACGGCAGGTCGACTCCTTCGAGGCGCCGGTGCCCATCGCCGCGATCCCCGGCGGGCCGGTCCACGGCGTCTTCATCCGCGCGCCCTGGGTCGAGCGGGTCGCCGACGGGGTGGAGGTGCTCGGACGGGTTGTCGCCGGCCCGGCCGCCGGTCGGATCGTCGCGGTCCGCCAGGGCAACGCCGTCGCCACCGCCTTCCACCCCGAGCTGACCGGGGACAGCCGGATGCACCGCTACTTCGTGGAGCTGGTGCGGCGGGCCTGAGGCACCGGGCGTGGCGATCGGACGCCACCGGCCGCCCGCGGCCCGCCCGCCACCTGCCGCGGCCGTCGGGCCCGGCCGCCCGGCCGGACGTGCCGGGGGTGAGCGGGCGCGGGCGGCGTCGGTAGGATTGGACGTCGGTCCTGCGGTTTATCGTCCAGATGACGCGCGGTGCGGTCGGCGCGGACGGTGGCGAGCAACGGAGGTTTGGGGTATGTCCGGCCACTCAAAGTGGGCGACGACGAAGCACAAGAAGGCGGTCATCGATGCCAAGCGCGGTAAGATGTTCGCCAAGCTCATCAAGAACATCGAGGTCGCGGCGCGCATCGGTGGCGGCGACCCGGCCGGCAACCCGACGCTCTACGACGCCATCCAGAAGGCGAGGAAGAACTCCGTCCCCAACGACAACATCGAACGCGCGGTCAAGCGCGGCTCCGGCCTGGAGGCCGGCGGCGCCGACTGGCAGACCGTGATGTACGAGGGATACGCCCCGGGCGGGGTCGCGCTGCTGATCGAGTGCCTGACCGACAACCGCAACCGGGCCGCGACCGAGGTGCGCACCATACTGACCCGCAACGGGGGATCGCTGGCCGACGCCGGTTCGGTGTCCTACCTGTTCTCGCGCAAGGGCGTGGTGATCGTCCCCAAGGCGGGCCTCTCCGAGGACGACGTGCTGCTCGCCGTCCTGGACGCCGGGGCCGAGGAGGTCAACGACCTCGGCGAGGCGTTCGAGGTGGTCTGCGAGCCGGGTGATCTGGTCGCCGTCCGGACCGCGCTGCAGGACGCCGGAATCGAGTACGAGTCGGCCGAGTCCTCGCTGATCCCCAGCGTCACCGTGCCGCTGGACGAGGAGGGGGCCCGCAAGGTCTTCAAGCTGATCGAGGCCCTTGAGGACTCGGACGACGTGCAGAACGTCTACAGCAACTTCGACGTCTCCGACGAGATCATGGCGGCCGTCGGCTGACGGCACCCGGGTGGGCCGTCACGCCGGTCGCCCCCGCGCCGGATGCCGGCACGGGGGAACACCCGGTCCGCACACCGCGTGGCGGTGGTGTGCGCGGCGGACGGTCCGGCGCTACGGTCCCTCGACGAGCACCGCGCGGGTCGCGGCGGCCGGTTCCACGAAACCGAGCAGCCGGTCGCCCTCCTCGGTCAACTCCGTGCGACGGCGGGCGGAGATCCGGGCGAGAAGCCGGATCCTCAGGGTCGCGGTCCGTCGCTGACGGGTGGCGGTCCAGACCCCGGCGACCATGCCGTCGACCAGGACGGCCCGGGAGTACCGGTGCCGTGCCATGACGGCCCGGTGTTCGTCGCTGACGAACCGCGTACGGTCGGCGTGCGACACCAGGAGGTTGTCGAAGTCGGCCAGGAAGCGCACCGGCGCCGGAGTGTCCGGGTCGGGACGTGGCGCCTCCGGCAGGTCGACGAGTTCCCGCCCCTGCTCGTCGCGGAACCGGACCAGCGGGAGCCGTCGGACGACCTCGCCCAGCCCGGTCAGCCCGGACCAGGTCTGGACGTCGGCGACGGTGGCCGGACCGAACGCACCCAGATACCGGGTGACCATGGTGGCGGCGTCCATCGCCCGCAGCGGTCGGCCCAGCCAGGCCTCGGCGGTGGTCAGCACCGGCTGTCCGGCCCGCCGCCAGAGTCCACGCGGCGGCACCTGCACCAGCGGCAGCAGGTTGCGGACCCCGTACGCCAGGGACGTCGGCGCCCGGTCCGGCCAGCGCCGCGCCAGCGCCGCGCCCAGCTCGGTGTTGGGCAGCGGGGCGGCCGCCAGCAGCTCGCGGCCGGCGGCGGCGAGCGCGTCGAGGTCGAGACCCCGCAGCGCCGCTGCGTGGAGGGGGTTGAGCCGCAGGTCCCGGTCGTAGATCGGCTGCACCAGCGGGCGCAGCCCCAGGGCGTCGCCCGCGGTGACGAGGTGGACGGTGCCGCGCATCAGGGCGATCCGCACCGCGCGCCGGTCGACGATGAGCTGACTGAGGACGTCCGGGTCGAACCCGTCCAGTCGGCTCCACAGTCCCACGTACGGGGCCTGCGGGGACTGTGCCTGCAGGCCCACCAGGTGGCGGAGCGCGGCCTCGACCGGCATGGTCGCCCGTTCCAGCAGGAGCTGCCGGGCGAGGGTGGCCCGGTTGAGCGCCTGTCGGGTGAGGACGGTGCCGGCCGTGACCGGTGCCGACCCGCCCGGCCTCGCCGTCGACCGCCGGGGAGGGG
>CALGAM010000013.1 GCA_937951935.1 uncultured Micromonospora sp. | reverse complement strand
GCCGACCGAGCCGGTCGGCCTGCCGCACGAGGGTCTCCCGGTCGAGGCTTCCGTCCGGCCCGCTCACCGCGGCCGGCGCGGACCCGTCGGCCGGCCCGGGATCTTCGGACGAACCGGGTTCACCACCCGCGTCCCCGTCGAGCAGCAGTTCGAGCACGGACCCGATCGGCGGCAGGCCGCGCGCGGTGGCGTTCCACTCCACCAGGGACCGCCAGCGCTCCACCCCGGTCAGCAGCGGGATCTCCGTCACCGGCCGACCGGGATCGGTGACACCGGCCTCCAACAGCACGATCAGGTGCCGGCCCATCCGGGCGACGGTCTCGCGGTCGAAGAGGACGCTGTCGTACTCGAACGCGAGGGCCGGGCCCCCGCCGCCGGACAGCTCGACGACCAGGGTGAGGTCGAACTTGGTGGTGCCGCTGTCCACGTGCAGCGAGGTGGCGGTGGTGCCGGGCAGGGCGAGCCCGGTGGCGGGGGCGTTCTGCAGGATCAACTGCGCCTGGAAGACGGGGGTGTGCCCGAGGCTGCGCTCCGGTTGCAGCTCCTCGACCAGCTTCTCGAACGGCACCTCGGCGTTGCTCAGCCCGCCGAGCGCCGTCTCCCTGGCCCGGTCGACCAGCTCGCGGAAGCTCGGCGCGCCGGCCGTGGAGACCCGCAGCGCCAGGGTGTTCACGAAGAAGCCGATCATCGACTCCAGGTCGGGGTGGGTACGGCCGGCGACCGGGGTGCCGATCACCAGGTCGTCCTGGCCGCTGTACCGCGACAGCAGCCCGGCGAACCCGGCCAGCATGGTCATGAACATGGTCACCCCGTTGGCCCGGTTGAACTCCTCCAGCCGGCGCAGCAGTGGGGCGGGCAGGTCGAAGTAGTACACGGCGCCCTGGTGGGACCGGGTCGCCGGTCGTGGCCGGTCGGTGGGGAGGGTCAGCAGCGCGGGCGCCCCGCGCAGGTGCTCCCGCCAGTAGTCCAGCTGTGCCTGCAGCGCGGGACCGGAGAGCCGGTCGTGTTGCCAGGTGGCGAAGTCGGCGTACTGGGCGGGCAGCGGCGGCAGCTCGGGCGTACCGCCGTCGCGCAGCGCCCCGTACGCGGTGTTCAGCTCCCTGAACAGCACCCCGAGCGACCAGGCGTCACAGACGATGTGGTGCAGGCAGAAGGACAGGTAGTGCTCGTCGTCGGCGACCCGGATCACCCGGACCCGCATCAGGGGCCCGTTGGCGAGGTCGAACGGGCGGCGTGCCTCCTGCCAGACCAGCCGGACCGCCTCCTCGGCCGCGTCCGCCGTGCCACCCAGGTCGGTGACCTCGAACCCGGCGGTCGCCCCGGGCCGAACCACCGCCACCGGCTCGCCCCCGGCGTCGGCGAAGGTGGTCCGCAACGCGGCGTGTCGGGACACCACCAGGTCCACCGCGGCGCGCAGCGCGGTCACGTCCAGCGGTCCGCTGACCCGGAACCCGACCGGCACGGCGTAGACCGGATTCCCGGGGTCGAACCGGTCGAGAAACCACAGCCGCCGCTGGCCGAACGACACCGGGAAGGTCCGCGGCGCGTTGGCCCGCTCGGCCAGCAGTCGGGCCAGCAGGGCGCGCTTCGCGGCTGGTTCGGGCGCCGACTGCGCTGTCACGATCCCTCCTCGATGCTGGTGGTCAGGCCGAAGCGCGCGGCCGCCTCCTGGACCCGGGAACGCAGCGCCGACGGGACGCTACCACCGAACAGCCGCAGATAGGCGGCGACGAAATCCCGACGGTCGGCCAGGAACGGGAAGTCGGATGGAACCATGTGCCGGATCGCCAGCAGCGGCACCGGGCTGCGCAGCGGCCGGAAGTCCGGATTCCACAGACCTCCCTTGGGCGGCGGTCCATCGTGGAACTCGCCGATCATCAGGCCCTCCGCCACGTACCGCGGCTTCAGCCGCGCCTGGGTCGCGTCCACCACCTCGGTCGCCGCCGCCTGCGGCAGGTCGGGAAGGATGAGCAGGATCGTCTTGAACTGCGCGGCCGGGCCGGTGCGCGGCTCCAGCTCCCGGAACCAGTCCCGGTAGACCAACAGCACGTCGTCCAGCTCGCCGGGGCGCACCGTCTCGCCGCGGTGGACCGCGAGGAAGAACGTCCCCCGGTCCAGCGCTCCCTGCACGAACGGGCAGACCGGGCCCTTGCGGCCGAGCTCCGGGTGGGGCTGGCACAGGTACTCCCGGGCCCAGCGGAACACCGCACGGAGCTGGTCGGCAACCCCCTGCAGCATCGGATGGTCCGGGTCCTTGTCCAGCACGTCGGACTGTGTCACCAGGACGCACCGCGGATGGTCCGGATGGATCAGCATGGCCGCCTCCCCGGCTTCGTGTGGCTGACGGTGGCGCGGCCACCACGGACGGCCCGGCGACCCGCGTACGCCACCAGCGCCGCGCCGGTGGCGAGCGCGCCGGCGGCCACCCCGCGCAACAGACGGTCCTGACGCCGGGACCGCGCCAGCGCCTCGGCGTACGGAGTGGTGGTGTGCGCGACCATGGTGTAGAGCGGCGTCCAGCGCCCCGGCAGCAGCCGCGCCAGCGCCCGGTCGACGGCGGCACGGACCGCGTACCCGGGCCGGTGCACCCGGTCGCGCAGCTCCACGAAGTTCTGCTTGGACAGTTCGGCGAGGACGTCGGTGTGCGGCCGACGGGCGTTCTCGAAGGCGGCCAGCGCCGTTCCCCGGTCCGGATACCGGCTCAGACACTCGTCGAGCACCAGACAGTCCTCGAACGCGGCGTTCATGCCCTGCCCGTAGAACGGGTAGACGGCGTGGCAGGCGTCGCCGATCAACACCACCCGGTCGGCGTAACGCCAGGGTGCGGTCCGGATGGTGACCAGCTGTCCCACCGGATGCGTCGCGATCTCCTCGGCCAGCCGTGGCATGAGCGCGATGGCGTCCGGGAAGTCCTGCCGGAACAGCGCGTGAACCTCCTCGGCCGAGGTGAGCGCGGCGAAGCTGGCCGGCCCCTCGAACGGCAGGAACAGCGAGCAGGTCAGCGAACCGTCCAGGTTGGGGTGCGCGACCATCAGGCCGCGCTCGCCGGGCCAGACGTGCAACGCCTCCAGGCGTACCCGGGGCCGGCCGTCGTCTCCGACCGGGATGGTCAGCTCGGTGTAACCCCAGTCCAGGAACTCCTGGCTGTGGTTGGCCCGCAGGCCGTGCTGCATCTGTTGGCGCACCGTGGAGAACGCGCCGTCGGCGCCGACCACCAGGTCGGCCGGGATCTCCTCCTCGGTGCCGTCCGCGGCGAGCACCGTGATCGCGGGGCGCTCCCGGTCCAGTCGCCGCAACCGCCGTCCGAAGTGGAACCGGACCGCCGGGTGGGCCTCGGCGGCGTCCACCAGCAGGGCGATGAGCTCGTCGCGGAGCACCGAGTACAGGATCTCGTGCTCGCGCACCCCGTACGGCTGGAAGCTGGTCGACCCGTCCGGGCTGTGCACCACCCGCCCCCGCATCGGAACACTCCGCTTCAGGACGTCGGTCAACAGGCCGACCTCCTGCAGGGCCCGCATCCCGCGCGCGGAGAGCCCGAGGTTGATGGACCGGCCGGTGATCCCGGCCGGGGCCACCCGGGGGTCCTCCCGGCGTTCGTAGACGTCGACGGCGTACCCACGTCGGGCCAGGTACACCGCGGCGAGGGAGCCGGCCAGACCGGCCCCCACGATCGCCACTCGGGGTCGTTGCGCGGTCACGACGCCACCCCGGTGTGCGTGTCGTCGTGACCCCGTTGCCCGGGTCGGGTGACCGCCCCGGTCACGGCGTCCTCCCCTCCCGCTCGCCTCACGCGCCCTCCTCCTCCGCGATCAGGGTGTTGAGCAGCTCGTCGATCTCACCGTCGGAAAGGTCGTCGAGCGACGCGAGCAGGCGCTCCGGATCGCGGCGCCCGGCGGCCTGGCCGGCCGGTCCGACGACGTCGGCCGCGACGCCGCGCGCGTCCCGGGGCCCGGGACCCGCCGCCCGGCCGGTCGGATCCGCGCCGACCGCCGGTTCGCTGCCGTCTGGCGAGATCAGTACGGCGAGTTCGGCGACGGTCGGTGCCGCGAAGAGCTGGCGCAGCGGCAGGTCGACGCCGAACGTGGTCTGGATCCGGGCGATCAGCCGGGTGGCGGTGAGCGAGTGGCCGCCCAACTCGAAGAAGTTGTCGTGGATGCCGACCTCGGGCAGCCCGAGCACCGCGCACCAGAGCTCGGCCAGACGCCGCTCCACGGGGTTTCGCGGCGCGGACCGTCCGGCGCCGTCGCCGGCGTCGTCCCGCCACGACGGCTCCGGCAGCGCGGTCCGGTCGATCTTGCCGGAGGTGGTCCGGGGTAGCCGGTCCAGCACCACCAGCGTGGCCGGGACCATGTAGTCGGGCAGCCGGCGGGCCAGGGCCTCCCGGACGGTGCGCCAGGCCGGCGGCGCCTGCGGGTCGCTCGGCGTGACGTAGCCGACCAGCCGGACGTCGTCCGGTCCGGCCTGCCACGTCGTCACCACCGCCTCACGGACGCCGGGCTGGTCCCGCAACGCCGCCTCGATTTCACCCGGCTCGATCCGGTAGCCGCGCAGCTTGATCTGGTGGTCCACGCGGCCCAGGTACTCCAGCCGGCCGCCCGGCAGCCAGCGGGCCAGGTCACCGGTGGCGTACATCCGGGCACCCGGCTCGGCGGCGAACGGGTCCGGCCGGAACCGGTCGGCGGTGAGTCCGGGCCGGCCGGGGTAGCCGCGGCCCACGCCCCGTCCACCGAGGTACAGCTCACCGACCACACCGAGCGGCACCGGCCGCCCGGCCGGGTCGAGCACGTACGCCCGGGTGTTGGCCAGCGCCGTGCCGATGTCGACGGGGCCGGTGCCGGCGGCCACCGGCCCGGCGGTGGAGTAGATGGTGGTCTCGGAGGGTCCGTACCCGTTGAGCACGGTGGCACCGTCGGCGGCCAGGGTGTCGGCCAGGTCGCGGGGCAGCGCCTCGCCACCGCTGATCCGCAGCCGGACCCCGGCCGGTACACCGCCGGCGGCGACCAGCATCCGCCAGCTTGTCGGGGTGGCCTGCACCACGGTGACCTCACGTGCCAACAGCCCGGCGCGGAGTGCGGCGGCGTCGGCCGCCGACTCGAACACCTCGATCCGGGCGCCGGCCAGGAGTGGCAGCACCACCTCGACGACGGAGATGTCGAAGGCGAGCGTGGTGATCGCCGCCACCCGGTCGGCGGGCGTCAGCCGGAGCAGCCGGTGGAACGCGGTCAGCAGGTTGACCACCGCGCCGTGGGTGACCGCCACCGGCTTCGGCACCCCGGTCGACCCCGAGGTGTACAGCAGGTAGGCGAGGCTGTCCGGGTGGCCGGACACCTCCGGGGCGCGGTCCGGGAGCTCGGCCAGCCGCGCCGGGTCCGGGCCGTCGTCGAGCAGGATCACCCGGGTCCCGGCTGGCCAGGGATCCCCGGTGCGGGTGGCGCTGGCCCGGTCGGTGATCACCACCAGCGGCCCGGGCCCGGTGGTCGCGGCGTCGGCCGCCATCCCCGCCAGCCGGGCCACCGGCAGCTGCGGGTCCAGCGGCAGGTAGCCGCCGCCGGCCTTCCACACCGCCAGGACGGCGGTGACCATCGCCGGACCGCGGGACAGGCAGAGTCCCACCGGGACGTCCGGGCCGACCCCGGAGGCGCGCAGCAGCTGGGCGAGCTGGTTGCTGTCGCGGGCGAGCCTCCGGTAGGTCAGCCGGTCGCCGTCGGGACCGGCCACCGCCACCGCGTCCGGATCCGCCGGTGGGTGCCGGTCCAGCAGTTCGGCGACCGAGGCGTACGGCGGTGGTTCCAGCCGGTCGGCCGCCCCGGCGGCCCGCAGCCGCGCCAGGTCGGCGTCGCCGAGCAGCGGCAGCTCGGCGACCCGCGTGTCGGGGTCGGCCACCGCCCCGGCCAGCAGGGCGAGGTACTGGTCGGCGAGCTGGTGCATCCGCTCGGCGTCGAAGAGGTCGTCGCGGTACGTCAGGCGCCCGCGCAGCCCGTCGGGACGCTGCTCGACGGTGAGCGTCAGGTCGAACTTGACCGTGCCGTTCTCCCACAGCTCGGGCGCGATCCGCAGCCCGGCGGTGACGACCGGTTCAGGCTGCTCCTCCAGGGCGAACATCACCTGGACCACCGGCGAGTACGCCAGGCTCCGCCGAGGCGCCAGGAGGTCGACGACCTGCTCGAACGGCACGTCCTGGTGGGACTGGGCGGCCACCGCCGCCGCCCCGGTCGCGGCCAGCAGCTCGCGGAAGGTCGTCCCGTCACCGAACCGGGCCCGCATCGCGAGCGTGTTGGCGAAGAACCCGACCACCTGCCGGGTCTCCGGCCGGGTCCGGCCGGAGACCGGCACCCCGACCAGCAGGTCCGGCTGCCCGGTGAGCCGGTGCAGGAGTGCCTGGAAGGCGCTGAGCAGCACCGCGAAGTCGGTGGTCCCGGTGGCGCCGGCCAGGGCCCGGACCCCGGCCACCGACGCGGCCGGCAGGTCGAAGTAGTGCAGCCCGCCGGTGGACCGCTGCTCGGCCGGGCGGGGCCGGTCGGCGGGCAGGTCGAGCAGGGTCGGGGCGCCGGCCAGCGCGTCCCGCCAGAACTCCAGGGCCGGTGCGTCGCCGCCGGACTCGGCCCGCTCCCGCTGCCAGACGGCGAAGTCGGCGTACTGGATCGGTGGGGGCGGCAGCTCCGGCTCGGTCCCGGCCACGGCCGCCGCGTAGGCGTGGGCCAGCTCCGGGAAGAGGACACCGAACGACCAGCCGTCGGCGACGATGTGGTGCACGACCAGGATCAGCAGGTGTTCCTCGGCGGAGAGGCGGAGCAGTCGGGCCCGCAGCAGCGGCCCGGTGGCGAGGTCGAACGGCGCCCGTCCCTCCTCGTCGAGCAGCCGCCGGGCGGCGTCGGCCGGCACCTCGGTGACCGGCAGGCGCACCGGCCAGGGTTCGCCGACCACCTGGGCGGGTTCACCGTCGACGGCGGTGAAGGTGGTCCGCAGGGCCTCGTGCCGGCCGACCAACCAGGTCAGGGCGGACTCCAACGCCGCGACCCGCAGCGGGCCGGTCAGCCGGACCGCCCAGACGATGTTGTACTCCGGCGAGTTCGGCGTGAGCCGGTCCAGCATCCACAGTCGACGCTGGGTGGAGGAGGTCGGCAGGACGAACGTGTCACCGGCCATCGGTGGCAATACCTTCCGGGGTCTGGGGACGGTCCACGGCTACCAGTCGGAACTCGGCGGTGCGCCGGTTGCCGTCCGCGTCGGTGAGCCAGAGCTGGTCGGGGCGGGGCAGCATCTCGCTGAACCGCAGTACCGCGTCCGGGCCGGCGGACCGGACCGTGCGCCGCACCGCGCGGGCGAGTCCGTCGACCGCGGCGAGGCTGGCGAAGTCGACGAAGAACGGCTTCTTCTCCACCGGGGTGCCGACGAAGACGTACCGGGGCAGCCCGCTGGCCCGCTGCCAGCGCCGAACCTGCCGGAACCGGGTCGCCTCGTCGGCCGTGTCGGCGAAGTCGAGGTCGCCGGCGGCGAACCGCCAGGTCTCCCGGGCGATGACCACCCGGTCGACGGTGATCCTCGGCTGGTGGTCGGCCGGCTGGCGGATGTCGAAGCGCTGCAGCAGGTGGATCATCAGCGCCTCGCCCACCACCTCGGCCAGCGGCAGCGCGTACCGGCCGTCCCGGCTGCGGACCACCAGGGCACCGCCCCGCTCCTCCAGCACGCAGTCGGCGACCGCGACCGAGGTACGCGGGTCCAGCCCACAACTGTCGTGGCCGAAGACCAGCCGCAGGTCCCGGTCGGTGACCAGCTTGTCGGTGAGCCGGGCGGGCGCGCCGCCCTCCTCGCCGGTGGCGGCGAGCACGACCCGGGGACCCGGCAGGTCCGTCTCCATAGCGGCGACCAGTTCGGCGGGCCGCGGGTGTTGGGCGACGAAGAGCGCCGACCGCAGCGTGTTGACCCCCGGGTGCACCTCGCCCACCACCCAGCGGAAGTCGCCCCGGGCGATCGCCTCGACGCTGGCCGCGGCGAGCATCACGTCCGGGCTGTGCTGGTACGCGCCGGCCCAGCCGGGACGCGGCGCGGCGAACTCGGCGGCGACCCGCTCGGCGATGTCCGCGCTGGCCACCTCGACGCGCCGGGTCCCGGCGGCGATCGGTGGCAGGATCCGGGCCCACCGGTCCCGCAGCCCGCGCACGACCGGCGCGACCAGCCGTTCGGGCAGATCGAAGAGGAGGTCGTTGGCCCAGAGCCAGAAGTCGGCGAAGGGCACCGTCGACTCCCCACCGCGCTGCACGAGTTCCCGGTACCGCTCCTGACAGGCCCGCCGGAACAGCGCCGCGCCGGCGAAGGTGAACCACCGGGCGCTGTCCAGCAGCAGGCCGAGCGCGGGCCACAGGGTGGCGGTCAGCGCCGGCGAGAGGGTGACCTCGGTGCCGGCACGGCAGTCCTCGTAGACCAGGGTGCGCCCGGCGTAGACCCGCCCGGCGCGGCGGGTCGGGGCGTTGCCGGTCAGCCGGGTGAACGTCTCCTCCAGGCCGGCCAGCGCCGCGCCGAGCCGATCCGGGTCGCCCGCGGCGGCGGCCACCTCGTCCCGCGTCCTGACCAGCTCGTCGAGGGCGGCCATGGCCGGTTCGCGAACGGCCGGATCGTCCACCGTGCCCAGTCGCTGTCGGAGCGCCCGTTCCGGGAAGAGGTCCTCCTTGGGAACCTCCAGGGACCAGGTGATGCGGCGGGCGTCGCGCAGCTGGGCGAGCAGTTCGTACACCTGTTCCGGGGTCTGCAACCCGCTGTCCGGGTCGGCGACCAGCTCCGCGGCGATGTCGCCGGCGGTGCGGACACCGTCACAGGCGGCAAGGAGCCGGGCCGTGGCGGGGGACAGCGGGATCGGCGGGGTCAGCGGCAGCCGGAGACTCCCGTCGTCGACGGCGACGAAGGGCAGCCGACGCGGGACCAGCCAGGGTCGCAGGGCCGGGTCACGGTGCGTCAGCACCTCGGCCAGCTCCGCCACCGCCCAGTTCTCGAAGTAGACGGTGCGGGTGGCCAGCGGTGCCGCGCCGTGCTCGACCCGCAGCGGGGCGTCCTGGTCGGTGATCCGCGCCCATCCGACCGGGCCGAAGAAGCCGATGGTGTCGTTCTTCGCGCAGTACCGCTGCAGGTAGGTGGCGACCAGCGCCTCGTGCTGGCGGCGTTGCGAGTCGCGGCTGGCCGGGTCGCCGGCCAGCAGCCGGTCGAGTCCGGTGCGTACCGCGTGCCGGTTCTGC
Organism: uncultured Micromonospora sp.; assembly: GCA_937951935.1. GTDB lineage: Bacteria > Actinomycetota > Actinomycetes > Mycobacteriales > Micromonosporaceae > Plantactinospora. Next base: position 5,060 of record CALGAM010000013.1, on the reverse strand, counting down.
CAGGTCACCGCCTCGCGGAAGCGGGGGTCCGCGGCGGCGGCGCGCAGCGCGGCGGAGCGGTCGGCGCTCGCCGTCTGCCAGGCACGGGTGAACGCCTCCTCGGTGGCGGCGAGTCCGTCGAGGGCGTCGGCGAGCGCGTGCCGGGCCTCCGCCAACCGACGCGCCAGCGCCTCGTCGGCGGCGTACGGCATCGGGTCGGGGAGGCCGCCCTGGCGGACCTGCCGGTCGGCCCGGTTCCACCGGGACCGCTCGTCGGGGCGACCGGCCAGGCGGCCCTGCCGGAGCAGGTCGATCATCTCCCGGCGAGCCCGGGCCAGGTGCTCCTCGCTCTGCTGTACCGCGTCGGCGGCGGCGACCAGGCGCGGGTCGCCGAGCCGGATCAGCGGCTCGATCGGGAACCCGGCGGCCCGCAACCCGACCCACCGCCACATCGCCCACCGGCCGGGGGTCGGCCGGACCAGGTGATCCACCGCGGTGCGGACCCGGTACCGGGCGCGGTCCCGGGCGACGATCGCCGGTTGGCCGTTCGCCGGCGTGGCCCGCCGCCGGTCGATCTCGGCGGCCAGGCCGGCCAGGGTCCGGCAGTCGTACACGGCACGGATCGGCAGTTCCACCCCGAACCGTTCGGCCGCCAGGAAGGCCAGCCGGGTGGCGAGCAACGAGTTGCCGCCGAGCGCGAAGAAGTCGTCGTCGCGGTGGCCCACGCCGACGCCGAGCAGCTCCGTCCAGAGCGCGGCGAGGGCGGCCTGGGTCGGGTCGGTCGGTGGGGCGACGGGCGGGGCGGCCGGAGGCGGGGGTGCCGGGAGCGCCTTCCGGTCGACCTTGCCGTTGCGGTTCAGCGGCAGCGCCGGAAGCACGACGTATCCGGCCGGGCACAGGTACGGGGGAAGCCGGGTCGCGGCGTACGCGGCCACCCCGGCCGTGTCGGGCGCGGGCCCACCCGCCGCCGGGGTGAGGTAGGCGAGCAGCCGGCGGCGTTCGCCGTCGCCGTCGACCACGACCGCCGCCTCGCCGACCGCCGGATGAGCGCGCAGTACCGCCTCCACCTCGGCCGGCTCCACCCGGAACCCGCGGATCTTCACCTGGCGGTCGACCCGACCGAGAAACTCCAGGGTGCCGTCCGGCCGCCAGCGGACCCGGTCTCCGGTCCGGTACATCCGGGCTCCCGGGGTGCGGGAGAACGGGTCGGGCAGGAAGCGTTCGGCGGTCAGGCCCGGCCGGCCGAGGTAACCCCGGGCCAGCCCGTCGCCGCCGGTGTAGAGCTCGCCGGGCACCCCGACCGGCACCGGCCGCAGCTGGTCGTCCAGAACGTAGACGGTGGTACGCGGCACCGGCCGCCCGATCGGGACCGGATCCGGTACCGCGTCCGGGTCGGTCATCCGGTGGCAGCAGGTGAAGGTGGTGTTCTCGGTCGGGCCGTACCCGTTGACGAGCGGTTGGCCGCCGCGGACGCGCAGCGCGGTGCGGACCGCTCCGGGATCGAGCACGTCTCCCCCGGCCAGGAGCTGTCCGACCCCGGCCAGGCCGTCCGGCGCGGTCTCCACGACCTGGTGGAACAGGCCGGCGGTCAGCCACAGCACGCTGATCCGCTCGGTACGCAGCAGCCGGCCGAGTTCGGCCGGGCCGAGCGGACCGGCCGGGGCGACCACCAGGCAGGCGCCGTTGAGCAGGCTGCCCCACAGCTCCAGGGTCGCCGCGTCGAAGGCGACCGGCGCCAGGTGCAGCACCCGCTCGTCCGGCCCGAGTCGCAGGTAGTCGGGGCGGTGGACCAGCCGTAGCACGGCCCGGTGCGGGACGGCGACCCCCTTCGGGGCCCCGGTCGAACCGGAGGTGTGACTGACGTAGGCGAGGCTCTCCGGGTGGCTCCGGCGCGGCGGCGCGGTGTCGGGCAGCCCGGTCAGGTCGGCGTCCGCGTCGATCCGCGGGTGGTCGCCGGGCAGTGCCACGGCGTCGCCGGAGGTGAGCACCGGGGGGTTCCCGCTGGCGGCCAGCAGCGCGCGGATCCGCGCCGGCGGATCGGCGGGGTCCAGCGGAAGGTAGGCGGCACCGGCCTTGAGCACCGCCAGCAGGGCGACGACCTGCCGGACGGAGCGCGACATCGCGACCGCCACCGGGGTGTCCGCGGCGACGCCCCGGGCGAGCAGCAGCCGGGCGAGCCGGTTGGCCCGGCGGTCCAGCTCCGCGTAGCTGAGGGTGCCGTCCGGGCCGGTGACGGCGACGGCGTCGGGAGTGCGTCGTACCTGGGCGGCGAACTGTTCGTCGATGGTGGAGTCCGCCGGGTACGGCGGGAAGTCGCCCGCCCACTCCCGGGTGAGCCGCCGCTGCTCGTCGGGGTCGAGCATGGGCACCGCGGCGACCGGCCCGTCGAGCCCGGCGGCGAGGCCGCCCAGGCAGGTGGTGAAGTGGTCGAGCATCCGGTCGGCCGCCTCGTCGGCGAGCCGGCGCCGGTCGTGGTAGAGCAGCACCCGGGGCTCGGTTCCGCCGAAGACGCAGACCGTGACCGCCGGTCCGGGGTGCCGGTGGACCGCGACGTCGCGGCCGTCCCAGCCCGGCACCGCGTCGGCCAGTGCGGCCCGCAGCTCGCGATGCTCGTACATGAGCAGGGTCTCGAAGAGCGGATCGGTCGGCGGCAGCCCGGTCCAGCGGACGATCTGCGTCAGCGGCGTGGCCTGGTGCTCGCGGAGTCCGACGAGCTGCCGCCGGATCTCCACCAGCCAGTCCCGCACGGTGCTCTCCCGCGGTACGCCGATCCGCAGCGGGATGGTGTTGACCAGCATGCCGATGGTCGTGTCGGCCCCCTCGACGCTGCCACGCCGGCAACTGCGGACCGAACCGAACACCACGTCACGCTCTCCGCTGTAGCGGTGCAGCAGCAGCGCCCAGGCGGCGTTGGCCATCGTGCTCAGCGAGACGCCGGCGCGGGCGGCCGCCTCGTGCAGCGCCTGGGCGGTGGTGCCGCGCAGCGTCCGGCTGATCTCACGGACGGACGTGGGCTGCCGGGGTGGCGTCGCGGCGGCCGGGAACAGCGGCAGCGGGGTGGGCAGCGTGACCCCGTCGAGCTGGTCGAGCCAGTACCGCCGGTCGGCATCGAGCGGCCGCTGGGCGGCCCAGACGGAGAAATCCCGGAACGGTCGACGGGGTGGTGGTGCGAAGTGGACACCCGACCGGAGGGCCGCGTACTCGGTGAAGACCTCGGTGAGCAGCAGGAGCAGCGCGCGACCGTCCAGGATGGCGTGGTGAAAGCTGACCACCAGGGTGTACCGGTCCGGGGCGTGGCGCAGGATGCTGACCCGAGCCAGCGGTGCCACCGTCGGGTCGAAGTCACGGGCGCGGTCCGCGGCGAGGAACCGGGAGATCCGTTCCGCCGGCTCGCCGCCGTCGGGCTCGGCGTGGCTCTCGACCGGCATCCGCACCCCGTGGTACACCCGCTGCACGACCTCGTGTCCCGACTCCGACCAGGCGAACGCGGTGCGCAGGATCGCGTACCGCTCGGTCGCGTGCTGCCACGCCGTGGACATCGCGTCGAGATCGAGCGGTTCCGGCCAGTCGATCGTCACCTGGACGAGGTCCACTCCCGAGCCGGGCTCGTACGCGTTGTGGAACAGCAACCCCTGTTGCAGGCCAACCGCCTCGTAACTGTCCTCGACGGCTAGATCCGATTCGGTGTCCTGTGCCTCGTCAATGTCGAAAACACTCCTGTTCAGGGGCACGGGCACTCTCTCTTCTTCCTGGCGCTGGACACCCATATCGACTCGCAATTGATGTATGCCAGTCGATGATGCGTCGGCGACCTGACGAAAGTAAAGCCGAGATGCGAATTTTCCTCGCCGGGCCGGCGATGATCACAAAATACGAGCGCCATTAAGCGCTGTCAACACGCGGCCCGGAAGCTCCCGTGACCACCGTGGATGGGGAGGTGCGCGCGGTTTCCCTTCTTTGCCGACATGCGCGCGGAAGCTCAGGTTTGCTGGCCGCGTCCACTGTTGACCTGGATAGCGACGCTTTGGCCCGCGCGTTGTCGGGTCGGGTGTCGAAAAAAAGCCGAACGGCTGTTGCCGCCGAGGCGACAACAGCCGTTCGGTGGAGAGCAACGGCCGATCGGCCGAGCCGGATCAGGCCGATTGCGTGGCAAGCCACTCGCGGAGGCTGCGGGGCCGCATGTCGGTCCACACCTCCTCGATGTGGGCCAGACAGGCCGCCCGATCCCCCTCGAATCCGTCACTTCGCCAGCCGGCCGGGGGCTCGGAGCCGACCGGCCAGATGGAGTACTGCTCCTCGTCGTTCACGACGACGCGATAGCGACGCTGGTCCTCGACTTCTTCCACGTGCCACACTCCCACGGACGGTAGGGGTTGCCTGGAGACGGTGACTATACAGCGACGTCGCGGCGTCGGCGAGGAACACTGTTGCCGGTCGGGACGGTGACACGACTCCATCATCATCGATGATGGTCGACCGACCGATGAGTCGACTGTCGCCGATCAGACGAAGTACGGTCCACCGGTCGGGTCACCGAATGGTGTTGGGGCCGGTATCACCGGCAGAAGTCGGTATCACCAGAAGAAATTGACACGACAAATCGGCGAATCGCACTAGCCGGCCCGGAGCGCCGCGCTCGGTCCGGGCGTGGTCGCTCCGGTGCGGGGGTCCGGCGGAACACGCAACCGCACCGGCGAGCCGACCTCCAGGTTCAGCGCCAGGAACTCGTTGCGGGTCAGCGTCGCCGTGACCGGCTGGTCGTCGGTGGCGGTGGCGATCTCGACCCGGATCTCGAAGCCGACCCTGGTGATCCGCGAGATCCGCCCGGTGACGTCCGACGGCTCTCCGTCCTCGTCGCGGAGGATCCGTACGTCGTGCGGGCGAACCAGCCGGTCGCCGATCTGGGTGACGGGGCCGAGGAACCGCAGTACGAAGTCGTTGGCCGGCCGGTCGTACAGCTCGTCCGGCGAGCCGACCTGCTCGATGCGCCCCTCGTTGATGACGACGATCTCGTCGGCGACCTCGAGCGCCTCCTCCTGGTCGTGGGTGACGAAGACGGTGGTCACGTGCACCTCGTCGTG
>CALGAM010000012.1 GCA_937951935.1 uncultured Micromonospora sp. | reverse complement strand
GCGGTGAGGAACCGGGCAACCCGGTCGGCGCTGCCCAGGTCGAACGAGACGATGCCGGGTATCCGGCGCATCTGCCGGCTCGCCACCGGATACGCCGGATCGTCGGGCAGGCCGGGCCACCGCACGCCGCTGACGTCGGCGCGGGTCCGCAGCGCCGCCGCGACCGCCGCGGCGTTGGCGCTCTGCCGGGCCAGCCGCAGGTCGAGCGTGGCCAGCGACCGGTGCGCCAGCCACGCGTCGAAGGCTCCCGGGATCGCGCCGGTGGTGGTCCGCCACGCCCCGACCGCCCCCAGCAGCTCGGCGGAGCGGCTCGCGACGTAGCCGAGCAGCAGGTCGGAGTGTCCGGTCAACGCCTTCGTGCCGGAGGCGACCACCAGGTCCGCCCCGAGGTCGAGCGGTCGCTGCCCGAGCGGCGTGGCGGTGGTGTTGTCGACCGCCAGCAGCGCACCGGCCGCGTGCGCCCGCTCGGCGAGGTCGGCCACGTCGCAGACGTCCAGGCCGGGGTTGGCCGGTGTCTCGACCAGGACCAGCCGTACGCCGTCGAGCGCCGGGTACGGCCCGGCGGTCGGCACGAACCGGACCCGCACCCCCAGACCGGCCAGGGTCTCGGAGGCGAACGCCCGCACCGCGAAGTACCCGTCGGCGGGAAGCAGCACCGTGTCGCCGGGGCGCAGCAGCGGCAACAGCACGGCGGTGAGCGCCGCCTGCCCACTGGCGAAGGCGAGCGCCTCGCCCCCCTCCAGCTCCCCGATCGCGGCCTCCAGCCGCCGCCGGGTCGGGTTGTCCGGGCGGCCGTACCCGTTCGGCGCCACCGCCGGCCCGGCCGCCGGATCCAGGTGGTACGGGGCGGCGAAGACCGGACCGGGCAGGAACGGCTCGCCCGGTACCGGATCCGGCAGCCCGGCGTGTACGCACCGGGTGCCGTCGCCACGTGTGGACCGGTCGGACATCACACCTACCCGTCTGTGACCCGCAGGTCGCTACTCGGGCCGCGGCTTGCGGCTCATCAGCACCGTCATCGCGTCGCGCGGGTCGGCGCCCTCGTGGCAGATCCGCTCGACCTGCTCGGTGATCGGCATCTCGACCCCGTTGGCCCGGGCGAGGTCGCGGATCGCCAGGCAGCTCTTGACCCCCTCGGTGGTCTGCCGGGTCGCCGACTGCGCCTGCTCCAGGTTCTCCCCCCGCCCCAGGTGCTCGCCGAAGGTGCGGTTGCGGGACAGCGGCGAGGAGCAGGTGGCGACCAGGTCGCCCATCCCGGCCAGCCCGGCGAAGGTCAGCGGGTCGGCCCCGAGCGCGACGCCGAGCCGGGCGGTCTCGGCCAGCCCGCGGGTGATCAGGGTCGCCCGGGTGTTGTCGCCGAGGCCCATCCCGGCCGCGATCCCGGCGGCCAGTGCGATCACGTTCTTCACCGCGCCGCCCAGCTCACAGCCGATCACGTCGTCGTTGGTGTACGGCCGCAGGTACGGCGTGCTGATCGACGACTGCACCAGCGTCGCCCGGTCCGTGTCGGTGCAGGCGACCACCGTCGCGGCCGGCTGCTCGGCGGCGATCTCGGGCGCCAGGTTCGGGCCGGAGACCACCACCACCCGGCTCGGGTCGACCCCGGTGGTCTCCACGATGACCTCGCTCATCCGCTTGGTGGTGCCGAGCTCGATCCCCTTCATCAGCGACACCAGGGTCGAGTCGGGTTCGAGGTACGGCGTCCAGGCGGCCAGGTTGCCGCGCAGGGTCTGCGCCGGCACGGCCAGCACCACCAGGTCGGCACCGGAGAGGGCCTCGGCGGCGTCGGTGGTGGCGTGTACCGCGTCCGGCAGCCGCAGGCCCGGCAGGTAGTCCGGGTTGCTGTGGGTGGTACGGATCGCCTCGGCCACCGCCGGCCGCCGGGCCCAGAGCACCACCTTCCGGCCCGCGTCGGCGAGAACCTTGGCGAACGCCGTACCCCAGGAGCCGGCTCCCAGCACGACGGCGTGGCTCACGTGGTCACCTCGCTCTGCCCGGTGTCGTCCCGGCCACGGACCGCGACCCGACCCGCCGGTCCCGCGCCGTCCCGGATTCCCGCCTCTCGACAGATCCGCCCGGTCACGACGCGCCTCCGGGGGACCCGCCGGCCGACTCGCCAACCCGCTGTCTCGGCGGCGACCAGAGCGGCGGTGGGGTGGCACCGCGGATCTCGGCGAGCATGTCCCGCAGCCGCAGCATGATGGCGTCGGTCATCTCGTCCAGGACCGCGCGGGTCGGGGTGGCCCCGGCCCACTTGCTCAGGTCGACCGGAGGGCCGGCCACCACGGTGACCGGGATCCTCGGCCGGAGGCTGAGCTTCCTCGTCCGCGGGTGGACGATCCGCTGGGGTCCCCACGTCGCGACCGGGATCACCGGGGCCCCGGTCGCCAGCGCCAGCCGCGCCACCCCGGTCTTGCCCCGCATCGGCCACAGCTCGGGCTCCCGGGTCGTGGTCCCCTCGGGATAGATCACCACGGCGCCGCCCTCCCGGACCGCCTCCGCCAGGACCTCCAGCGACCGGGCCGCGTCGACGCTTCCCCGCTCGACCGGGACCTGTCGGCAGCGCAGCAGGATCCGCCCGACGACCGGCACCCGGAACACACCCGCCTTGGCGAGGAACCGCGGCCAACGACCGGCGTCGTAGACGAAGTGCGCCACGACCAGCGGATCGGCGTAGGAGAGGTGGTTGGACACGATGATCACTCCGCCGGAGGCGGGCAGGTGCTCCATGCCCCGCCAGGTCCGCCGTGTCCAGACGGTCAGCACAGGCTTCACCACCACCACGACGAACCGCCGCCAGAATCCCAGCCTGCGCCGTGCCACTGCGCCTCCTCGTCCTTCCCGCCCCGGCCCGGCCGCCCGGGGCGCCGGCGGGACGACCTCACCGCCCGCAGCGAAATCATGCCTGCTCCCCCCGGGTAGGGCCAGCGAGGGGTACGTCGCACACGGTGGGCGACACCTGCCGGCGCGGCACACCGGCTGGCAGGATGGCCGTGTGCCTGAGCCGAACTGGAGCGTGGTGATTCCGGTCAAACGCCTGGCGCGGGCCAAGTCCCGGCTACGTGGGGCGCTGCCCGGGGTGGCGCACGAGTCGCTCGTCCTCGCCCTGGTCCTGGACACCGTCGACGCCGTCCTCGCCTGCGCGCCGGTGACCGAGGTGCTGGTGGTGACCGACGATCCCGAGCTCGCCCGCGCGCTGGGACGGCAGGGCGCCCGGATCGTGCCGGAACCACCGGCGGGCGGGCTGAACGCGGCGTTCGCGTACGGCGCGGCCCAGGCCACGAACGGATGGGTCGCCGCCCTCACCGCCGACCTGCCGGCGCTCCGGCCGGCCGAGTTGGCCGAGGCGCTGCGAACCGCCTCGGTCACCGACGGCGGGGCCGCGCCGGCCGGCGGGGCGGGTTCGTCCGGTGAGGCCGGTGCGGTGGGCGTGCGTCGGTTCGTCACCGACGCCCCGGGCACCGGAACCGTGTTGCTCACCTCGGCTCCGCACACCGCGCTCGACCCCCGGTTCGGTCCGGACTCGGCGGCGGCGCACGCCGCCTCGGGGGCCCGGCCGCTCACCGGCGCGTGGCCGACCCTGCGCCGGGACGTCGACACCCCGGCCGACCTGCGGGCCGCGACCGCGCTCGGGCTCGGGCCGCGCACCGCCGCGCTGGTCGGTCCACCCGGGCCGGCCGCCGGCGCCCCGGAATCGACGTCCGGCCCGACCTGTCGGATGGCCGCGGCCGACGTCTGAGCCGGAGCCGGCGTACCCCGGGCCGGTGTACCGTGCTGGGCATGCAGGGTACGGTGGCCCACTTCGACCCGCGGACCCGCAGCGGCACGCTCCTGCTCGACGACGGCCGCACGGTCGCCTTCCCGGCGGAGGCGTTCGACGCCTCCGGGCTGCGGCTGCTCCGCCTCGGCCAACGGGTACGCCTCGAACACGACGCGAACGGCACGCTGGTCCGGATCACGCTGCCCACCTTCCCGTGAACCCCACCCTCCGGTGGTCCCGGCGGACACGTTCGTCCACCGTCGCCCCGCCACCGGGGCAATGATGGGTGGGTGGGCACCCCGTCTCGTCCCGCCGCCCGGCGTGCGCCGCGGACCGGTACGAGCCCGCGCGTCGGTGGGTGGCCGTCCGGGACGGGTCGGCTCCGACCCGGGCGCACGGCCGACGACCACGGACCGGGCGACGTCACGGCGACCCCGGCGGGAGTGTGGTGACGATGGCACCAGCGGACAGGACGGCCGACGGGCCGGTCCGGGCAGCCGGCGGCGTGGTCTGGCGGCGGCGCGGCGGCGCGGTCGAGGTGGCGGTGGTTCACCGGCCCCGGTACGACGACTGGTCGCTGCCGAAGGGGAAGCTGGACCCCGGAGAGCACCCGTTGACCGCCGCCGTCCGCGAGGTGGCCGAGGAGGCGGACGTCCGCGGCGTGCCGCAGGTACGCCTCGCACCGGTGCGGTACCTGATGCGCGACGGCGTGCCGAAGCTGGTCGAGTTCTGGTCGATGCGGGCCGCGGAAGCCGGTGGTTTCGAGCCGGGAACCGAGGTCGACGACGTACGGTGGCTGCCCTGTGACGAGGCGGCCGGCCTGGTCAGCTACCCGCACGACGTCCGGGTGCTGCGGGACTTCGCCGCGCTGCCGCCGGTGACCGCGGTGCTGGCGGTCGTCGGGTGCGCGCGGCGGCGGGGCACGTGGGCGGAGCCGGAGTCGACCCGCCCGTTGGACGCCGACGGCTGGGCACAGGCCCGGATCCTGGCCGGCCTGCTGGCCCTGGTCCGCCCGGTACGGCTGCTCTCGGCGGTGCCCGTGTGGTACGCGCAGACGCTGCGGCCTCTCGCCGAGCTGCTCGACCGGCCGGTGGAGGTCGACCCGGTGTTCGGCGACCCACAGCCCGGCCAGGACCCGGCGGAGCGGGCCCTGGCCGCCGCCGACGGGCTGCGGAGGCTGGCCGGCACCGGCACGTCGGCCGTGGTCTGTGGCCCGGAAGCGCTGGTCGCGCCGGCGCTGGCCCATCTGGTCGGCGTCCGGGGGACGCGACGGCGGGTGGGCGCGACGCCCCGTCGGGACGGCCCGCCCGGCGACGGGATCGGGCCTGACCGCCCCGGGCGGGACGAGCCCACCCGGCCGCCGCAGCCGACCCTGCTCGCCTTCGCCGGCGACCGGCTGGTCGGGGTCAGCCGCCTCGATCTCGCCGACGGCCGCTGAGGGACCGGTCGGTGCGGTCCGCGAACAGCGTCGAGGGCGCCGTCGGCGGTGGGCCGAGACGGCGCCCTCGACACAGGTGGTCAGCGCTTGGCGGCCTTCTTGGCCGGAGCCTTCCTGGCGGTCGTGGTCTTCTTGGCGGCGGCCGCCTTGGTGGCCGCCTTCTTGGCCGCGGCCGCCTTGGTGGTGGCCGGGGCCTTCGCGGCGGTCGCCTTCTTGCCGGCCGGGGCCTTCGCGGCGGCCGCCTTGGTGGCCGCCTTCTTGGCCGCCGCCTTCGTGGCGGCGGCAGCCTTCTTCGCGGCGGTCGTGTTCTTCGGAGCCTTGCCGCTGGCGACCATCTCCTTGAACCCGGAGCCCGGTCGGAAGGCGGGAACGGCTGTCTTCTTCACTTTCACCGTCTCGCCGGTGCGGGGGTTGCGGGCTGTTCGGGCACCCCGGACGCGCTTTTCGAACACCCCGAACCCGGTGATGGCCACCCGGTCTCCCTTGGTGACCGCCGCCTGAACCTCGGCGAGGACCGCGTCGAGCGCCAACGTCGCCGTCTTCCGATCCCCCAGACGAGCGGCGAGAGCCTCGATGAGCTCGGCCTTGTTCACGACTTCCCTCCCAATGTGCAACTGGACTCAACGCGAGCCATTCTGCGCGCACGGTATGCCCTGTGCCACCGGGACACAAACATCTGCTGGAAAAAACCCATTGTGTCGCAACGAATTCGCCCCCGCCGGCGAGCCGACGGGGGCGAAAACGGCTAGTGGGGCTGGCGTTCCGGCTATGCCACCACGGGCAGGAAGGGTGATCTCCGCTGCTCGTACGACGTGATCTCCGCCTCGTGCCGGAGGGTCAGTCCAATGTCGTCCAAGCCCTCCATCAGCCGCCAACGGCTGAAGTCGTCGATGGGGAAAGACCAGGTGTGTCCGTCGACCCGCACCTCGCGGGCGGTCAGGTCGACGGTGACCGAGGTGGCGGGGTCGGCCTCCGCCAACTCCCACAATTTCTCGACCGCCTTCAGTTCGAGCTCGACCGGCAGGAGACCCTCCTTGAGGGCGTTGCCCCGGAAGATGTCGCCGAAGCCGGGCGCAATGACGACCCGGAAGCCCCAGTCGCGCAGCGCCCACACGGCGTGTTCCCGGGACGACCCGGTACCGAACTCCGGGCCGGCGACCAGAATCGACGCACCGGAATATGAAGAATTGTTGAGAACGAATGACGGATCCTCGCGCCAGGCGCTGAAGAGGCCGTCGGCGAAGCCGGTCCGGGTCACCCGCTTGAGGTACACGGCCGGAATGATCTGGTCGGTATCCACGTTGGACCGGCGCAGCGGAACGGCCCTGCCGGTGTGCACGGTGAACTTTTCCATGTCAGGTCAGCCCTCTCACAGGTCGGCCGGAGCGGCCAGTCGACCGACCACGGCGGTGGCGGCGGCGACCGGCGGCGAGACGAGGTGGGTACGCCCGCCCCGGCCCTGCCGGCCCTCGAAGTTCCGGTTGGAGGTGGAGGCCGAACGCTGCCCCGGCGAGAGCGTGTCCGGGTTCATCCCCAGACACATGGAGCAGCCGGCGAAGCGCCACTCCGCCCCGGCCTCGGTGAAGATCTTGTCGAGGCCCTCCTCCTCGGCGGCCTTCCGGACGGCGTCCGAGCCCGGCACGACGAGCATGCGCACCCCGTCGGCCACCTTGCGTCCGCGCAGCACGTCGGCGGCGGCGCGCAGGTCCTCCAGCCGGCCGTTGGTGCAGGAGCCGACGAAGACGACGTCCACCGGGATGTCCCGCAGCCGGGTGCCGGGCCTGAGGTCCATGTACTCCAGGGCCCGCCGGGCGGCGGCCCGTTCCGCCTCGGTGGCGAACTCCTCCGGGTCGGGTACGACCGAGTCCAGCGAGGTGCCCTGCCCCGGGTTGGTGCCCCAGGTGACGAACGGGCTGATCCGGCTCGCGTCCAGCGTCACCTCGCTGTCGAAGGTGGCACCCGGGTCGGTGGCGAGGGTCCGCCAGTACGCCACGGCCGCGTCCCAGTCCGCGCCCTTGGGGGCGTACGGACGGTCCTTGAGGTAGGCGAAGGTGGTCTCGTCCGGCGCGATCATGCCGGCCTTGGCGCCCCACTCGATGGACATGTTGGCGATGGTCATCCGGCCCTCCATCGAGAGCCTGCGGATCGCCTCGCCCCGGTACTCCACGATGTGGCCGCGCCCACCGCCGGTGCCGACCTGGGCGATCAGCGCCAGGATGAGGTCCTTGGCGGTGACCCCGGGGGCCAGTTCACCGGTCACGGTGACCGCCATCGTCTTGGGACGCAGCTGCGGCAGCGTCTGGGTGGCGAGCACGTGTTCCACCTCACTGGTCCCGATACCGAAGGCCAGGGCGCCGAACGCGCCGTGCGTCGCGGTGTGCGAGTCGCCGCACACGATGGTCATGCCGGGCTGGGTGAGCCCGAGCTGTGGCCCGATCACGTGCACGATGCCCTGGTTGTCGTCACCGAGCGGGTGCAGCCGGATCCCGAACTCGGCGCAGTTGCGGCGCAGCGTCTCGATCTGGGTTCGGGAGGTCGGGTCGGCGATGGTGAGCAGGTCACCGCGCCGGAACCGGAACGACGGGTCGTCGTAGCCGGTCGGGGTGTTGTGGTCCTCGGTCGCGAGGGTGAGGTCGGGGCGGCGGACCCGGCGCCCGGCCAGCCGCAGGCCGTCGAAGGCCTGCGGGCTGGTGACCTCGTGCAGGAGGTGCAGGTCGATGTAGAGCAGGTCCGGCTCACCGGCCGCGGACCGCACCACGTGAGCGTCCCAGACCTTCTCGGCCAAGGTCCTCGGCGAGGACAGCTCTGGAGTGACTCCCACCATCTGGACATCCTAAATTCTGGGAGATAGATTTCGGGTTGTGGGACACAGTATGAGCGGTGTCGGCGTTCTCGACAAGGCGGTGGTCATCCTCGCCGCCTGCGTCGACGGCGCCAGCCTGGCCGAACTCGTCGAGCGCACCAAGCTGCCCCGGGCTACCGCGCATCGCCTGGCGCAGGCCCTGGAGATCCACCGGCTGCTGGTTCGGGACACCCAGGGACGGTGGCGTCCCGGTCCCCGCCTGGGTGAGCTGGCCAACGCCGCCCCCGACGTGTTGCTGACCGCGGCGGAGCCGCTCCTCGCCGCGCTGCGCGACGCGACCGGGGAGAGCGCCCAGCTCTACCTGCGCCGGGCGGACGAGCGGGTCTGCGTCGCCGCCGCCGAGCGAGCCAGCGGGCTGCGTGACACGGTGCCGGTCGGTTCCGTACTGCCGATGACCGCCGGCTCGGCGGCCCAGATCCTTCTCGCCTGGGAGCCGCCGGAGGCGGTCATGCCGTTGCTGCCCCGCTGCAAGTTCACCGGCCGCACCCTGGCCGAGGTGCGTCGGCGTGGTTGGGCGCAGAGCGTCGCCGAGCGGGAGCCCGGGGTGGCGAGCGTCTCGGCGCCGATCCGGGACCGGACCGGCCGGGTCATCGCGGCGATCAGCATCTCCGGCCCGATCGAGCGACTCGGCCGGCGCCCCGGCGACCGGCACGCGATGGCGGTGGTCCGGGCCGGGCAGCGTCTCTCCGGCCTGTGACGGTCGTCGCACCCCGCGAGCCGGCACGGTGACCGTCGAACCTCGCGGCCGGCACGGTGGTCGTCGGTCCCGTCGCGGGCCGGTGGTTCCGTGCGCGACGGCCGGCCGGGCACACGCGGGTCGGTTTCCGGCAGGCCGGCGGTTCGCGGAGGCGGACCGGCTGGAGAGATCTTGGCATTCGGCCACCGGACCGGGCCCGATGTGCGATGCTCGGACCGTAACGGGAGTGGTGAGCGATGAGAACGACCGCGACCGCGTCGCACGGACGACGTTTCCGACGCGGACACGCGGAAAACCGGTCAACGGTGACCGGCGGAAGGTAGCGACACCGTCACCACGGCGGAAGTCCGTCGTGGTGACAATGGCCCGCGTCACCCATCGGTGACGCGGGCCACAACCGTAGCCCCGACCGGATTCGAACCGGCGCTACCGCCTTGAGAGGGCGGCGTCCTAGGCCGCTAGACGACGGGGCCAGGACTTCCCTTCGTTGTCGACCTCGCGGTCAACGCTGCCGAACTCTACCAGAGCCGGCAACCGGCGCCCTGTTCGGGCATCGGTGGCTGGGGTACCAGGACTCGAACCTAGACTAACTGAGCCAGAATCAGTCGGGCTGCCAATTACCCCATACCCCATCGGTGCTTGCCGCACCGAAAGCGGACTTTACCCCACCGGCGGCCGAAGACCAAATCGGGTCGGCGCCGGACGCCGGAACAGACCGTCCCGGCGTCCGTCTCACTCCAGGCTCACCACCGGGTTCGACAGTTCGCCAATCCCTTCGATACTCACCGTGACCGTATCCCCCGCCACGATCGGACTAACCCCCGCCGGGGTCCCCGTCAGCACCACGTCGCCGGGAAGCAGCGTCATCACGTGGGAGATGTAGGACACCAGGGTCGGTACGTCGAAAACCATGTCCTTGGTCCGGCCGAGCTGCCGTACCTCCCTCTCGTCGGCCCGCCGCCCCACCTCGCAACGGATCTCGAGGTCGCTGGCGTCGAGCCCGGTGGTGATCCACGGGCCGAGGGGGCAGAACGAGTCGAAACCCTTGGCCCGGGTCCACTGCCCGTCCGAGCGCTGCAGGTCACGGGCGGTCACGTCGTTGGCGCAGGTGTACCCGAAGATCGCCCGGGCCGCCGCCGCGCGGTCGGCACGACGTGCCCCGGGCGGGCCGATCACGACGGCCAGCTCGGCCTCGTGCTCGACCTGCTTGGACTGCACCGGCAACCGGATCGCGTCCCGATGCCCGATCACCGAGGTGGAGGGCTTGAGGAAGAGCAACGGCTCGGCCGGTACCTCCGCGCCGTGCTCCGCCGCGTGCTCCACGTAGTTGCGGCCGACACAGACCACCTTGCTGGGCAGGATCGGCGAGAGCAGCCGGACATCCGCCAGGGCCCACCGCGCACCGGTGAAGCGGAGCTGCCCGAACGGGTGGCCCTCGATCTCGGCCACGGTCAGGCCCGCCAGGCCGGCCTCCGGCTCGCCCTCGACGACCCCGAACGACATGCCTTTGCCATGAGCGAAACGAGCGATACGCACCGGGCCAATCTATCCGCACCGCGGACCCCGCCCCGGTGGCCGGGCACCTCGCCACGGCGCCGGTCCGTCCGTCGGGGCGTCCCGGGCCGCGCACGATACCGCAGCCGCCGCCGCCGGGGCAGCGGTTCGGTTCTTCCACGCCAACCCGCCCGACAGCCCGCCTAGCGTCGGATCGGGAGGAGTCTGTGATGCCTGCATCGAGCCGACTACGCACGGCAGGAGCGGTGGTCGCCGGCGTCCTGCTCGCCACCGTCGCGCCGGGGACACCCGCCCACGCCATCACCCCGCCCATCACCGTCGCGATGTCCAGCACCGGAGCGGGGGCGCCGGGCTACGAGATCCGGATCCGCAACGACACGGACGGCACCGTCAGGACCACGGTCCGCCAGGAACTGCCCGAGGGGGCCGTGCCGGCGCGCGTCAGCGAGGGCGGCCAGACGATCCCGTCGCCGAGCGGCCGGGCGACCAGCGAGGTCGTCTGGCAGGTGCAGCTCGCCGGCCGGGCAACCGCCGTGCTGACCACCACGCTGGCCGGCCCACCCCCCGGCGCGACCACCGTCACCGCCCCCACCTGCGCCTTCGTCGCCAACGGCAGCACACCGTACGACTGCGCCACCGCGACCTGGACCGCCCAGGCCGCCTCCGGCGCGGCCGGCTCCGCGGCCTGGTGGCGCACGGGGCCGGCGGTGGCCGGCGCGGCCGGGGTACTCGCGCTGCTCGTCGTGCTCGCCGGCGTGCTCTGGATCCGCCGGCGGCGCCGCGGCGCCGCCCGGACCGGCGACACCGCCCCGGAGCCCGCGACCGCGACCGCGAGCGACGCCGGCGCCCGGGACCACGGGGCAGAGCGCCGGGTGATCCGCCGGGGCCGCCGGCCGACCGCCCGTGCCACCGCCCGGGTACGCGGTGACGCGAAGATCCCGGCGCCGGCCGGCGTCCGGGCCGCCACGGGCCACCGGGACGACGCCGTCCCGAATCCCGACGGGCACTCCCCCGACGGGGCCGACGCGACGGCGGGCCCCGGCGCCCCGGAGGGCCCCGCCCCACGAACCGACGCCGTTCCGGACGGCGGCGCCCCGGTCCCGGACGGTGGCCTGGTGGGCATCGCCGGCGGTGCCCGGTACGTCGGACGGGCGCCGATCCCGCCCCGGGCTCCGGCCCCCGCAGGCGGCGACGCCCACGCCGGCGGGCCGGACGGGGACGCGCCGGACCGGGACGCTCCGACCGACCTGCCGGCCGAGGAACCGGCGGAGGTGCCGGCCCGGGTGGTGGGACGGGCGCCGAAGCCGCGCACCTCGCCGCCGATCAGGGGCATTCGCCGGCCCCGGCCGCCCGCCTGGGTCGCCGTCGGGATCGCCGCCCTGCTGGCGGTCGCACTGGCCACCGGCACCGCGTGGACCGGGACGAGCCGGGTGAACGCGATCAGCGACGGTCAACAGCCGTCCAGCGGGGCCTGGGTGGGTCGGACCGTGGCCGGACCGGTGGGCACCAGCCTGCGCGAGAGCGCCTTCGAGTTCACCGTCTACCGGCTGGACTGTCCGCCCGGACCGGCGGCGTGCCAGGCGATCGTCGGCGTACGCAACCTCACCGACCGGAGCCAGCCCTGGTACGGCCAGCTCCAGCGGGCGTACCTGCCCGGGGGCGACTGGGTCAGCGCCGACGTGCCCGCGACACGGATCGCCAACGCCGGCACCGACCCGTTCGCCGCGCCGGTGCCCGCCGGGGAACGGATGATCGTTCCGCTGGTCTTCGGTTCGACCGGATCGACGCCACCGACCCGGATCGAGCTGCGCAGCGCGGTCTTCTCGGCCGGTGTCAGCGTCGACGTGCCCCACTAGGCGCACCCCGCCCCGGACGCCGCCGAACGGCGGCACGCCGCCGGCCGTACCCTGGACCGGTGACCACCGCCCTCGACCACACGCCCGCCGCCGTCCTCGACGCGGCGCGGTGGCGTGCCCGGCGGCAGGCCCACCAGCGGCGGGTCGACGAGTGGCTCGCCCCCCACCTGGCGCGACGGCGGGCCGGGATCCGGCATCCGGTCGAGGACTTCCTCTTCACCTACTACTCGCACCGCCCGGCCCAGCTCCGGCGCTGGCATCCCGGCGCCGGGGTGGTGCTGCGCGACGCCGACCCGGCCGAGTTCGGCCCCGACTACCGGGAGGTCCGGGACGGCGTCACCCTCGACACCGAGGCGGTACGGCGGCGTCGGGCCGAGTCGATCACCTGGATCCGGACCCTGCTGGCGCGGACCGCCGACCGGCCGGGCCACTTCGGCTGTTTCGGCCTGCACGAGTGGGCGATGGTCTACCGGCAGACGCAGGCGGAGCTGCGACACAACGCCTGGCCGTTGCGGCTCGGCCCGCAGCGGACCGCCGAGGTGGTCGAGAACGCCCGGATCCGGTGCAGCCACTTCGACGCGTACCGGTTCTTCACCCCGGCGGCCCGGCCGCTCAACCTGCTCACCCCGACCCGGCAGACCCAGCACGACCTCGAGCAGCCCGGCTGTCTGCACGCCAACATGGACCTGTACAAGTGGGCGTACAAGCTCTCCCCACTGGTGCCGAGCGAACTGGTGGCGGACTGTTTCGCCCTGGCGCGCGAGATCCGCACCCTCGACATGCGCGCCAGCCCGTACGACCTGAGCGCCCTGGGCTACACCCCGGTACGGATCGAGACCCCCGAGGGTCGGGCCGAGTACGTGGCCGCACAGCGCGGCTTCGCCGAGCGGGCCGCCCCGCTGCGGGCACGCCTGATCGCCGAGTGCGACCGGATCCTGGGCACCTCGCGGACCTGAGGCGCCCGTCGGGCCGCCCGCTAGTCTGGGAAAGTGGATCTAGAAAAGGCACGCCAGCTCTGGACACCCGAACCGGGCTGGCTGAACACCGCGAGCTACGGCCTACCACCCCGTCCGGCCTGGGACGCGCTGCAGAACACCCTCGACGACTGGCGGGGCGGACGCACGTCCTGGGAGGGCTGGGACGCCTCGACCCACCGGTCCCGGGTCGCCTTCGCCGCCCTGCTCGGGGTGGCGGCGGCGGACGTCGCGGTCGGGGCCACGGTCTCCCAGCTCCTCGCTCCGGTCGCGGCGGCGCTGCCGGCCGGCGCCACCGTGCTGGTCCCGGACGTCGAGTTCACCTCCAACCTCTTCCCGTGGATGGTCCAGGCCGAACGCGGCGTGCGGGTACGGACCGTGCCCCTCGACGACCTCGCCGACGCGGTCGACAGCGACACCGACCTGGTGGCCTTCAGCCTGGTGCAGTCCGCCGACGGCCGGGTCGCCCGGTACGCCGAGATCGTGGCCGCCGCCGAGGCGCACGACGCCCGGGTGGTGGTCGACGCGACCCAGGCCTGCGGCTGGCTGCCCTTCGACGCCGGCCGGGCCGACGTGGTGGTGGTCGGGGCGTACAAGTGGCTGATGGCGCCGCGCGGCGCCGCCTTCGGCTACCTCTCTCCCCGGATCCGCGAGCGCCTGGTGCCGCACGCCGCGAACTGGTACGCGGGCGAGGACCCGCACGCCTCCTACTACGGACCACCGCTGCGGCTGGCCGCCGACGCCCGGCGGTTCGACATCTCCCCCGCCTGGTTCTGCTTCGTCGGGGCGGCACCGGCGCTGGAGCTGCTCGGCGAGATCGGCCTGCCGGCGATCCACGACCACAACGTACGGCTCGCCAACCGCTTCCGCGCCGGTCTGGGCCTGCCGCCGGGCGACAGCGCGATCGTCTCCGTCGACGTGCCGGACGCGGCGGAGAAGCTGGCCCGGGCCGGGGTACGGGCGGCGGTCCGGGCCGGCCGGGTACGCGCCTCGTTCCACCTCTACACCACCGAGGACGACGTCGACCTGGCGCTGTCCGCGCTGTGCGGCTAGCGGCGCCGCCCCGGCGGGCCGGGGCGGCGGCCCGGCCCGCCGTCAGTCTTCCGGGTCGCGGCGGCGGAGCTGCTTGAGCCGGCCCCGCCGCTTCTTCTCGGCGAGCCGCCGTTCCCTGGCCGCCCGGCTCGGTTTGGTGGCCCGGCGGGGCGGCGGCGGTGGCGCGACGGCGTCGGCGAGCAGTGCCGCCAACCGGGCCGCGGCCGCCTCCCGGTTGCGCAGTTGGGCCCGGTGCTCCGAGGCGGCGACGGTGAGGACGCCGTCGACGAGCCGCCCGGCCAGCCGCTCCAGCGCCCGTGCCCTGAGCCGCTCCGGCAGCGCCGCCGACCGGGCCACGTCGAAGGAGAGCTCGGCCCGGGAGTCCGAGGTGTTCACCCCCTGCCCGCCGGGTCCGCTCGACCGGGAGAACCGCCAGGTCAGCTCGGCGTCCGGGATGACGAGCCCGGGTCGGATGGTCACGGGAGCCATGAGATCACCGTACGGCTGCTCAGCCGCCCTTGCCGATGATGGTGTCGGCGGTGTGCTGCACCTGCTCGATCGGGATGGCGAACCCGATCCCGATCGAGCCGTTGCCGTCGAGGGTGGCGATCGCGGTGTTCACCCCGACCACCTCCCCCCGGGCGTTCACCAGCGGACCGCCGGAGTTGCCGGGGTTGATCGAGGCGTCGGTCTGTACCGCCGTGTGCCGGTTGTTGCCGAGCCGTACCTCCCGGTCCAGGGCGCTGACGATCCCGGCGGTCACCGTGCCGGAGAGCCCCAGCGGGGATCCGACCGCCAACACCGGCTCGCCGACCCGGGTCGTCCCCGGTTTGGCCAGTACCAGCGGTGTGAGGTTGGCGTCCGGCGGGACCCGCAGCACCGCGATGTCGCTGCTGGAGTCGCGGCCGACGAGCCGGGCCTCGAACTGCCGCCCGTCCGGCGTCTCCACCATCACCGCGCCGCCGTGCTCCCCACCGCCGCCCCGGGCCACGATGTGGTCGTTGGTGACGACGTGGTGCAGGTCGTCGATGGCGAAGCCGGAGCCGCCGGCGGACTTTCCGCCGCCGGCCACCATCACCGACACCACTCCCGGCACCACCTGCGCGGCGGCGGCCACCAGGTCGGCCGGCACGGCCGCCTGGGCGGTCGCCCGCTCGGCCGTGACGTCCCGGCTGGCGACGTACCCGCCGGCCAGCCCGCCGGAGACGACCGCGAGGGCCACCACGGTGAGCGCGGCGAGCAGCCGCCGGTGCCGTGCCGCCGGCCGGGCCGAAGGGTCGGCCGCACCGTCCGGTACGCCGAGGTCACCGGCGTCGGCCGGTCGAAGATCCGGTGAGATGAACCATGGGCCGCGGGGTTCGCCGAGCCCGGTCTGCACTGCCATGCCCCACTCCTCGTCAGCTCGCTCCTCGTCGGATGTCAGCGCCGCCTCCGTGCGGTGGTCGGCTCGCCTGCCCGGGTTGGTCTCGCGCATCCGGCTGTGACCCTGCCCACCCGGCTCTGTCCCTCCTGTTCGGATCCGCCTCGTCTGGACCTGCGTCGTTCGTCGGGGTGCGGAGGTGACCCGTGGGAGTACGTCGGGTCGCCACCGGCGGCGCGGCGCCGCTCAGGGCAGGCGGGAGAACCAGAGCATCGAGCCGCCGGCCGCGGCCAGGGCCAACACCAGCCCGAAGCCGATGAACCGGGCGGAGACGTCCTGTTTCTCCAGGCGGTAGCCCACCGAGGTGCCGATGTCCTCGTAGACCGCGCGCAGCTCGTCGCTGCTGCCGGCCTCGTGGTACCCGCCCCTGGTCTGTTCGGCGACCGCGCGCAGCGTCTGGCCGTCCACGGGCACCCGGATGGGCCGGCCGCCCCGGGCGATGTACCCGGAGGAGGTGCCGAACGAGATGGTGTGGACCGGCACACCCTCCTGGACCGCCTCGTCCGCCGCGTCGATCGGATCCCGTCCGGAGGTGTTCGCCCCGTCGGAGAGCAGCACGATCCGGGCCGGCGGCGGGTCCTGTGTCCCCGGCACGTCGAAGGTCCGGATCGCCTCCAGCGCCGTACCGATCGCCTCGCCGATCGCGGTGCCCTGCACCCCGGTGCTTCCCTCGGCGAGACGCCGGATCCCGGCGTGCAACGACGTGCGGTCGGTCCCGGGTGGCACCAGCACCGCCGCGCTGCCGGCGAAGGCGACCAACCCGACGTTGAACTCGTCGGGCAGGGTGTCGACGAACCGGTGGGCCGCGGACTTCGCCGCCGCCAACCGGTCGGGTTCCACGTCGGTGGCGAGCATCGAGGTCGACACGTCCACCGCCAGGACCACGGTGGCCCGCTCCCGGGGTACCCGGACCTCGGCCTGGGGCCGGGCGAACCCGACGACCAGCAACGCCAGCATGGCCAGGAACAGGCCGGCCGGCAGGTGGCGACGCCAGCCCGGCCGGTCCGGGGCGACCCGGTCCAGCAGTCGCAGGTTGGTGAACCGCACGGCGTACCGGCTGCGCCGGCGCTGGAGCAGGACGTACCAGCCGGCGAGTCCCGCCACACCGAGAAGCAGCAGCAGCCGTTCCGGAGACTCCCAACTCATCGCGCCTCCCCGTTCCGCGCACCCGCCGCGGGCCACGCCCGCCCGGCGGTGACCCGCCGGGCCGCCCGGCGGCGGGTCCCCACTCCGCGTCCGGTCATGTCGTGCCCTTTCGTGCCGTCCCGGCCGGCGGGCGGCCCAGCCCGGCCAGCCGGCGCTGTAGGTGGACGTGTCGAGCGAACGCCGCGACCCAGTCCTGGTCGGTCCGCAGTGGCAGGTGGGCGGCACCGCTACGGCGCAGCGCCCGCCGGACCAGGTCACGCTGCCGGGCGGCGGCCTCGGCGTACCGCTCGCGCAGTCGGCGGTCCCCGGTCTCGACCTCCCGGCGGCGTCCGGTCTCCGGGTCCACCAGCGTGATCACGCCGACGTCCGGCAGTTCCAGCTCCCGCGGGTCGACGATCTCGACGGCCAGCACCTGGTGGCGGGCGGCGAGGCGCCGCAGCGGACCCTCCCAGTCCGGCGCGCCGGCGTCGTCGTCCGGCAGCCCGTCGAGGAAGTCGGAGACCACGACGGCGAGGCCCCGCCTCGGGGTGGCCCGGTGCAGCGCCGTCACCGCCTCGGCGAGCGGTGGCGCCGCGCCACCGACCTCGCCGCGGGGCGCGTCGAGCAGGGTGTGGAGCAGGTCGAGCAGGTGGGTCCGCCCGGTCCGGGCCGGAAGGCGACGCAGCCCCGCCCCGCCCAGCAGGTACGCGCCGAGCCGGTGGCCGACCCCGGCGGTGAGGAAGCCGACCGCGGCCACCGCGGCGACCGCCAACTCCCGCTTCTCCAGCTCGGCGGTACCGAAGTCCATGCTCGGGGTGGAGTCGACCAGCAGCCAGGTGGTGAGTTCCCGGTCGGCGTCGACCTCCCTGACGTGCGGCACGGTGGTCCGGGCGGTCACCGCCCAGTCCATCCGGCGGACCTCGTCCTCGCCGGGCCGGTACTCCCGGCTGCCGGTGAACTCGCTGCCCGGCCCGGGCAACAGCCCCAGGTGCTGGCCGTGCAGCAGCCCGTCGAGCCGGCGGGTGACCAGCAGTTCCAGCCGACGCAGCCGGTGCTCCGGCGCGAGGTGCCGCACCGTCGGGTCGCCGGTCCGCGGTCCGGTGTGGTCGACCGCGGACCGTCCGGCTCCTCCGGCCGCGCCCGGCCAGGGCTGGGTCGCCGCTCGCGGCCGTGCCCGGTCGCCCGGGCGCCGTGGCGCCGGGTTCCGCCCCGGTACGGCGTGTCGGCGGATCACGCGACCGCCAGGTTGGGTCGGTGGTGCCCGTCCCGGTTCGGCGCGATCCGGGGCGGCGGCACCGCGTCCACCAGCCGCCGTACCACGTAGTCGGCCGGTACCCCGTCGGCGACCGCGTCGAAGGTGAGGACGAGCCGGTGCGAGATCACGTCCGGCGCCAGTTCCCGTACGTCGTCGGGGAGCACGTAGTCCCGGCCCCGCAGCAGCGCCTGCGCCCGCGCGGCGGCCACCAGACCGAGCGTGGCCCGCGGGCTCGCGCCGTACGCCAGCAGCGGCGCGACCTCCGGCACGCCGAACCGCGCGGGATCCCGGGTGGCGAGGATCAGCCGGACGACGTACTCGGCCAGGGCGTGGTGGACGAACACCCGGGAGGCCCGCTCCTGCAGCGCGCGGATCCGGTCGGGGTCGAGCACCTGGCGGGCCCGGGGCCGCTCGGCGCTCATCCGGTAGAGGATGGCGAGCTCGTCGGCGTCGTTGGGGTAGTCGACCACCAGCTTCAGCAGGAACCGGTCGCGTTGGGCCTCCGGGAGCGGGTAGACGCCCTCGGACTCGATCGGGTTCTGGGTGGCCAGCACCAGGAACGGCGCCGGGACCGGGTAGCTGCGGCCGCCGATGCTGACCTGGCGCTCGGCCATCGCCTCCAGCAGCGCGGACTGCACCTTCGCCGGTGCCCGGTTGATCTCGTCGGCGAGCACCAGGTTCGCCATCACCGGGCCGAGCTCGACGTCGAAGGTCTCCGCGGACGCCCGGTAGATCCGGGTGCCGACGATGTCCGAGGGCACCAGGTCCGGGGTGAACTGGATCCGGGAGAAACTGCCACCGACCGCGGTGGCGAGGGTCTGCGCGGCCAGCGTCTTGGCGACGCCCGGCACACCCTCCAGCAGGCAGTGCCCGTCTGCCAGCAGCGCGGTGAACAGCCGCTCGACCAGCCGGTCCTGCCCGACGATGACGCGTTTGACCTCGAAGAGCGCCTGTTCGAGTTCCGGCCCGACCGCGTCGCCCACGACGGGCCTGGGGCGCGTGGTCGCGGTGTCTGACATGTCCGTCACGGTGCGGGCTTCCCGTCCTGGCCCGCCGGCAAACCTGCGATCCGCGAACGGAACGCGCGCACCGCGCGGCGGACGCCGGCGCACCGCGCCGAACCGGGCGCGGCAGGCACCCGTCTCCCCGGCGGAACGCCCGGGAACCGGTCACCCGCCTCGCCGCGCCGTGCGGACCGCGGCTCCACATCGGACGGCTAGGCTGCCGGCATGGCGTCCGCGCACATCGTCGCCGGGCCGGCGGCCGGTCCGGCGCCCCGGGCGCGGCGGCGGCCCGGGGGACGCTGGCTGACCGCGAACCTGCTGTTCGGAGCGGCGGACCCGGTGGCGCTGGTCGACCTGGTCCGCACCCACCGGGTCGACGTGCTGACGCTGCAGGAGTTCACCCCGGAGGCGGAGGTGTCGCCGGACCGGGCGGGCCTGGCCGGTCTGCTGCCGCACCGGCAGGTCAACCCGGAACCGGGGACGACCGGCTCCGCGCTCTACTCCCGGTTCTCCCTGAGCGACGGCGGGGTCCGGCGCAACGGCGGCGGTTTCACCCAGGCGTACGCGACGGTGTGGCCGGACGGCGGGCCACCGGTGCTGGTCGAGTCGGCGCACCCGCTGGCACCCTCGGCCCAGCACACGCTCCCGGACTGGCGCGCCGACCTGGCGGCGCAGCCTCCCGCCACGCCGGACGGCCCGCTGCGCATCCTGGCCGGAGACTTCAACGCCACCCTCGACCACGCGCCGCTGCGGGACCTGCTGGACACCGGGTACGTCGACGCCGCCGACGCGGTCGGTGCCGGCCTGGTCGGCACCTGGGGTCCGTACGACGGCGACCCGATCCCGCCGGTGACGATCGACCACGTCCTGGTGGACCGGCGGATCGCGGTCACCCGGGTGGCGGTCCGTTCGCTGCCCGGCTCGGACCACCGCCCGGTCCTCGCCGAGCTCGTCCTGCCGCGCACCGGACCTCGTCCCGCCCCCTGACGCCCGCGGCGGCGGGGGCACCGCGACGACCGCCGCCGGCCGACCGGGCCGGACCCCGGTCGGCCGGGCAGGCCGTCGCCGGCCTCCGCGTGCGTCCGCACACGGGACCGGCGACGGCACGCGGGTGTCAGGGCAGGAACACGGCGAGGTGGAAGCTGCGGTTCGCGGGCTGGTTGGCGGCGTTCCAGGTCTGCACGAAGACCCCCTGGGCCAGGTTGGTCCGGCCGACCACCGAGATCAGGCCGGACGGCGAGACCCCGACGCTGCCGGTCAGACCGATCGTGGCGACGTACGCCCCGGTGTCGACCGGGGTGTTGAAGACAACCTGGTACAGACCGACACCGAGCA
Organism: uncultured Micromonospora sp.; assembly: GCA_937951935.1. Taxonomy (GTDB): domain Bacteria; phylum Actinomycetota; class Actinomycetes; order Mycobacteriales; family Micromonosporaceae; genus Plantactinospora. The sequence goes on along the minus strand of CALGAM010000012.1, from coordinate 4,055 downwards.
GCGTCACCGAAACCGCTCCGTCGCCCCGGATCAGACCGCCGTTGGCGCTGACGACCGCGAAGAGCGTCGAGCTCGCCTGCCGGGTGCCGGCCTTCGCCGCCGCGGCCTTCGCCGCGTCGATGTCGGCCTGGGTGACCGGCGGCTGCTGGACCACCGTGCCGTCGACCCGGACGGCGGCGGGGTCGGTGCCGGAATCCGGGGCGGCGACGGCCACGCCGCCGCCCACGAGCGTCAGCGCGAGTGCTCCGACGAGGAGCAGGATGGACTTGCGCCCGAAGATCTTGGCCATGACGTCATCTCTTTCCTTGTGACCGAAATGGTGATGGTCGTTCGTGCGGCGTGTTTCCCGTGGCCGCCTCGATACAACCCGCGCTCCTCCGGGACACCATTGGCGTAGGCATTTCACGCGCATCGGGAAATGCCTTTACAGGCCAGGGTTCGATCGGCGGAACGTGGGATGAACCCACTGGTCGGTGCAGGATCACGACCGCTGGGGGACACACGATCGGCGTCGATCAGTGCCGTGTTACCAGCGGATACTACTCAGAGTGGCCACTCGACAACCACGAGGAAACATAGCATTCAACAAAGGAGCAGGTCAATAGCCATATCACCCGATCGAGGAACCTCACCGGCAGTGACAGGCGAGGCGACCATCCATTCCTGTCCAGCGGTCACAAAAAAACGCGAGAGCAATTTTCCTCGCAGCTTTCTCTCGCATTCGCCAGCACCCGGGTGACACCGGTCCGGCCGGGTCCCCCCGGCGCGACGCACCGCACGGCACCCGGTACGAGAAACGGCCCCGCCCGCGCGACGCCGGTGCGGACGCCGCGAAGACGGGGCCGTTCGTGGCAGGTCTACCGGGCCGGTTCAGCCTCCGCCGCGGTACGCGCGACACCGTAGGTGAGCGCGTCGACGAGCGCGTGCCAGCTCGCCTCCACCACGTTCGGGTGTACGCCGACGGTGGTCCAGTCGCGGCCGTCGCGGCCGGACGTCTCCACCAGCACCCGGGTGACCGCGCCGGTGCCCTGGGTGCCGTCCAGGATCCGCACCTTGTAGTCGGCGAGCGCGAAGTTGCGCAGCTCCGGGTAGTGCCGGAGCAGCGCCGACCGCAGCGCCTCGTCCAGGGCGTTGATCGGGCCGTTCCCCTCCGCGGTGGCGATCACCCGCTCCCCGCGTACGCGGATCTTCACCGTCGCCTCCGAGACCACCGCACCGTCCTCGCGGTGCTCGACCAGCACCCGGTACGACTCCAGCGTGAACGGCCGCGGCGCGCCCCCTCCCGGCAGCTCGCTGCGGACCAGCAGCTCGAACGACGCGTCGGCGGCCTCGAACGACCACCCGCTCGCCTCCAGCTCCTTCACCCGCTTGGTCACCCGTGCCGCGGCGTCGGGGTGGTCGGCGAGGTCCAGACCGAGCTCGCGGCTCTTCAGCTCGACGCTGGCCCGGCCGGCCATCTCCGTGACCAGGATCCGCATGTCGTTGCCCACCACCGCCGGGTCCACGTGGTTGTAGAGCAGCGGATCCACCTTGATCGCGCTCGCGTGCAGCCCGGCCTTGTGGGCGAAGGCGGCGGCCCCGACGTAGGCCTGGTGGGTGTCGGGGGCGATGTTCGCGATCTCCGCGATGGCGTGCGAGACCCGCACCATCTGCGACAGGCAGCCCTCCGGCAGGACCGGCAGCCCGAGCTTGAGCTGCAGGTTGCCGACGACGGTGAAGAGGTCGGCGTTGCCGGGCCGCTCGCCGTAGCCGTTGGCGGTGCCCTGGAAGTGCCGTACCCCGGCCTCGACGGCCGCGATGGTGTTCGCGACCGCGCACCCGGTGTCGTTCTGGCAGTGGATGCCGAGCCGGTCCGGCGAGACGCCGGTCCGCTCGGTCAGCGCGCCGATCGCGGCGGTGATCTGGGACGGCAGCATCCCGCCGTTGGTGTCGCACATGACCACGACCTCGGCGCCGGCCGCCAGCGCCTCCTCCACCACCGCCGAGGTGTACGCCGGATCGTGGCGGAAGCCGTCGAAGAAGTGCTCGCAGTCGAGGAAGACGCGCCGTCCCTCGGCGACGAAGTACGCCACCGTGTCCCGGACCATCGCCAGGTTCTCGGCGGCGGTGGTGCGCAGCGCCCGTTCGACGTGCCGGATGTCGGACTTGGCGACCAGGCAGACCGCCGGGGTCTCGGCGTCCAACAGCGCGCGGACCTGGGGATCGGCGGAGACGTCGAGGCCGGCCTTGCGGGTGGAGCCGAAGGCGACCAGGATGGCGTGCTTCAGGTCCAGCTCGGTACGGGCCCGCCGGAAGAACTCGGTGTCCTTCGGCATCGCCCCCGGCCAGCCACCCTCGATGAAGCCGACGCCGAACTCGTCGAGCAGCCGGGCCACCGCCAGCTTGTCGACGACCGAGTAGCTGATTCCCTCACGCTGGGCGCCGTCGCGTAGCGTCGTGTCGTAGACCTGGTACGTCATCTGTTCCCCTTCGAAGCGGCGCAGCCCCTGCTCCGATCCGTCCCGCCCGCACAAACAAAACGACCCCCCGCGGACGCGGGAGGTCTTGCGCGCTCGGCGGGGTGGATGCCGGCGCGCTAGCTGCCAATAATGAGTGCGGAGCAGGTCACGGGCCGTACTCTGCCACCTCCGGCCCGAATGTGGGAGGGAAAGTCCACATCGCGGGACGAGGTGGTCGGGGCGGGGCGGTCGGCGGGCGGGGCCGACGCCCGCGGGAAGGGTCGGTTCCGGCCGCGCTACCGTGTGGCGGTGGACGCGGCAGCACCGGCGACAACCTTCACGACCCTGTTCAACTTCCGTGACGTGGGCGGGGTGACGGGCCTGGACGGCCGGATGGTCCGGCGGGGCCGCCTGTACCGGTCGGACTCACCGCACCGGATGGACGACGCCGACCTGTCCGCCTTCCGCGCGCTCGGCATCCGCACCGTCCTCGACCTGCGCCGCCCCGCCGAGGTGAGCCGGGACGGCCGGGTCCCGGAGTACGCCGGGCTGGTCTACCGGCACATCCACCCGGAACACGCCCTCTGGGAGGAGACGGCGTACACCGAGGAGATCGGACTGGCCCGCTACCTGGCCGACCGGTACCACGACCTGGCCGAGACCGGCGCGGCCGGGCTGGCCGCCGCGATCGAGGTGATCGCCGACGCCGAGGCCGCTCCGCTGCTGGTGCACTGTGTGGCCGGCAAGGACCGCACCGGGGTGGTCTGTGCCCTGACCCTGTCGCTGCTCGGCGTCGCCGACGACGTGATCGCCGCCGACTACGCGCGCAGCGCCGAGGCGTCGGAGCGGTTCGGTGCGTGGTTCGCCACCGTCCTGCCCGAGGCGACCCCGATCCCGGCCCCGTTCCTGGCCTGCCCGGCCGAGGCGATGCTGCTCTTCCTCACCGAACTGCGCGACCGGTACGGCTCGGTCCAGGGATACCTCTGCAAGGCCGGGCTCGATCCGCGCCACGTCGACGCGCTCCGCGCCCACCTGCTGCACTGAGTCCGGGCCCCGCCCCGTGCCGGGCGGGCCGGCCGGGCGCGCACCCGGCGCCCGGCCCGCCGGCCACGGGTTCCCCGGTCACGGGATCCGGTAGACCCAGCCGTTGACGTCCTCGATCCGGCCCCGCTGGATGTCCACCAGCGTCTGCCGCAGCCCGGTGGTGACCTCGCCGGGGGTGCCGTCGGCGACGGTGAACTCCCCGTCCGGGTGCCGCACCCGGCCGATCGGCGTGATCACCGCCGCGGTGCCGCAGGCGAAGACCTCGCGCAGCCGGCCGCTGGCCGCGTCGGCCTGCCACTCGTCGAACGCCACCGGCCGCTCCACCACGGTCCGGCCCTGCTGGCGGGCCAGGGTGATGAGGGCGTCCCGGGTGATACCCGGCAGGATCGTCCCGCCCAGCGGCGGCGTGACCAGGCTGCCGTCGTCGTAGACGAAGAAGATGTTCATGCCGCCCAGCTCGTCGACGTACCGCCGCTCGACGGCGTCCAGGAAGACGACCTGCTCGCAGCCGTGCTCGATCGCCTCGGCCTGGGCCGCCAGCGAGGCGGCGTAGTTGCCGCCGCACTTCGCCGC
>CALGAM010000011.1 GCA_937951935.1 uncultured Micromonospora sp. | reverse complement strand
ATGGCCGATCAGCGGGCGCGGGCCAGGGCGGACGCGCGGGCGCGGAAGACCGGCCACGCCGACCTGTCGGCCTACCGCTCGGTGCTGGACGCCGGCGGCCCGGTCCAGTTCACCGGCTACACCGAGGTCTCCCGGGAGTCGACGGTCCGGGCGCTGCTCAGTGCCGCCGGTACGGTCGAGGTGGCCGGCGAGGGAGAGACCGTCGAACTGGTGCTCGACGCGACCCCGTTCTACGCCGAGGGCGGTGGCCAGCAGCCGGACCTCGGGATCATCACGGTCGGCGGCGGCCAGCTCGAGGTGCTCGACGTGCAGCAGCCGGTCCCCGGGCTGATCGTGCACCGGGCCCGGGTGGTGCGGGGCGAGGTCCGCCGGGGCGAGACCGGTCTGGCCGAGATCGACGTGACCCGGCGCCGCGCGATCTCCCGGTCACACACCGCCACGCACCTGGTGCACCAGACGGTGCGGAACTTCCTCGGTGAGTCGGCGACCCAGGCGGGCTCGTTGAACGCCCCGGGCCGGCTGCGCTTCGACTTCAACACCCCCACCGGGGTGCCGCCGAGCGTGCTCCACGACGTGGAGCAGCAGATCAACGAGGTCCTCCTCGCGGACCTGGAGGTCCGGGCGTTCGTCACCTCGCTGGAGGAGGCCCGCCGGCTCGGCGCGATGGCGCTGTTCGGCGAGAAGTACGGCGACGAGGTCCGGGTCGTCGAGGTCGGCGACTACGCCCGGGAGCTGTGCGGCGGCACCCACGTCGCCCGCTCGGCACAGCTCGGCCTGGTGAAGATCCTCTCCGAGTCGTCGGTCGGCTCCGGGGTGCGCCGGGTCGAGGCGCTGGTGGGCCTCGACGCGTTCCGCTTCCTGGCCAAGGAGCACCTGCTGGTGTCCCGGTTGGCCGAGCTGTACCGGGTCCCCGCCGACCAGGTGGCGGACCGGGTCGAGCAGACCGTCGCCCAGTTGCGCGACGCCGAGCGTGAGCTGGAGAAGCTGCGCGCCCAGCTGGTCCTCGGCGGTGCGGCGGCACTGGCCCAGCAGGCCCGGGACGTGCGCGGGATCGCCTACGTCGGCACCGAGGCACCGGAGGGCGCGGCCGGCAACGACGTCCGGACCCTCGCCCAGGAGATCCGGGGCCGGATCGACCCGGCTCGCCCGGCGGTGGTGGCCGTGGCGGCCCGGTCCGGCGGCAAGGCATCCCTGGTGGTCGCGGTCAACGGTGCCGCCAAGCAGCGGGGTGCGTCGGCGGCGACCCTGGTCAAGGAGGCGCTCTCCGGCCGGGGCGGCGGGAACGCCGACCTGGCCCAGGGCGGCGGTGCGCCCGCCAGCGAGGCGCCCGCGCTCCTCGTCGCCGTCGAGAAGGCACTGGCCGCGCTCTGATGGGTGACGCCGAGGACGCGAACGGGCGACCGGGGCGCGGTGGCGCCCCGGTCGTGGTTGCCCCGAAACGGGCCGTTGTGGTTGGATCACCAGCCACGACGGCCCGCCCGTGGGTCGGTGCAGGCATGCCGGCGGACGGGCTGCGCGGAGGATTCGGATGACCGAGCATCCCCGTGGCGTGCGACTCGGTGTGGACGTCGGCCAGGTTCGGGTCGGGATCGCGATCTCGGATCCCGACGGCATCCTGGCCACCCCGCTGGTCACCCTCGCCCGGGACCTTACGGCCGACGCCGAGAAGACGCCGGCCGACATCGCGGAGATCGCCCGACTCGTCGAACACCACGAGGTGGTCACCGTCGTGGTCGGACTGCCGGTGACCCTCGCCGGCGGGCACGGGCCCGCGGCGGCGCAGGCGCAGGCGTACGCGCGGCGGCTGGCCGAGGTGGTGAGCCCGGTGCCGGTCGAGTTGGTGGATGAAAGGATGTCGACGCTCGTGGCTTCTCGTAGGCTGAGCGAGCGGGGCGTCCGGGGACGGCGCAAGCGGGCGGTGGTCGATCAGGCGGCCGCGGTGGAGATTCTGCAGGGCTGGCTGGACAGGCAGCGGAGGCGGACGGGATGATCGACGATTTCGCGTTCGAGCCCATGGAGCCCATGGAGAAGGGTCGGCACCGGCGCAGCGCGCAGCGCAGGCGAAAGAAGAGGCGCGGCAGCAGCCGCGGCCGGACGGTGGCCGCGCTGCTGATGACGTTCGCGTTGCTCGGCCTGCTGGGAGGCGTCGGGTGGTACGGCTTCGACCAGGTCCAGAGCTACTTCGTCACCCCGGACTACGACGGTGACGGCAAGGGCGAGGTCCAGATCGAGGTCGAGGCCGGGCAGACCATCGCCGAGATCGCCAACACCCTGGTCGAGGCCGGGGTCGTCAAGAGCACCAAGGCGTTCATCGAGGCGGCCGCGGAGAACTCCCGCGGCACGAACATCCAGCCCGGCCTCTACAAGGTGCGCAGGGAGATGAGCGCCGCGGCGGCGCTGGCCCTCCTGCTCGACCCCAACAACAAGGTGACCAACGTGTTCACCATCCCGGAGGGGACGACCGCCAAGCGGATCTTCAAACTGCTCTCCGACCGCACCAAGATCCCGGTCAAGGAGTTCGAGGAGGCGGCGAAGGATCCGGAGGCGCTGGGCGTACCGGACTGGTGGTTCAACCGCAACGACGGCAAGAAGAGCAGCAAGTCCATCGAGGGATTCCTCTTCCCCGACACCTACGAGCTGCTGCCGAACGCCACCGCCGAGCAGCTCCTCAAGCAGATGGTGCAACGGTTCCTCGACGTGACCGAGGAGATCGACTTCGTCAGGACGGTCGAGACCAAGCGCGGCGGCATCAGCCCGTACGAGGCGCTGATCGTGGCCTCGCTGGCCCAGGCGGAGGCGGGCAACCCCAACGACCTGGGCAAGATCGCCCGGGTGGCGTACAACCGGGTGTACGGCAACTTCCCGTGCAACTGTCTCCAGTTCGACGTCAGCCTGAACTACTACTGGGAGCTGACCGGCAAGAAGACCAAGGCGTCGAAGGACATGAGAAGGGAGGAGATGTACGACGAGAAGAACCCGTTCAGCACCCACGCACACGCCGGGCTGACCCCGACCCCGATCAACAACCCGGGTAAGCAGGCCCTGGAGGGGGCGATGGATCCCCCGAAGGGCAAGTGGCTGTATTTCGTGGCGATCGACAAGGAGGGCAACTCCGCGTTCGCGGAGACCTACGAGGAGCATCTGAGGAACGAGCAGAAGGCCCGGGAGAACGGTGTCCTCTGAGACGGGACGGGAACGCCGGGCGGCGGTGCTGGGCAAGCCGATCGCCCACTCGCTCTCCCCGGTCATCCACAACGCCGGCTACGCGGCGGCCGGGTTGACCGGCTGGTCGTACACGGCGATCGAGTGCGCCGAGGCCGAACTGGCGGACCGGGTGGCCGGTCTTGGACCGGAGTGGGTCGGCCTGTCGCTGACCATGCCGTTGAAGGAGGTGGCGCTCGCGGTGGCCGACGAGGTCTCGCCGGTCGCCGCCACCATCGGCGCCGCCAACACCCTGGTACGCCGTCCCGACGGCTCCTGGGCGGCCGACAACACCGACGTGCCGGGCATGGTGGACGTGCTGACCGGTGCCGGTGTGTCGGAGGGGGCCGAGTTCGTGCTGCTCGGTGCCGGCGGTACGGCCCGTGCCGCGCTCGCCGCCGCCGCCCGGTTGCACGCCGGCCGGATCACCTGCCGGGTACGGCGGCGCGCCGCCGGCGAGGAACTGGCCCGGCTGGCCGGGACGCTCGGGCTGCGCTTCGAGATCGAGGACTGGCACGACCCGGCCGACCCCGGTCGGGCCGACGTGTTGGTGTCGACGGTGCCGAAGGGTGCGGCGGACGTCTTCGCCCCGGCTGCCCGCTCCTGGCGGCCCGAGACGGTGGTCTTCGACGTCGTCTACGACCCGTGGCCGACCCCGCTCGCGGCGGGTGCGGCCGAGGCGGGGTGCCGGATCGTCTCCGGACTCGACCTGCTGCTGGCCCAGGCGATCGGTCAGTTCGAGCAGTTCACCGGGGTCACGGCCCCGGTGTCCGCGATGCGGGCGGCGCTGGCTGCGGCGCGCGGGGGTCGGTAGGGCCGCCGGCTGGTGGGCCGCCGCGGGTGAGGGTGAGCACCGCGACCGCCGACAGCGCGGTGGCGCCGAGCATGACGACGGCCATCGGCAGTGCGCTGTGGCTCGGCCCGATCGTGGCCAGCGGGGCGATCACCGAGGCGATGGCCTGTTGCAGTGCGCCGAGTACCGCGGCGGCGGTACCGGCGCGTCGGGGGTGACGGTCCAGGGCCAGGGCGAGCCCGTTGGGCAGCGTCATGCCGATGCTGGAGACGAAGACGAAGAGGGCGACCGTGACGGTCGGCAGACTGCCGGCGGCCGAGCCGGCGAGCAGGCCGGTGGCGGCGAGCAGGCCGGCGAGCAGCCCGACGGTGAGCAGCCCGCGGGGGGTGAACCGGTCGAGCAGCCGGGCGTTGAGCTGACCGAGCACGGTCATCCCGGCCGCGTTGAGGCCGAAGACCAGGCTGAACCATCCGGCGGAGACGCCGAAGACGTCCTGCAGGACGAAGGACGACCCGGAGATGTACGCGAACAGGGCGGTGAAGGCGAGGCCCTGGGTGAGGACGTACCCGAGGTAGATGCGGTCGGTGAGCAGTCCGCCCATGGCCCGGACGGCGTCGCCCGGTCCGTCGGTGACGCGGCGCTGCTCGGGCAGGGTCTCGGGAAGCCACCACACCACCGCCGCGAGGAGCAGCACGCCGATGGCGGTCAGGGTGACGAACACGCTCCGCCAGGAGCCGAACCGCAGGACGAGGGTGCCCAGGGCCGGCGCGGCGATCGGGGCAACCCCGAAGATCAGGATCAACCGGGAGAAGTAGCGCGCCGCGGCCGTACCCGAGTAGAGGTCCCGGACGATGGCGCGGGCGACGACGACACCCATCCCGCTGGCGACGCCCTGGGCCAGGCGTAGCGCCGCGAGCGCGCCGGCCGTGGGCGCGAGGGCACAGAGCAGGCCGCACACGGTGTACGCGGTGACGCCGACCAGCACCGGACGGCGGCGTCCCCACCGGTCGCTGACCGGCCCGGTGACCAGTTGGCCGAGGGCGAGGCCGAACAGGAACGTGGTGAGGGAGAGCTGCACCTCGGCCGGGGTCGCGTCGAGCGCGCTCGTCATGGCGGGGAACGCCGGCAGGTACATGTCCAGGGACAGAGGGCCGACCGCGGTGAGCGCGCCGAGCAGGACCAGGAGCCCGGCGCGAGCGGCGCGGGTGGTCGGCGCCGAGGGCTGTGGGACGTCCACGACCTCCCCCTAAGCTGGATCGACGACGGTTGTCAGCTCTGTCCGCAGAGATGTTGCGGTGTGAAGTAGACGATGCCGGGACGAGGAACGCAAGCCGAGCACGCCGCCGGACGGCGGGGTGGGCCCGTTGGCGCCGCGCCGACCGCCGGGGCCGACGACACCGCGCGGCCGACGGCCGGGCCCGGAGCTGCTGCGCGGCCGACGGCGGGGCACGGCGAGGCGGCGCGGCCGGACGGTGGGCGGGAACCCGGTGCACCGCCGGGGCGGGCCGGCGAGGCGGAGGAGACGACCGAGGACGCCGCGACCCTGGCGGCCGTGGCCGCGCTCGGCGCCGCCGTCGCCGACCTGCACCGGGTGTTGCGCCGGTCGACCACCCGGTGGCTGGGCCGTCCACCGCTGCCGGACGCCCAGGTGGAGGTGTTGCGCCTGGTCGAGCGGCACCCCGGCATCAGCGTCAAGGAGGCGGCCGAGCGGCTGGGCAGCGCGGCCAACACGGTCAGCACCCTGGTGGGCGATCTGACCGACGCGGGCCTGCTGGAGCGGAGTCGGGACCCGCACAACCGGCGAGTGGTCCGGCTCCGGCTCACCCCGGCGGCGTACGACCGGATCGCCGAGGTCACCGCGGCCCGGCGGGACCTGCTGCTCGCGGCGCTCGACCGGCTCGACGAACCAGCCCGGCGGGACGTTCTGCGGGCCGGCCCGCACCTGCGGCGGCTGGCCGAGTTCCTCGCCGAGCAGGAACGCGGCGAGGCGGCGCGGTCCGTAGAACGGGACGGTACCGGCAGTGCGGAAGATCGGGCCGCGTCCGTGCCACACTTGACCGGCGGCCGGCCGGTCCGGCCCGGACGAGGAGAGGGTTAGGTTCGTGTTGCGCTGGTTGACCGCAGGAGAATCCCATGGTCCAGCCCTCGTCGCGATCCTGGAGGGGGTACCCGCCGGGATCGAGCTGACCAGCGACGAGATCGTCCGACAGTTGGCCCGGCGTCGGCTCGGCTACGGCCGCGGGGCCCGGATGTCCTTCGAGAAGGACGAGGTGGAGGTCATCGGCGGAATCCGGCACGGGGTCACCCTGGGCAGCCCGGTGGCGATCCGGGTCGGCAACTCCGAGTGGCCCAAGTGGCGGACGGTGATGGCCGCCGACCCGGTCGACCCGGAGGTGCTGGCCGGGCAGGCCCGTAACGCCCCACTGACCCGTCCCCGCCCCGGCCACGCCGACCTCGCGGGGATGCAGAAGTACGGCCACACCGACGTGCGGCCGATCCTGGAGCGGGCCAGTGCCCGGGAGACCGCCGCCCGGGTCGCGATCGGCACCGTCGCCCGGGCGCTGCTGCGCCAGGCGTTCGGCATCGAGATCGTCTCGCACGTCGTCGAGCTTGGTTCGGTGGCCGTCAAGCCCGGCCTGCAGCCGCGTCCGGAGGACGCGGAGCGGATCGACGCCGACCCGCTGCGTTGCATCGACCCGGAGACGAGCGCCCGGATGGTCGCAGAGGTGGACGCGGCCAAGTCCGATGCCGACACGCTCGGGGGTGTCGTCGAGGTGCTGGCCTACGGGGTGCCTCCGGGCCTGGGCAGCCACGTCCAGTGGGACCGCCGGCTGGATGCCCGGCTCGCCGCCGCGCTGATGTCGATCCAGGCGATCAAGGGTGTGGAGATCGGTGACGCGTGGCAGCAGGCCCGGTCGCGGGGCTCGGCCGCGCACGACGAGATCGTTCCGACCGCGACCGGGGTGCGCCGGTTGACCGACCGCGCCGGTGGTCTGGAGGGCGGGATCACCACCGGTGAGCCGGTCCGGGTCCGGGCGGCGATGAAGCCGATCTCCTCGCTGAACCGCGCGCTCTCCACGGTGGACGTGGCGACCGGCGAGCCGGCAACCGCCATCAACCAGCGTTCCGACGTCTGTGCGGTGCCGGCCGCCGCCGTGGTCGCCGAGACCATGGTCGGGCTGGTGCTGGCCGAGGCGGCGATGGAGAAGTTCGGCGGAGACTCGCTGGCCGAGATCCGCCGTAACGTCGCCGGCTACCTCGACAACCTGGTGATCCGCTGATGGCCCCGGTCTGCGTCCTGGTGGGTCCGCCGGGTGCCGGCAAGACCAGCACCGGGCAGCTGGTGGCCCGAGGGCTCGGCGTCGACTTCCGGGACACCGACAGCGACATCGAGGCGACGACGGGGAAGAGCATTCCCGAGATCTTCGTCGACGACGGCGAGGAGCACTTCCGGGCCCTCGAACGGGCGGCGGTGGCGACGGCGCTGACCTCGTTTGACGGGGTGCTCGCGCTCGGTGGCGGTGCAATCCTGGCCGAGGAGACACGCGCGGCGCTGGCCGGGCACCGCGTGATCTACCTGTCGGTGGAGCTTCCCGACGCGGTCCGGCGGGTCGGCCTCGGCACCGGCCGGCCGCTGCTGGCGCTCAACCCCCGGGCCACCCTGAAGCACCTGCTCGACCAGCGTCGTCCGCTCTACGCCGAGGTGGCCACCTGGACGGTGGTCACCGACGGGCGGACCCCGGAGCAGGTCGCCGAGGAGATCCTGGCCCGGTTGGGTGAGGTCAGGACAGCCGTCGAGTGATGGCGGCGCCGGGCGGTACGGCGACCGAACCGGTCGTCCCCGCCCGGCGCCACCGTCCGGGATGGACACCGGTCGGCGCGGGCGGGGACGAGGTGGCGCCCGCGCCGGGGCGGTGGGCCCTCCGGCGGGCCCGAGGGCCCGGCCCCGGGCCGGTCCGGAGACGACCGACGCCGTGGCCGGGCCGGGTGGGGCCGCTCAGCCCTTGAGCGCGACGGCGACGGCCTCGGCCAGCGGCGTGGTGGCGCGGCCGAGCAGGCGCGGCAGGTCGCCGCTGTCGGTGAACAGTTCTCCGCGGGACGCCCCGACGCTGGCGTCGGCGTACACCTCGGCCGCCTCCCTCGGCAGACCCACCTTCGTCAGGAAGTCGACGTACTCGGACTGCGACAGGTTGCGGAAGGCGACCGGGCGGTTGGACTGGCGGCTGGCCTCGGCGGCCAGGTCGGCCATGGTGAAGGCGGGCTCGCCGCCCAGCTCGTACGTCCGGTTCTCGTGCCCCTCGGTGGTCAGCACGACGGCCGCCGCCGCGGCGAGGTCGGCGCGGGTGGCGCCGGAGATCCGGCCGTCGCCGGTGGCGTCGACGATCGCGCCGTGCTCCACGGCCTGGCGCAGCGTCGCGGTGTAGACCTCCATGTAGAAGGTGTTGCGGAGCAGGACGAACGGGACGCCCGACTCACGGATCATCGCCTCGGTCGCCCGGTGCTCGTCGGCCAGCCTGATGCCGGTGGTGTCGGCGTTGAGGATGCTGGTGTAGGCGATCAGCCGGATGCCCGCCGCCTTCGCGGCGTCGACGACGTTGCGGTGCTGGGCCACCCGCTGGCCGACCTCGCTGCCGGAGACGAAGAGAAGTTTCTCGGCTCCGGACAGGGCGCCGGCGAGGCTCTCCGGGTCGGTGTAGTCGGCCCGGCGCACCTGCACACCCCGGGCGGCCAGAGCGTCCGCCTTCCTCGGGTCGCGGGCGACGGCGACGATCTGCCCGGCGGGAACACCCCGGGCCAGCAGTTCCTCGATGGCCAGGGGACCGTAGTGGCCGGTCGCTCCGGTGACGACGATCATGACAGCTCCTCCGCGAACCTCAGCGCTTACCAAGCAGACTGTACTAACTTTTTCACAGTGCAGGGGTCCGGGTGAGTGCCATCACCTCGGGATGCGGCGGGCGACCGCTACCGTGGAGGACATGGCGAAGGCGGTCCCGGCCGACGGGTACGACGGCGACGACGCGGTGGTCGCGGACGTCTTCGCCCGCGACTGCTCCTCGCGCCGCATCATGGAGAACATCGCCGGCAAGTGGGGCATGCTCGCCCTGGCCGCCCTGCACGAGGGCGCCTACCGGTTCAACGCGCTGCGTCGGCGGGTCGACGGGGTCAGCGAGAAGATGCTCGCCCAGACCCTGCAGGCTCTGGAGCGCGACGGGCTGGTGCGCCGCGAGGTGCACGCGACGATTCCGCCGCACGTGGAGTACAGCCTGACACCGTTCGGATCGCGGGTGGCCGCGGCGGTCGTCGACCTGATCGAACTGGTCGAGGCAGAGGTGAACGCCGGCCGCCGGTGACGCGTCGACCGGCGTGGAGACCGTCGGCCACCGGCGGACGCGAATAACCATGATCTTCCACCGGCCGTTCCGGGTTTCGCCGTCGGCGCCCGGTAGTATTTTCGACACCGGATCGAAGGAGGTCTGGGTGTCAGATTTCCAGGTCGATCCCTCCACCCTCAAGGGCGCCGCGGCCACCATGCACGATCTCGCCCACGATCTACGCCCCGGGCAATTTGATCTCTTTCTGCTCGACTGGGCCGATGCACCGGCCAGTCATCCCGACGTGGCCAGGGCGATGAGCACCTTCGGGCGCTTCGCCCACGACCAGTACCAGGACGTGCTGGCCCTCCTGTCGGCGCTTTCCAGTCGGGTCGACGCAGCGGCCGGCGGCTACCAGAAGACCGACGCCGCCGCGGAGCAGAAAATGACGCAGTTCCTGGTCCATTCGACCTTCAAGACGGCGGAACAGCGGAAAGACTGAGTGGTCATGGCGTACCGGGACGCGGTCGAGTACATCGAGAAGATGAACCCTGCTCACGTCCGGGCGGTCGGCGAGGAATGTCTCCGTACGAAAGGGATCATCAAGTCCGCGCTGCCCACGCTCACCGGGCTGGCCGGAAAGGTGGAATGGCGGTCCGATGCCCGGGACCTGTACGAGAGGCGGCTCACTGAGACAATCGACTTGGCCGAAGGACTCCACGACGGGTTCGACAAGGCTGGAACGGCGATCATCGACTACGCCGAGGCGCAGGAGCGGGCCAAACAGCGGGTGGCGGAGGGGATCGCCGCCGAGAGTTCGCTGGGAAACCTGATCGCACCGATCGCTGCCACCCAGTCGCTCGTGGTCCGCTTCGCCGATCCGCTGCGCCAGTGGCACGACCTGCGGTCCACCACCGGACTCGGCGACTTTCTGATCGAGCTTGGGCAGCGGGACGAGATCGACGATATCCGTCCCCAGGCCGACGCCCTGTGGAACGCCGCCACCACCGCGTACGACGACGCGATCCGACTGGAGACCGAGGCGCGCAGGGACGCGCTGCCCCGGTTGAAGGCGTACGATCCGAACGCGAAGCCGACCACGGGCGACTACCTGAGCTGGAACAAGTGGCGGCTCATGCTCCGGGCGGCCCAGGTCGGCCGGCCGGATCTCGACGACGCGACCGACGCCTACGCCCACTACCTGGACGGCACGGGCACCGATCTGCGCATCGACTACGAGGAGGCGTACACCGAGGACGCGAACGTGCGTAAGGCGGTCGACAACGAGATCGCCTCGGCGCGGAAGGAGGCGGAACGGATCTACCGAGAGACCGGACAGACCGCCTTCCAGATGACGGGGAATCCGACGTCGGCGAGCAAGCTCGTCGGCGAGTACCCGGCCAGCACCGAGAACTGGCAGAAGACGTTGGGCGACCACACCGTGTACGGCACCTCGGACGTGGTGGTGAACGGCAACCAGGTGACCATGAAGATCAAGGTTCACGCCGAGGACATGTACAACTTCAACGCTGATGCCAAGGACATCGCCACCGGCGCCCCGGACAACGAGAACGGCCGCTTTTCCACCCTCGGGTGGGCGAAGG
>CALGAM010000010.1 GCA_937951935.1 uncultured Micromonospora sp. | reverse complement strand
ATGATGATCGGCTCGCGGAAGACCACGCCGCCGAGGATGTTCCGGATGGTGCCGTTCGGCGAGCGCCACATCTTCTTGAGGCCGAACTCCTCGACGCGGGCCTCGTCGGGAGTGATGGTGGCGCACTTGACGCCGACGCCGTGCTGCTTGATCGCGTTCGCCGCGTCGACCGTGACCTGGTCGTCGGTCTCGTCGCGGTGCTGGATCGAGAGGTCGTAATAGTGCAGGTCGACGTCGAGGTACGGCAGGATCAGCTGCTCGCGGATCTGCTTCCAGATGATCCGGGTCATCTCGTCGCCGTCGAGCTCTACCACCGGGTTCTTAACCTTGATCTTCGCCATCGGCCGGCGCTCCTCTCCGCGGACACGTGCTCTAGCAGTACGAGCGTACTGGAGGGCGCCGAACGTCCGTGCACGGCCCGGCACGGTGCGCGGCCGCCCGTCGGTTACGACCTGGTCGACGCCGGTCGAACCGGCTCACGGCGCCACCGGAGTACACCGATCGTTCGGCGGCAATACGACGTCAGGTCGATTGACGGGGGTGGCACCGTTCGCCCGCCGGCGATGATCGTCGACTCATGACTTCTCCGTACCCGTTCAGCCGCCGGCGGTTCGTCTCGGCCGCCGGCGCCGCCACCGCCGGACTCGTGGTCGGGCCGATGCTCCTCGGCCCCGACGGCGCCGCCGCGCACATTCCGTCGACCGCCGGCGGCCCGCTCCCCACCGGCCTCTTCACCCTCGGTGTCGCCTCCGGCGACCCGCTCCCCGACGGCGTGGTGCTCTGGACCCGGCTCGCGCCCCGGCCGCTCACCGGCGGGGGGATGCCGGAGCGGCCGGTGCCGGTGCAGTGGGAGGTCGCCGAGGACGAACGCTTCCGACGCGTCCGGGCCCGGGGCACCGCGATCGCCCATCCCGGCCTCGGCCACTCGGTGCACGTCGAGGTCTCCGGCCTGCGGCCGGACCGGGAGTACCACTACCGGTTCCGCGCCGGTCGAGAGATCTCCCCGGTGGGCCGCACCCGTACCGCCCCGGCCGACCGCGCCCGTCCGGGCCGGCTCCGCTTCGCGTTCGCGAGCTGCCAGGACTTCCAGGCCGGGGCGTACACCGCGCACCGGCACCTCGCGCAGGAGGAGCTGGCCTTCGTCGCCTTCCTGGGTGACTACATCTACGAGAGCCGGCCCAACACCGCGGCGTACCGCACCCACGAGGGGAGCGACGAGCCGTACTCGCTGGTCGATTACCGCAACCGGCACGCGCAGTACAAGACCGACCCGGACCTGCAGGCCGCGCACGCCGCGTTTCCGTGGATCGTCACCTTCGACGACCACGAACTGGACAACAACTGGGCCGACGAGATCCCCCAGGACCCCGACCAGCAGACCCCGGAGGCGTTCCGGGCCCGCCGGAAGGCCGCCTTCCAGGCGTACTACGAGCACATGCCGCTCCGCCGGTCGGCGCTGCCGCGCGGCCTGGACATGCGGCTCTACCGACGGTTGCGCTTCGGCGACCTGGCGAGCGTGCACGTCCTGGACACCCGGCAGTACCGCAGCGACCAGCCGGCGACGCTCGCCGACGCGGAGAACCCCGAGCTGTCGATGACCGGACCGGAGCAGGAACGCTGGCTGATCCGGGGGCTCCGCTCCTCGGGGAGCCGGTGGAACCTGCTGGCCAACCAGGTGATGTGGGCCTCCAACGACCGCCAGGCCGGGCCGGGGCGGACCTTCGACCTCGACAACTGGGACGGCTACCGCGTCCAGCGCCGCCGGCTGCTGGAGTTCTTCGGCTCCGGTCAGGTCGCCAACCCGGTGGTGCTGACCGGCGACCGGCACTGCACCTGGGTCTGTGACCTCAAGCCGGACTTCGACGACCCGGCCTCGCCGGTGGTCGGCGCCGAGATCACCGGTACGTCGATCTCCTCGGGCGGGAACCCCGACACCGCCGCCTTCCACCGGACGTACGACCCGATCATGGCGGAGAGCCCGCACTGGAAGTACATCGACAACCAACGCGGGTACGTCGTCTGCGACGTGACGCGGGAGCGGATGCTCAGTTCACTGCGGCTGGTCGACACGGTGTGGGCGGAGAACGCCACGGTCCGGACCGCCGCCGAGTTCCTGGTCCTCGCGGGCAGGCCCGGGATCTCGGTGGTGAGTCAGGAGTCCCCGGCCGTCACCGCCACCGCCCGGGCGCGGGCCGCCGCCGGCCCGGTCTACGCGGTCGACGACCACCAGGACTCGTTCCCGCTGCGCTGACGCCACCGTCCGGCCGGACGCGAGCCCGGCCGGGCTTGGGGGACGACCGGTCCGACGTGTCGACGACGGCCGGGGACCGGTGCGGCCGCCAGCCGGAAGCCGGCCGGCCCGAGGTGTCCGGCCCGGTCCCGGCACGGCCCGGCTGCCCGACGCGGCCGCCGGCATGAAGCCCCGGCACGGCCGGGGGCCCGGCTCACCGCGTCCACGGGTGGGCCGGGCCCCCGGTCGGGATGCCTGATCGGCGGGTCACATGTTCGCGACGTCCGCCTGCTTCGCGCGGACCGCCTCGGCGGCGGCCTTCAGGCTCGCGATCTCGTCGTCGTCGAGCGGGGTCTCGATGACCCGGCGAACCCCCTCGCGACCGATCTCGGCCTCGACCCCCAGGTAGACCCCGGAGATGCCGTACTCGCCGTCGACCCAGGCGCAGACCGGCATGATCTCGCCGGAGTCGGTGGCGACCGCCCGGGCCATCCGGGCCGCGGCGGCCGACGGGGCGAAGTACGCCGACCCGGTCTTGAGCAGCGAGACCACCTCGGCGCCGCCGTTGCGGGTCCGGACGACCAACTCCTCGATCTG
Source organism: uncultured Micromonospora sp. (assembly GCA_937951935.1). Taxonomy (GTDB): domain Bacteria; phylum Actinomycetota; class Actinomycetes; order Mycobacteriales; family Micromonosporaceae; genus Plantactinospora. Next base: position 49,344 of record CALGAM010000010.1, on the reverse strand, counting down.
CTCGGCGGGCATCACCTCGCGCAGCGGCTTGCCGTCCACGGTGCTGCGGGACGGCACCGGCACCATGGTGTCGCCGTGCGAACCGAGTGTCAGCGTCTTCACCGAGGCCACCGGCACCGACAGCGCCTCGGCGACGAAGTGGCTGAACCGGGCGGTGTCGAGCATGCCGGCCTGGCCCATCACCCGGTTCTTTGGGAACTGGGTGGCGATCTGCGCGAGCGCCGTCATCTCGTCGAGCGGGTTGGACACGACGATGACGACGGAGTTCGGGGCGTACTTCGCGACGTTCTCGGAGACCTGGCGCACGATCTTGGCGTTGGTCTCCAACAGGTCCATCCGGCTCATCCCCGGCTTGCGGGGCAGGCCGGCGGTGATCACCACCACGTCCGAGCCCTCGATGGCCTCGTATCCCTCGCCGTTCTTGCCGGTCGTCACGCCCACGACCTTGGTTTCGAAGCCCTCGATCGGACGGGACTGGTTGAGGTCCAGCGCCAGGCCCTCGGGCTTGCCCTCGATGATGTCGGTGAGCACGACCGTCTCGAAGATGTCGTACTCCGCGAGGCGCTGCGCGGTCGTGGAGCCGTAGAAACCGGCGCCGACGACGGTGACCTTTTTACCCATGGTCGTCCCACTTCCTGATACCGGTCGGGTTATTTCCGGACGGTATCAGCCAGGGAGGACCGGGTCGGGCCAGGGGCGGATTCCGCCCCCCGTTACGCCCGTTCGGGCCGGAGATGCCCCGCCACGCGGGAGCACCTCCGGGCCGGCGCGGCCCGGGATGCCCGCTAGCCGGTGATCCCCAGCATCGCCTCGGCGCGCTCGACGACGTTGGTCAGCAGCATCGCGCGGGTCATCGGGCCGACGCCGCCCGGCATCGGCGCGAGCTTGCCGGCGACCTCGGCGACCTCCGGGTCGACGTCCCCGGTGTAGCGGCCCCTGCCGTCGGGGCCGACCACGCGGGTGATCCCGACGTCGACCACCACCGCCCCCGGCCGGACCATCTCGGCGGTGAGCAGCCCCGGTACGCCCGCCGCGACCACCACGATGTCGGCCGCCCGGGTACGCGCCGCCAGGTCCAGGGTGCCGGTGTGGCAGAGGGTGACCGTGGCGTTCTCGCTCCGCCGGGTCAGCAACAGGCCCAGGGGCCGACCGACCGTGTTGCCCCGGCCGACCACCGCGACCTCGGCGCCGGCCAGCGGCACGTCGTACCGGCGCAGCAGCTCGACGATCCCACGGGGGGTGCACGGCAGCGGACCGGGGTAGCCGAGGACGAGCCGGCCGAGGTTGACCGGGTGCAGGCCGTCGGCGTCCTTCTCGGGGTCGATCCGCTCCAGCACCCGCTGCGTGTCGAGGTGGCCGGGAAGCGGCAGCTGCACGATGTAGCCGTGGCACGCCGGGTCGGCGTTCAGCTCGGCCAGCACCGCCTCGAGGTCGGCCTGGGTGGCGTCGGCCGGCAGCTCGCGTCGGATGGACGCGATGCCGACCTCGGCGCAGTCCCGGTGCTTGCCGTCGACGTACGCCCGGGAGCCGGGATCGTCCCCGACCAGCACCGTGCCGAGCCCCGGAACGACGCCCCGGTCGGCGAGCGCCTTGACCCGGTCACGCAGTTCGTCCTTGATCTGTGCCGCGGTGGCTTTTCCGTCGAGAAGGCTGGCCGTCACAGTCAGATCGTCTCACGCCCCGCCCCGGTGGGAGCCACCACCCGGCGGGGCGGCGACAGATCGTCCGGGCCACCCGGCCACCCCGGCCGGTCGAGACCGAACGGTGACCGGGAGTAATCGTCTCGACTTTCACTCTCCGTGAGATGCTGCGAAATTCCGGGCATCACGCAGCCACCCCGGACACCCAGATACGGGGCAAACCGTCTCATCTCATCCCAGCGAGGCTACCCCCGTCTACCAGCGGTGTTACTAGGCCGTAATGCGACGACCTGGCCCAACGTCGGGGCCGCGGCCTACTTTTGCCAGGAGTTGCTCAGCGTCACCGCAATCCGGGGACGACTACTCAACGTAGGAAAATAAGGAGGCTCGATGCGGGTTCGTAGGCCCGCCGCCTGTACCGCTTCGCTCCTTGCCGCAGCCCTCGGCCTCGCGGCCTGCGGCGGCGAGGACTCGGCAGCAGACACGAACGCCGTGGTGTCGATCCAGATCGGGGAACCCCAGCACCTGATCCCGACCAACACGAACGACGCAAGCGGCAACCAGGTGCTCAGCGCCCTGTACACCCCGCTGGTCAGGTTCGACGCCCAGAACAAGCCGTACGAGGTCGCCGCGGAATCGATCACGTCCAGCGACAACACGGTCTGGACGGTCAGGCTCAGGGACGGCTTCACCTTCCACAACGGCGAGAAGGTCACCGCCGACAGCTACATCGACGCCTGGAACTACGGGGCGTACGGCCCGAACGGCCAGGGCAACAACTACTTCTTCGAGAAGATCGCCGGCTACGCCGACATGCAGGCGGTGGACCCGGACGGCGACGGCCCGCGGCGGGCCCAGAAGCCGAAGGCCACGACCCTCCGCGGACTGAGGAAGGTCGACGACCTGACGTTCACCGTCACGCTGTCGAAGCCGTACAGCGAGTTCAAGGCCGTGCTGGGCTACACCGCCTTCTACCCGCTGCCCCGGGCGGCGTTCTCGTCGCCCGGCGTGCTCAGGGAGGACTTCGAACAGGCGCCGATCGGCAACGGCCCCTTCAGGATGAAGGGCACCTGGCAGCACGACGCCAAGATCGAGGTCGAGCGCTACGACGCGTACCCGCTGGACAGGCCGAAGGTCCACGGCGTCGAGTTCCGGATCTACCAGCAGCTGACCGCGGCCTACGCGGACGTGCTGTCGGACAACCTCGACGTCATCGTCAACGTTCCGACCGAGAGTCTGCGCAGCGCAGAGGGTGACCTGGGCGACCGGCTCCACAGGAGCCCGAACTCGGCGTTCCAGTTCATCGCCTTCCCGACCTACCAGGAGGAGTTCAGCAACCCGGAGGTCCGCAAGGCGATCTCGATGGCGATCGACCGCGACGAGATCGTGAAGTCCATCTTCCGGGAGTCACAGGTCTCCGCCCGCTCCTTCGTCTCCCCGGTGGTCGCCGGCTACCGTGACGGCACCTGCGGCGAGGCGTGCGAGTTCGACCCGGCGAAGGCCAGGGCCCGTTACCAGGCCGCCGGTGGTCCCGCCCGGCTCACCATCACCTACAACGGCGACGGCGGGCACAAGGACTGGGTCGACGCGACCTGCAACCAGCTCAGGAACAACCTCGGCGTCGACTGTGTCGGCGTCGCCGAGCCGAGGTTCGCCGACCTGCTGACCAAGATCGAGAACAGGCAGCCGGTCGGCCTGATCCGGTTGGGCTGGCTCATGGACTACCCGTCCATGGAGAACTACCTCGGACCGCTCTACTCCACGAACGGCTCGTCGAACTACTACGGCTACAGCAACCCGGAGTTCGACCGGCTCATCGCGGAGGGCACCGCCTCGGCGACCCCGGAGGAGGCGATCGAGAAGTACCAGCGGGCCGAGGAGATCCTGGCCCGGGACATGCCGGTGATCCCGCTGCGGTTCGGTCAGAACGTCTTCGCCCACTCGGCCCGGGTCAGAAACGTCGACGTCGACCTCTTCCAGGTCGTCGACCTGACCAGGATCGAGGCTGTCAGCCAGGCCGACTGAGCACGCCGGCCAGGGCTGGCTCCGGCCCGGCCGGCCGGCGGACGACCGGCCCGGCCGGGCCCGGCGTGCCGGGAAGCGGTCCGGGCCCGCGGTGCCCGCGGGCCCGGACCGCCACCACCGGTGACGGCGCGGACGGTCAGTGGAAGAAGTGCCGGGTGCCGGTGAGGTACATGGTGATTCCGGCCTTCCGGGCCGCCGCGACGACCTCCTCGTCGCGTACCGAACCACCGGGCTGGACGACGGCCCGGACACCGGCGTCGATCAGCACCTGCAACCCGTCCGGGAACGGGAAGAACGCGTCCGAGGCCGCCACCGCGCCCCGGGCCCGGTCCGCCCCGGCCCTGCGTACCGCGAGGTGCGCCGAGTCGACCCGGTTGACCTGGCCCATCCCGATCCCCACGGTCGCACCGTCGGCGGCGAGCAGGATCGCGTTGCTCTTGACCGCGCGGACCGCCCGCCAGGCGAAGGCGAGGTCGCGCAGGGTCGGCTCGTCCGCCGGCTCGCCGGTCGCCAGCCGCCACGAGGCCGGGTCGTCACCGGCCGCGTCGATCCGGTCGGCCGTCTGTACCAGCACACCGCCGCTGACCTGCCGCCACTCGGTCGACGACGGCGCCCAGGCGGGCGCCCGGAGCAGCCGGACGTTCTTCTTCGCGCGGAGGATGTCGACCGCGCCCGGCTCGTAGTCCGGAGCCACCACGACCTCGGTGAACACCTCCGCGATCTGCGTGGCCAGCTCCACCGAGACCGGCCGGTTGACCGCGATCACACCGCCGAACGCGGAGACCGGGTCACAGGCGTGCGCCTTGCGGTGTGCCTCGGCCACGTCGGCGCCGACCGCGATGCCGCACGGATTGGCGTGCTTGATGATGGCCACCGCCGGCTGGTCGGCGAAGTCGTTCGCCGCCCGCCACGCCGCGTCCGCGTCGACGTAGTTGTTGTAGGACATCTCCTTGCCGTGCAGCTGCTCGGCCTGGGCCAGCCCGGCCGGCGCCGACGGATCGACGTAGAGCGCCGCCCGCTGGTGCGGGTTCTCGCCGTACCGCAGGGAGGTGCCGACCTTCAGCGCCTGCCCGGTGAAGGGTGGCCACTGCCGGTCCCCGGTCCCGACCTGCCCCGCGAACCAGTTCGCCACCGCCACGTCGTACTCGGCGATGTCGGCGAAGGCGCGGGCGGCCAGCTCCCGCCGCTGGGCGAGGGTGAACCCACCGTCGCGGAGGGCCGCCAGCACCGAGGGGTACGCCGACACCGAGGTCACCACCGCCACCGACGCGTGGTTCTTGGCCGCCGCCCGGACCATCGCCGGCCCGCCGATGTCGATCTGCTCGATACACCCGTCGAAGTCGGCGCCGGAGGCCACCGTCTCGGCGAACGGGTACAGGTTGGACACCAGCAGATCGAACGGCGCGATGCCGAGCTCGGCGAGCTGCGCGGCGTGCCGGTCGGACCGCAGGTCGGCCAGGAGCCCGGCGTGCACCCGCGGGTGCAGCGTCTTGACCCGGCCGTCCAACGTCTCCGGAAACCCGGTCAGTGCCTCGACCGGGGTGACCGGCACCCCGGCCGCCTCGATCGTCGCCGCCGTGCTGCCGGTCGAGACGATCTCCACCCCGGCGGCGTGCAGCGCCTGGGCCAGCTCGGTCAGCCCCGTCTTGTCGTAGACGCTGACCAGGGCGCGCCGGATCGGCCGCCGCCCCTCGGCGGCGGAACTCGTGTCGCTCACTCCGATCGTGACCTTCCTTCCGGTGATCGTCCATCCCTCCCGCACCAGCCGGCCGACGTACGTCACGAGCTGCCGCCGTTCAGCCTCCTTGATCCGCTCGGTGAGGGACTCCTCGTCGTCGTCGTCGAGCACCGGGACCGCCACCTGGGCCACGATCGGCCCGGTGTCCACCCCGGCGTCGACGAAGAACAGGGTGGCCCCGGCGACCTTCACCCCGTAGGCGAGGGCGTCGCGTGGGCCGTGGATGCCCGGAAACGCGGGCAGCAGCGAGTTGTGGGTGTTGACGTACCGGCCGCCGAACGCGGCCAGGAAGTGCGCGCCGACCAGCTTGAGGAAGCCGGCGGAGACGACCAGGTCCGGCTGGTGTTCCGCGACGCGCGCGGTGAGCGCGCGGTCCCAGTCCTCGCGCGTGGGGTACGCCGAGACCGGCACCACGAAGGTGGGCACGCCGGCGGCGGCGGCGCGGTCGAGCGCGCCGATGTTGTCCCGGTCGGCGCCGACGGCGACCACCCGGGCGCCGTACCGGGGGTCGGCGCACGCGTCGAGCAGTGCCTGCAGGTTGCTTCCGGATCCGGAGACGAGTACGACGATCCGGGCCGGTGACACGGGCTCAGTCACTCCCGCACCCTATCGGGCAGCTCGGCGTCGTCGCCCGGGGGCGCGGCCCGAACGGCCCTGGGGCATGGTGGAGAGTCGAACGTCACCGACCGGTGGGGCGCGGCAGACGACCGATGTCGCGCCGGTTAGGTACAGTGCCGACGCCTGCGGCACCCACCAGCCGCAGTGAGTCAACCATCCGTTACCGCAATGTCGCGGTGCGTATGACTTCAAGGAGCCTGATCCTCGATGCAGCCTGGCTACCCCGGCTACCCCTCACAGCCGCCGCAACAGATCGATAACAACATGACGATGTCGATCGTCGCGATCTTCCTCTTCTGGCCGCTGGCGATCCCCGCCATCATGGCCGCCTCAAAGGTCAACACGCTGCTCCAGCAGGGCGACTACGCCGGTGCCCAGGCCGCCGCCGCAGAATCCAAGAAGTGGTCGAAGCTGGCCCTGATCATCGGCCTCTCGTGGTACGGGCTCTGCCTCGTCTGCTGCGTCATCTGGTTGGTCGTCACCTTCAGCCTCGGAGCCTAGACCGCCGCGGTCTACCGACGCTCGTTCACCGGTTAGGAGTCCGCCATGCAACCCGGCTACCCCGGCCAGGACCCGTACGGGCAGCAGCCGCCCCCGGATCCGACCGCCCAGCAGCCGTACCAGGACCCGTACACGCAGCCCTACCCGCCGGCGTCACCGGGTCAGACCGCGTACGGGCAACCCGCATCGGCGCCGCCGTACCAGGACCCGTACGCGCCCCAGCCGCCCATGCCGGGGCAGCCGTACGGCCCGGCGGCCGGGTATCCGGCCGCCGGGCCCCAGACGCAGAACAGCCTCGGCATGATCGCACTGATCACCGGCATCGTGTCGATCCCGCTCGCGTTCTGCTGCTCCGTGCTGAGTCTGCTCGCCGGGCTCGTCGCCGTCGTGCTCGGCTTCCTCGGCCACGGCAAGGCCAAGCGGGGCGAGGCCAGCAACGGTGGTGTGGCCATGGCCGGCCTGATCTGCGGCGCCATCGGGATCCTCATCTCGGTGGTCTGGATCATCCTGGTCGTCTTCCTGCAGATCGGCTCGTTCATGATCACGCCGTGAGGCGGGCCCACGCCGGCCCGGCACACCGCGGTCCCGCGGTGCCCCGCCGGCCACGCCACACCGATCCGGTCACGGGGCGCCTCGTCCCCACGAGGCGCCCCGACCCGGGTCAGCGCCGGGTCACCACCCGCCCGGCGACGGCACCGATCAGGGTGCCGACCAGCACGACGACGGTCGCCGCCGCCGCCACCTGCCAGTAGCTCGGGCCGATCTCCGCGAGTCGCCCGCCGCCCAACGGGCCGCCGGAGAGGAACGCGGCCACACCCATCAGCAACCCCGCCACCGGTCCGCCGACCACCGCCGCCCACAGCAGGGTGGCCCAGCCGGGCGGCGCCGCCTGCCGCCCGGCGGCGGTGCGCAGCATCCGGCGGGCGAGCAGCCATCCGGCGCCCATGCCCGCCAGCACCGGCCCGGCAAGCACCACCCCGCCCACGCCGCCGAGCGGACCCTCGGGCAGTCCGGCGAGCAACGGTACGGCCGGCAGCGCCCCGATGGAGACCTCGGTGGTCCGGACCACCGTGTCGGTACCGACCGCGAACCCCGGGCCGAGCAGGAAACTCGCCGCCCAGACGGCGGCGTTCGGGGCGTACCCCAGGCTGATCACCGTGATGCCCGCCTGGCCCACCATTCCGGTCCGGTACGCGCCGATCATGCCGCCGGCCTCGCCGCCGCCGACGGCGACCGCCAAGCCCGCGATACCCGCACCCGCGGCGAGCAGCAGGACGGCCGCGACCACCCCGGTACGGACGCCGTGCCGGAGCACCGGCGGGGTGCGCCGGGCCACGGACCCCAACGCGCCGCTGCAGCGCAGGACGCCGGCGAACGAGGCGAACGCACCGAAGACTGCCAGCGTGAGGAGAGCGCGCAGCGGTGCGGCGGTCGGCCCGTCGCCGCCGAGCGCGAGTGCGGCGAGCGCCCCCAGGATGCCGTATCCGGTCCCGACCGCCGCCGCGACGACGAGGGCCCGGCCCAGCGTCGGATCACGCCGCACCCCCACGGTGCGGCCGACGTGAACGCCGGCCCGCATGAGCCGCCAGGCCGCGAGCATGGTGAGAGCGAGGGGCGCGAGGCCCACGGGACCGGCGTCGGTCTGCACCGGGACGCCATGGCCGAGCAGCCAGCCCGCCAGCCCCAGCCGGGCGGCACCGACGAACGTCGTGTCGTGCTCCGCGAGCCGGGTCGCGCCCAGGACGACGGCGACCGGCAGGTACGAGACGAGCGCGGCCCAGAGCGTGGCCACGGCGGTGGCCACCGGCAGGGGCGCCCGCCGGGGCCGTTCGTCTCCGTCCGGCCCGGGGTCGGGCACCTGTGCCGCGGAGCCGGTCCGCTCCCGACCCGGCGGGTCGGGGCGCGCCCCGGGTCGTTCGGGTTCCTCACCCCGCGGGCCTCGGTCGTTCGGATCCCGGTCGCCGAGCCGCACGTCGCGGTCAGCCTCCGGTTCACCCTGCAACGGGTCGAGACGGCGGGGCCGGTCAGAAAAGGTGGGTGGCATCGCTGCCTACTCTGGCACGGCGCGGGTGGGGCCGGGTCACGACACCACGGTACGGACCCGGCCCCGCCGACCCACCCCGCTTCGTCGGCCGGCTCAGCTGCCGGACATGATCTGGCGCATCAGCCGGGCGGTCTCGCTCGGCGTCTTGCCGACCTTCACCCCGACCGCCTCCAGCGCCGCCTTCTTGGCCGCGGCGGTACCGGCGGAACCGGAGATGATCGCGCCCGCGTGCCCCATCGTCTTGCCGGGAGGTGCGGTGAAGCCGGCGATGTACGCGACGACCGGCTTGGTCACGTTGGCCTTGATGAACTCGGCGGCCCGCTCCTCGGCGTCGCCGCCGATCTCACCGATCATCACGATGGCGTCGGTCTCCGGGTCGGCCTGGAACGCCGCGAGCGCGTCGATGTGCGTGGTGCCGATGACCGGGTCGCCACCGATGCCGACGCAGGTGGAGAAGCCGATGTCGCGCAGCTCGTACATGAGCTGGTAGGTCAGGGTCCCGCTCTTGCTGACCAGCCCGATCCGGCCCGGGCCGGTGATGTCGGCGGGGATGATGCCGGCGTTGGACGCGCCGGGCGAGGCGATGCCCGGGCAGTTCGGTCCGATGATCCGGGTCCGCTGCCCCTGCGCCACGTTGTAGGCCCAGAACGCCGCGGTGTCCTGGACCGGTACGCCCTCGGTGATGACCACGGCGAGCGGGATGCCGGCGTCGATCGCCTCGATCACCGCATCCTTGGTGAACTGCGGCGGTACGAAGATGACGCTGACATCCGCGCCGGTGGCCGCCATCGCGTCGGCGACGGTGGCGAAGACGGGCAGCTCCGTACCGCCGTTGACGTCGAAGCTGACCTTCTGGCCGGCCTTGCGCGGGTTGACCCCGCCGACGACGGCGGTGCCGGCGGCCAGCATCCGCCTGGTGTGCTTCATGCCCTCGGAACCGGTCATCCCCTGGACGATGACCTTCGAGTCCTTGGTCAGCCAGATTGCCATCTCAGACCCCCGCAGCCGCGAGTTCGGCGGCCCGCCGGGCCGCGCCGTCCATGGTGTCGACCCGCTCCACCAGCGGGTTGCCGGCCGCGTCGAGGATCGCCCGCCCCGCCTCGGCGTTGTTGCCGTCGAGCCGGACGACAATCGGCTTGTCGACCTTCTCGCCCCGCTCGGCGAGCAGGGCCAGCGCCTGCACGATGCCGTTGGCGACCTCGTCACAGGCGGTGATGCCCCCGAAGACGTTGACGAAGACGCTGCGTACCGAGGGGTCGGAGAGCACGATCTCCAGTCCGTTGGCCATCACCGCGGCACTCGCCCCACCGCCGATGTCGAGGAAGTTGGCCGGCTTGACGCCGCCGTACGACTCACCGGCGTAGGCGACCACGTCGAGGGTGGACATGACCAGCCCGGCGCCGTTGCCGATGACGCCGACCTCGCCGTCGAGCTTGACGTAGTTCAGGTGCTTCTCCTTGGCCCGCTGCTCCAGCGGGTCCACCGCGGCCCGGTCGACCAGCGCCTCGTGGTCGGCGTGCCGGAAGCGGGCGTTGTCGTCCAGCGAGACCTTGGCGTCGAGGCAGAGCACCGTCCCCTCGGTGGTCCGGGCCAGCGGGTTCACCTCGACGAGGGTGGCGTCCTCGGCGATGAAGGCCTGCCACAGCCGTACGGCGATCGGCACCACCTGCTCGACGACCTCGGCGGGGAACTTCGCGGCGGCGACGATCTCCCGCGCCTTCGCCTCGTCGACCCCGACGTTCGCGTCGATCGGAATCTTGGCCACCCGCTCCGGCGTCTCGGCGGCCACCTGCTCGATGTCCATGCCGCCCGCCACACTGGCGATGCAGAGGAAGGTGCGGTTCGCCCGGTCGAGCAGGTAGGAGAGGTAGTACTCCTCCGCGATGTCCGCGGTCACCGTGAGCATGACCTTCTTGACCGTGTGGCCCTTGATGTCCATGCCCAGGATGTCGGTGGCCCGCGCCACCGCCTCGTCGACGCCCTCGGCGAGCTTGACCCCACCGGCCTTGCCCCGGCCGCCGACCTTCACCTGCGCCTTGACAACCACCCGGCCACCGAGGCGCTCGGCGATGGCGCGGGCTTCCTCGGGGGTTGTCGCGACGCCGCCGGACAGCACGGGCAATCCGTGCCGCTCGAACAGCTCGCGCCCCTGGTACTCGTACAGGTCCACGATTGCGCGTCCCGTCCCGTCTCCGCGGCGCGCCTACGCACCGCCGCCAGCGTGTTGTTGGGATGACACCTGCCCGTCGGTGCAAACAGGCGCCATTTGGCGCAGCCTAGCGAGGTGACCACGGGGGGCAGCCACGTGGGTGCTCGGTGTGCGGTAGCGCACAGCCGATTCACCCGGGCGGGCAAAAGTTTCCGCGGCCGACGTAACCCGAGGTGGGGGCGGTCGTTGAGAGTGGTGTCGGCGCGCTGAGCGGCGACGGAAGCGGCCGATGCCCTGTCGGTCGAGGGGTGGCGGCGGGGCATCGTGCATAGAGAGGCCGGGCGTGTGAGGGGTGCGTCCGGCCTCTCCCCTTCCCCGGCGCCGGTGACCGCGGGCGCCCCTTACGACGCGTACCCGCCGGCCGGGCGTGCCCGGCCCCGGTGGCTCAACCGGCAACCGGCTGGCCCACGTTCGCCCGGACCCACTCCACGATCGACGCGGTCGTCGCTCCCGGGGTGAAGATGCGGGCGACCCCGAGTCGCTCCAGTTCGGGGATGTCCGCGTCCGGGATGATGCCGCCACCGAAGACCACGACATCCGTGGCGTCCCGCTCGGCGAGCAGTTCCAGCACCCGGCGGAACAGCGTCATGTGCGCGCCCGAGAGCACCGACAGGCCGATCGCGTCGGCGTCTTCCTGGATCGCCGTCTCGACGATCTGCTCGGGCGTCTGGTGCAGACCGGTGTAGATGACCTCCATGCCCGCGTCCCGCAGCGCCCGTGCCACCACCTTGGCGCCGCGGTCATGCCCGTCCAGGCCGGGCTTGGCGACGACGACCCGGATTCGCGAATTCATCAGAGCAACACCTTCTCGGGGTCACCACCTCGGATTACTTAACGAACGGTAACCCGATCGCGGGGACACGAAACCTCCGACCCGGCCGGCGACCACGACCGATCCACGTCAGTGGATCCCCCATCCCGTCGGACCCCTAGGGGTTCCTCCCCGAGCCGCGATCTGATCAGGCCAGATCATGACCCTCCGCTACACGGAAAGTAACTGAGCGCAACTAACGAGGGCAGCCACAAAAGGTTACGAGATATGGCATTCCGCAACGGACAACCGCACAAGCGACCCGCCAATTTGGCGCTGCGACTTGTGACGGACTCAGGGGTTCGTTACCGTGGCCCACGGTTGTCATCAGGTCTCCAACCCGGTGGCGACGCGGTCAGCCGGAACTCACGTCGATCGTTCGGATCCCGGCGACGGCCGCAGACAGATCCGACAACGGAGGGTGTGCGTGCGCCAGCGCCTGTTGTCCGAGCCCGATCGCTACCGAGGGCGACGTCGCGTCCCCACCCCCCCGCGCAGCCGCTACGCCGCCGTCGTCACCACCGCCTTCGTCGGAGCCGGTGTCGTCGCGCTCGGCGCGGCAGCGCTGCCGGATGCCAAGGCGGTCAACCCGTCCGCCCTCGCGGATCTGGAGAAGGCCACCGCCACCAGCCAGGATCTCGCCGACCGCGCCCAGGACGCCGACCGCGCGTCCCGCAGCGGCGACCGCCAGGAGCTGGCCTCGACCCTCGCCGAGGCGCCCGACGTCTGGCGACTCCCGCTGGAGGGATACGACTTCACCGTGCCGTACGGCGTGCGGTGGGACAAGCTGCACCCCGGCATCGACCTGGCCGCGCCCGAGGGGACGCCGTACCACGCGATTCACGCCGGGACCGTGACCAAGGCCGGTTGGTTCGGTGGATACGGGTACTGCGTCATCGTCGAACACCCGGACGGCACCGAGTCGATCTACGGCCACTCGTCCAAGCTGCTGGTCGCCGAGGGTCAGGAGGTCAAGGCCGGCGACAAGCTGGGCCTGGTGGGGAGCACCGGCCACTCCTACAGTTCCCACCTGCACCTCGAACTGCATGTCAACGGCAAGCCGACGGATCCGATCCCCTTCCTGAAGGAACGGGGTGTGGACATCGCGCTGCAGGTCGACGACCTGTACGCCGACCTCGCCACGTCCTGACCCGCCGTCGCGCCGGCTCACCGCCCGATCCCCGTGGGTTGGGCGGTTTTTCTGTGCCCCGAGCGGCCGAAAGTGTTTTCCGCCACATCCGCAGATGTGACCAACGACACGTCCGCCGGGTGCGGCGGTACCGGTCAGCGCTTCCGAATTCCGGCACCGGTCCGCCCCGCGGAACCCGTGGCACGTGCCACAGGCCGACCCGAACGCGGTGGGACGGTCCCGGGCCCGACACCATGGCCTGGTCCATGCCCCGACGTGAAGGAGCCCGCAGTGCCGGAACGCGATGCGGCTGCACCCCGGACCGCCGTCGACCGGGGCAGGGCTGGTGCGGCTGACGACCCGACCGACCCGACCGAGGCGCGGCATCCGATCCGACCGGACGGCGGCCCGACCGAGGCCGGTGTCCCGGTCGGCACCGCGGCGGACGGCCGACGATGGCGCCGCACCGCCCCGGCCAGCCGGCTGTGGAGACGGGTGGTCGGCGTCGTGGCCCTGTTCGGGATCGCGGCCGTCGGCGTACTGGCGGCGGTGGCGGTCGGTGGCGGCGGCGCCGAGGTGCCCGACACGGCGACGCTGGCCCGCAACGAGTCGGCGCGCGTCGCCGCCGCGGAACGTGCCGACCGCGGGGTGCGCGCGGCACCCCCGACCGCTGCACCGACACCCACCACCGCCGTACCGACCCCGACCGTCACCCCGTCGGCGACCCCGACCACCGCACCGACCCGTCGGAAGACCGCGACGGCCACCCGGACGACCTCGGCCCCACCACCGCGCCCGGCCTGGGTCCACCCGATGCCGGGGGCGACCGTCACCTCCTGCTACGGGATGCGCTGGGGCGTTCTGCACGCCGGCATCGACCTGGCGATGCCGGCCGGGACGCCGATCCGCGCCGCCGGTGCCGGCACCGTGGTCGAGGCCGGTTGGGTCTTCGACGGGTACGGCATCTCCGTGGTCATCGACCACGGCAACGGCTACCTGACGCACTACGCGCACCAGAGCGAGACCGTGGTGAGCGTCGGCCAGCGGGTCACCGCCGGCCAGGTGATCGGATACGAGGGCGCGACCGGTGACGCCACCGGCCCGCACCTGCACTTCGAGGTGCACCAGGGCATGTGGAACCAGCTCGACCCGGCCCCGTGGATGCGCGAACGCGGGGTGGATCTCGGCTGCTGAGGAGCCCGGCGGGTGCGCTGCCGGGCGGGTTGGCCGTCCCCGCGCGCCGGGCCGGAACCGGCCAGACGACGCCGCCACCCGCGACCGGGGTCGGGGACGCCGGTCAGAGCTTCTCGATCGGGGCGTGCCGCAGCACCAGCCAGAGCGTCTGGTCACCGAAATCGATCTGCGCCCGGGCGCCGGGGCCGTGGCCCTCGACCGCCAGCACCCGGCCGAGGCCGTACCGCTGGTGGTTGACCCGGTCCCCGACGGCGACCTTCGGCACCGGTCTCAGCTCGCTCGCGGTGCTCAGCCGACTGGCGTCGACCCCCAACCGTTGGGCGAGCTGGACGGCCCTCGGCGTCGCCCCGGTGAAGCCGCCGGACCGGACCCCGGCGCGCTCCGCGCCGCCGGCGCGTCCGCCCACGCCACCGCCGCTGCCGGACCACGACGTGTACGCCGTGTCGGTCCGCTCCCAGCGGACCAGCTCGGCCGGCAGCTCGTCCACGAACCGCGACGGCGGGTTGTACGACGGCTGACCCCACGCCGACCGGGTCACCGCCCGCGAGAGGTAGAGCCGCTGCCGTGCCCGGGTGATCCCGACGTAGGCCAGCCGCCGCTCCTCCTCCAACTCCTGGTTGTCGCCGAGCGCCCGCAGGTGTGGGAAGACGCCGTCCTCCAGGCCGGTCAGGAAGACGACCGGGAACTCCAGACCCTTGGCGGTGTGCAGGGTCATCAGTGTCACCACGCCCTGGTGCTCCGGATCGTCCGCCGGCACCTGGTCGGCGTCGGTCACCAGCGCGACCTGTTCCAGGAAGCCGGCCAGGGTGGCGCCCGGGCCGCCGTCGGCGGCCTGCGCCTCGGCCCGCTCGGAGTACTCGCGGGCGACACTCACCAGTTCCTGCAGGTTCTCGATCCGGCCGGCGTCCTGCGGGTCGAGGCTCTCCTCCAGCGCGGCGAGGTATCCGGATCGGGTCAGCGTCGCCTCCAGCACCTCCTCCGGCGGCGCGGTGGCGGCCAGCGTGCGCAGCTCGTCGAGGAGGGCGACGAACTCGGCGATCGCGTTGGCTGACCGGGGCGAGATGCCGGGGGCCTCGGCCGCCCGGCGCAGGGCCGCGCCGAAGGAGATCCGCTCCCGGGTGGCCAGCGCCTCCACACACGCCTCGGCACGGTCTCCGATCCCGCGCCGGGGGGTGTTCAGGATCCGCCGGACGCTCACCGTGTCGTCCTCGTTGACCACCGCCCGCAGGTACGCCAGCGCGTCGCGGACCTCCGCGCGCTCGTAGAACCGGACCCCGCCGACGACCCTGTACGGCAGCCCGATCCGGATGAAGACCTCCTCGAACACCCGGGACTGGGCGTTGGTCCGGTAGAAGACCGCCACGTCGCCGGGCCTGGCCTGACCGGCGTCGCAGAGGCGGTCGATCTCCCGGCCGACCCAGTCCGCCTCGGCGTGCTCGGTGTCGGCGACGTACCCGACGATCGGCTCCCCCGGCCCCTGCTCGCTCCAGAGCCGTTTCGGCTTGCGTGAGGTGTTGCGCGCGATGACGGCGTTGGCGGCGTCGAGGATGGTCTGGGTGGAGCGGTAGTTCTGCTCCAGCAGGATGGTCCGCGCGTCGGTGAAGTCGCGCTCGAACTCCAGGATGTTGCGGATCGTCGCGCCCCGGAACGCGTAGATCGACTGGTCGGCGTCGCCGACCACGCACAGCTCGGCCGGCTCGATGCCGTCGTTGCCGCCGACCAGCTCCTTGACCAGCATGTACTGCGCGTGGTTGGTGTCCTGGTACTCGTCCACGAGCACGTGCCGGAAGCGGCGGTGGTAGCGCTCGGCGACGTGCGGGTGCGACTGCAGCAGGTGCACCGTGGTCATGATCAGGTCGTCGAAGTCGAGCGCGTGTGCCTCGGCGAGCCGCCGCTGGTAGAGCGTGTACGCCTCGGCGAGCACCCGCTCGTTCGGCCCGCTGGCCCGGCTCGCGAACTCCTCGGGGTCGACCAGCTCGTTCTTCAGGTTGGAGACCTGGGTGACCAGCCCGCGGGCGGGATACCGCTTCGGGTCGAGGTCGAGCTCCCGGGCGACCATCTGCATCAGCCGCCGGGAGTCGTCGGCGTCGTAGATGGAGAAGGTCGACTTCAGGCCGGCGTGCTCGTGCTCGGCGCGCAGGATGCGGACGCAGGCGGAGTGGAACGTCGACACCCACATCAACCGGGCCCGGGGGCCGACCAGCGCGGCGACCCGGTCCTTCATCTCGCCGGCCGCCTTGTTGGTGAAGGTGATCGCGATGATCTCCCCGGGGTGTACGTCGCGGGCGGCGAGCAGGTAGGCGATCCGGTGGGTGAGGACCCGGGTCTTGCCCGAGCCGGCGCCCGCGACGATGAGCAGCGGGGAGCCGGAGTGGGTCACGGCCTCCCGCTGCGGACCGTTGAGTCCCGCCAGCAGGGCCTCGGGGTCGGGAACGTCCGGACGGTGTCGGGCCGGGCCCGGAGCCGGCGGGGCGGCGGGCGGCGGAGGGTCGAAGAGAGCGTGCATCGCCCGCGAGTGTATGCCGCCGGGCAGACAGCGGGGCCCGCGCACGGCGCGGCGACGGCGACGTCCGCCCCCGCCGCCCGGGTGCGGTACCCCGGACGGGCGCGGTCGGGCTGGGCCGGGGTACGGCGCGGCCGGGCGGCGGCCGGGGTCACGGAACGTGCCGGGATCGGACGGGCCGCCGGGCCCGTGACCAGGGCGGGGCCGCCTGCCCCGGCTCGGGCGAACCGCTTGCCAAAGCACCACGGACTGGGCATACTCGACCCGTGATTCGTCAGGCGTGCTTTTTCTTTTACTACGGCTCCGGGAGTCCGGTAGCCGTGGGTCGCGCCTGAGCAATGACCTACGAAACGCCCCGGGCTCCAGAAGCCCGGGGCGTTTCGCGTCGGGATCCGGACACCGGGGAACCAACCGCCAGGGAGGGTTCCATGGCCGCAGAACTAGCCCAGCAGTCCGCCACCGCGCTCGGGTCATCCGCCGCCAGCGCGACCGGTACCAGTGAGCCGGCCGCGGCGGAGCGCATCGCCGGCCTACGGAAGCGGATCGACCAGATCGACCGCGAGCTGATCGCACTCTGGAAGGAGCGCGCCACCATCTCCCAGGAGGTGGGACGCACCCGGATGGCGTCCGGCGGAACCCGGCTCGTGCTGGCCCGGGAGCGGGAGATCCTGGAGCGGTTTCGGCAGGAACTGGGCTCGGACGGCGTGCAGCTCGCCCTGCTCCTGCTGCGGGCCGGCCGCGGACCGCTCTGAGCGGGTCCGGGGCGTCGCACCCGCCCTCCGGCCCCGGCGACCGGCCGGGCGGGCCGCGCACGGCCGCAGCGCGGCCGGGCCCGTCACCCGGGCCGGGACGGGCGCCGGTCGGTCACCCGTCGGTGCCGCGACGCGGGCCCGGGACGCCGGCCGCATGGATGGCGGCCCGCGCCCCGGGCGGTGAGGAGGCGTTCTACGTCACCGGTGGCTCGGCCGGGTCAGGCTGCCGCCGGCGCCTGGGCGGTCTACTCGACCGCGTGTACGACGTTGCGCTCCTCCGCGAAGTGGCATGCGCTCGGATGCGCCGATTTCTCCCGCGCGGTCAGCGCCGGTTCCTGCTCGGCGCAGATCTCCTGGGCCTTCCAGCAGCGGGTCCGGAACCGGCAGCCCGAGGGCGGGTTCGCCGGCGACGGCACGTCGCCCTCAAGAACGATCTGGTCCCGCTGGCCCCGCAGCGTCGGGTCCGGAACCGGGACCGCCGACAGCAGCGCCTGGGTGTAGGGGTGCGTCGGCGAGTCGTAGATCTGGTCCTCGGTGCCGATCTCGACGATCTTCCCCAGGTACATCACCGCCACCCGGTCGGCGATGTGCCGCACCACCGACAGGTCGTGTGCGATGAAGATGTACGACAGGCCCAGTTCGTCCTGCAGGCTCTCCAGCAGGTTGATCACCTGCGCCTGGATCGACACGTCCAGCGCCGACACCGGCTCGTCACAGACGATGATCTCCGGTCGCAGCGCCAACGCCCGCGCGATCCCGATCCGCTGCCGCTGACCGCCCGAGAACTGGTGCGGGTACCGGTTGATGTGCTCCGGGTTCAACCCGACCAGGTCCAGCAGTTCCTGCACCCGTCGCTTCCGCTCGCCCCGCGGCGCCACCTCCGGGTGGATGTCGAACGGCTCGCCGATGATGTCGCCGACCGTCATCCGCGGGTTCAGCGAGGTGTACGGGTCCTGCATCACCATCTGGATGTTCCGGCGCGCACGGCGCAACGCCGCACCGGAGAGCCGGGGCATGTCCTGGCCGCGGACGTTGATCGAGCCGGCGGTCGGCTTCTCCAGCCCGACCAGCAGCTTGGCCAGGGTGGACTTGCCACAACCCGACTCGCCCACCACGCCCAGGGTTTCACCCCGTCGCAGTTGCAGGTCGATCCCGTCGACCGCACGTACCGCACCGACCTTCGTCTTGAAGACGATGCCCCGGGTGATCGGGAAGTGCTTGACCAGACCCCGGGTCTCCAGCACGACCTCGGCGTCAGCTGACGGCCGGCTCATTGCCTGCCACCTCCGTCCAGAAATGGCACCGCGCGGTCCGGCCGGGCGCCACGTCGTACTGGGGCGGCGGCGGATCGGCGCGGCAGACGTCCCTGGTGTACGCGCAGCGCGGGTTGAACGGGCAGCCGGCCGGAATCCGGGTCAGGTTCGGCGGCAGGCCCTTGATGACGTTGAGCTTCTGTCCCTTCAGGTCAAGCCGCGGGATCGACTCCAGCAGCGCCTTGGTGTACGGGTGCGCCGGCCGGGCGTAGATGTCCAGGACCGGTGCCTCCTCGACCACCTTGCCGGCGTACATCACGGAGATCCGGTCCGCGACGTCCGCGACCACCCCCATGTCGTGGGTGATGAGGATCAGGCCCATGTTCCGTTCCCGCTGGAGTTCGGCGAGAAGGTTCATGATCTGTGCCTGGACCGTCACGTCCAGCGCGGTGGTCGGCTCGTCGGCGATGAGCACCTTGGGGTCCAGCGCCAGCGCCATCGCGATCATGACGCGCTGCCGCATGCCGCCGGAGAACTGGTGCGGGTAGTCGTTGATCCGCTGCCTCGCCGCGGGAATCTTGACCATGTCCAGCAGCTCGATGGCGCGCCGCTTCGCGTCCTGTCGCGACATGCCACGATGCACCCGGAACAGCTCGCCGAGCTGGAACCCGACCGAGAAGACCGGGTTCAGCGCGGACAGCGCGTCCTGGAAGATCATCGCGATGTGGTTGGCACGGACCTTGCGCCGCTGCTCCTCGGGGAGTTTCAGCAGGTCGACGCCGCGGTAGCGGATCGCCCCTCCGGTGATGAAGCCGGGCGGCGAGTCGAGGATGCCCATGATCGCCTGGGCGGTGACGGACTTGCCGCACCCGGACTCACCGAGGATCGCCAGGGTCTCGCCCGGATCCAGGTGCAGGTTGACCCCGTTGATCGCCCTGGCGACCCCGGCGGGGGTGCGGAACTCGACCCGCAGGTCCTCGACCTCGAGCAGCCGGGCGCTGGAGTCCAGCCCGGGAAGGACGTCGATCTCAGCCTTGATGTCGGTCATGGCCAACTCACCGCAGCCTCGGGTCGAAGGCGTCGCGGATCGCGTCGCCGAGCATGATGAACGCCAGCACGGTCGCGGCCAGGAACAGCGCCGGCCAGACCAGCGGCGCCGGCGCCTCCCGGACGAACTGTGAGGCCTGGGAGATGTCGATGCCCCAGGAGATCTCGTCACCCCTGAGACCGACACCGAGGAAGGTCAGCGTCGCCTCGGTGGCGATGTTGGCACCGAGCAGGATGGTCAGCACCACCACGAACGGCGCCGCGGCGTTGGGCAGGATGTGCCGGAACATCAGCCGGGCGTGGCCGGCACCCAGCATCCGGGCCGCTGCCACGTAGTCCTGGCTCTTCGCCGCGATGACCGAGGAACGCATGATCCGTGCCCCGGTGGTCCAGGTCAGCACGCCCAGGGTGAGCACCACCGGGAGGAAGCCCGAGTCCTCCGAGTCGGAGAGGCGGCGGGCCAGCACGATCGCGGCCAGCAGGGTGGGGATGCCCAGCACGATGTCGATGCCCCGGGCCAGCAGCGCGTCGACCCACCCGCCGAAGTAACCGGCGGCCATCCCGATGACCAGGCTGATCGCCCCGGACATGAGGGTCGCGAGGAGACCGATCGCCACCGAGTTGCGGGCACCGTAGATCGTCCGGGCGTAGACGTCGCACCCCTGGAAGTCGTAGCCGAAGATGGCGCTGCCGCTCGGGCCCGCGTGCTGGCGGGACAGCTGGCAGAAACTCGGGTCGGCCGAGGTGAACAGGCCCGGGAAGGCGGCCATCACCACCACCAGCACGACCAGTACGGCCGCGACCCAGAAGATCCAGTTGCGCCGCAGGTCCCGCCAGGCGTCGCTGGCCAGACTGCGTGGCTTCTCGGCGCCGCCGTCACCACCGTTGGGGGCGGTCGCGGCGGCCGGAGTCTCGGCCTGTGTGACAGATTCGACGTTGCTCATCGGACGCCTCGCTCACCCGTGCCGCCGCCTCGCCACGCGCGGCGCCGCGCCGAGACACGGACACGGTACTGACTCACTCGTTCACTCCGCGCACGGAGCCGGCTGGTTCGGTCGTTCCGCTCACTCATAGCGGATCCTCGGGTCCAGCACCGCGTACAGCAGGTCGACCACCAGGTTCACGACGATGAAGACGATCACCAGGATGCTGACGAACCCGACCACCAGCGGGCCGTCCTCCGTCCGGATTCCCCGGAAGAGGTTGAAGCCGACCCCGGGGATGTTGAAGACGCCCTCGGTGACGATCGCACCGGCCATCAGGTTGCCGAGATCGAGCCCGATCAGCGTGACGACCGGGATCAGGGAGTTCCGCAGCACGTGTATGCCGATCACCCGGCGCTTCGACAGCCCCTTGGCGCGGGCCGTGCGGACGTAGTCGGCGCGGAGGTTCTCCGCCACGGAGGCCCGGGTGACCCGGATCTCTGTGGCGATCACCAGGCTGGCGAGCACCGCCGCCGGCAGGATGAGTTGGAAGAGCCCGGGATCGGCTCCGGCGGTGGCCGGGAACCACTTCAACTGGATTCCGAAGAGCAGCTGGGCCAGCGGCGCCAGTACCACGATCGGCAGGGCGAGCAGGATCAGCGTGATCACCAGCGTGACGGTGTCGAACGGGCCGCCCCGGCGGATCCCCGAGATGATGCCGGCGGTGACCGAGATCATCACCGCGATGATCATGGCCAGCACGGCGAGTCGGATGGTCACCGGCCAGGCCTGCGACATCATCTCCGAGATCTTGCGGTTGGTGAGGGAGACACCGAAGTCGCCGGTGAGCAGGCCACGCATGTAGTGGCCATATTGGACGATGAACGGGTCGTCCAGGTGGTACCTTTCGGTGAGCGCCTGCCGGACGTTATCCGGCAACGGCCGCTCACCCGCCAACGCCTGCAACGGGTCGGTCTGGTTGGCGAACATCAGCGCGTACACGATGAAGGTGGCCCCGAAGAACGTCAGGACCCCCTGCAGCACGCGCCGCACGAAGTAGCGGAACATTCCCAAGTCCTCTGCGAGTCGAGCATCGGCGACTGCCTGCGGGGCAGCGGACGGTGATGCGCACGATGGCGACCACGGCCCCACCGACCGGGTTCCGGTCGGTGAGGCTCGCACGAACGGTCCGGTCCGACCCGGACTGGCCGGGGCCGGACCGGACCGTTTCGCCGCTCAGCGGTCGTCAGGTCAGCTCGCGGGCTCGAGCTTCAGCAGATCGACCTTGGAGAACCGGTCGACCTCGACGTTCTTCACCCGCTCGGAGTGCCCGTAGACGTTCTGGCCCAGCCGCAGCGGGATCACCGGCATGTCACGGGCGAGGATGTCCTCGGCCTGCTGCCAGTACTTGATGGCCTCCTCCGGGGTCGGCGCCGCCGAACCCAGCTTGAGCAGGTTGTCGAACTCCGGGTTGCTGTAGCCGTAGTAGTTCGACGACCCGTTCGTGGAGTACAGCGGGCCCAGGTAGTTCTCCATCAGCGGGTAGTCCATGATCCAGCCCAGCCGGATCAGGCCGACGTCTTCCTTCTTCTCGAGCTTGGTCAGCAGGTCCGCGAACTTCGGCTCGCCGACACCGACGCAGTCCACACCCAGGTTGGTCTTGAGCTGGTTGCAGGTCGCGTCGACCCAGGCCTTGTGGCCACCGTCAGCGTTGTACGTGATCTTGATCTGCTTCGGACCACCGGCCTGCTCGTACAGGGCCTTGGCCTTGACGGGGTCGAAGGTGCACGCCTCGCCGCAGCTGTTCTCGCGGTAGCCGGCCACGGCCGGGGAGACGAACGAGGTCGCCGGAGCCTGCGAGCCGCGGAAGATGGTGTCGGTGATCTCCTTGCGGTTGATCGCCATGGAGATGGCCTTGCGCACCTCGACCTTCGAGTACTGCGGGAGGAAGGTCGGGAAGCCGACGAACTGGAAGACGGAGTTCGGGCTCTTCTTGAAGCGGTCGCCCAGGTCGGTCGGGGCGCTCGCCAGGTTCTCGATCGGGATCGAGGTCACCACGTCCAGGGCGCCGCTGGACAGGTCGGCGTACTGCGCCTTCTGGTCCTGGTAGATCTTGTAGAGGATGCCGTCGACCTTCGGCTTCTCACCCGGGTACGCGTCGTACTTCTCGACCTCGATCTTCGAGTCGTGCTCCCACTTGCCCTTCATCTTGAAGGGGCCGTTGCCGATCGGAGCCTCCTCGAAGTCCTCCTTGAGGACGCCCTCGGAGGCCCAGGCGGCGTTGGGCAGCGGGTAGAAGACGGTGTAGCCCATCACCGAACGCCAGCCGGAGAAGGGCTCCTTCAGGGTCACCGTGAAGGTCAGGTCGTCGACCTTCGCCAGGCCGGACAGCTTGTTCGTCGCCGGCGTCGGGGCCTTCTGCGGGCCGTCCTCGCCGTCCGGGTCCTGCGGGTTCAGGGCGTCGTAGCCCTCGATCCGCTCGAAGAAGTAGGAGCCGCCCATACCGTTCGGCCCGTAGGCCGCGTGGTTCCAGGCGTTGATGTAGTTGTCGGCGGTGACCTTCTCCCCGTTGTGGAAGGTGAAGCCGTCCTTGAGCTTGATCGTCCAGACCTTGTTGTCCTGCGTCTCGATCGACTCGGCGGCGACCAGGACCGGGTTGTTGTTGGCGTCGAAGTCCACCAGCGGCGTGAAGAGGGCGGCGAGCACCTCGGCACCGTTGGACTCGGTCGTGTTCGACGGGATCAGGTGCTGGGGCTCACCGATGCCGATCGAGGCTACGAAGGGCTCGTCGCCGGAGTCGTCGCCACCGCCACCGCAGCCTGCCACCAACAGCATTATGGCGGTCGCGCCGACCGCCATCTTTAACGGGAAATGCCCGCGCATGTGTAGAGCCTCCTCAGGGCACTCACGATGGACTGTGAGGTGACTGACACTGTGACACCATGCCCCCGAGCGCGGAAAGGTCCCGTTATCAACCCGTTAGTTGCTGACTATGTTTCCGGTCGGTTGACAGTCGGCCACAACCTCGACCGATTATGCATCTGACCAGCGCGAACGCCAACTCGTTGATAGATGAAGACCTATATAATCGCGGCCCGATGTGACCTAGCCCGCGCCAGGTACACTGCACTGGGATGTCAAGTAAATACACACCGTTACCGCCCTCTATGAGGCCATTTGGGCTACTGCCTCCCAACGTCGGATTCCCCCCGAGACGGATTCGTGCGATCATCCGCGTCCGCCGGGTCGCTCACGATTTGACCACCCCGCCCGCCGCCGGCCCGGTCACCCGGCGCCGGTCGCCCCCGGGCGGTGCGAGGTGGTTGGCGGGCTCAGACGAGCCGGCGGTCCGCCGCCCAGCGGGAGAGCTCGTAGCGGTTGGACATCTGAAGCTTGCGCAGCACGTTCGAGACGTGGGTCTCCACCGTCTTGATCGAGATGAAGAGCTCCCTGGCGATCTCCTTGTAGGCGTACCCCCGGGCGAGCAGTCGGAGCACCTCACGCTCCCGGTTGGTGAGCTGGTCCAGCTCCGGGTCGGCGACCGGTGCGTCCGGCCGCGCGGCGAACGCGTCGAGGACGAAACCCGCCAGCCGCGGGCTGAAGACGGCGTCGCCCTCGGCGACCCGGCGGACCGCGTCGGCCAGCTCCTCCGGTGAGATCGTCTTGGTCACGTATCCCCGGGCCCCCGCCCGGATGAGTCCGATCACGTCCTCCGCGGCGTCCGAGACACTCAACGCCAGGAACCGCACTCCCGGGTGGGTACGCCGCACCGCCTCCAGGACCGCCCGGCCACCCCCGTCCGGCATGTGCACGTCGAGCAGGACCACGTCCGGCACGGTGGCGGTGATCCTGCTGATCGCCTCGGCCACGTTACCCGCCTCGCCGACCACCTCCACGTGGGCGCCCAACTCGGCCCGCACCCCGGCGCGGAACATCGCGTGGTCGTCGACGAGGAAGACCCGCAGCGGCCGCGGCTGGGCCCCATCCCTCCCGACCGTGCCCGTCGTCTCGGCCATGATCGCTACCTGTCCTTCCCTGCTGTCGCGCCTGCCCGGGGCAGCGGCAGGAACAGCCGCACCTCGGTACCGTCTCCCGGGGCGCTACGGATCTCGGCCCGTCCGCCGTGCCGCCGCATCCGTCCGATGATCGAACCGCGTACGCCGTGCCGACGGTCCTCCACCGTAGACGGGTCGAATCCCACGCCGCGATCGCGAACGAAGACGCTGAGCTGGTCCGGCTCGACCTCGGCGTAGAGCGAGACCGTCGCCACCCCGGCGTGCCGGGCGGCGTTGACGAGCGCCTCCCGGGCCGCGGCCACCAGCGCGGCGACCCGCTCGTCGGTCTCCCGGTCGCCGACGACGACCGTCTCGACGGTGATCGCGAAGGTGTCCTCCACCTCCGCGGCGGCCTGCTCCAGCGCCGCCGCGAACCGCTCCGTGGGCGAGGCGGTGGGCTTGTACAGCCAGTTCCGCAGCGAGCGCTCCTGGCCCCGGGCCAGCCGCTGCACCGTCTTGACGTCGGCCGCGTTGCGCTGGATCAGGGCGAGGGTGTGCAGGACCTGGTCGTGCACCATGGCGGCGAGCTCGGCACGCTCCTGTTCGCGGATCCGGCCCTCCCGCTCGGCCCGCAACTGGTTGTACGTCCGCCACAACGCGGGTGCCGCGACCACGGCCACGCCGGCGAGCGCGACCAGCGCGAAGATCACACCGTTGATCACCGCGTCGAAGTTGCCCTGCGGGCGGTACACCGCCACGACGCCGATCAGCCCGATCGCGACCAGCAGCCCGCCGCCGATGAACCGCAGGATGAAGGCGCGCCGGTCGCTCTCCTCCACCACCGCCTCAAGCCACGGCACGGGCAGTGACTCACGCCACTGCCACCGGCGTTCCGGCGCGGACTGGTGCCAGATCACCCCGGCGCCGACCGCGATGATCGCGACCAGCCAGCCGGCCGTACCGGCGACGCCGTCGGACTTCAGCAACAGCGCCTCGATCAGGATGACGCCGAGCCCGATGGCCACGAAGGGCAGCAGCTGGAAGACGTTGCGCCGTGGCGGCGGCGCGGCCCCGCCCGGGTGCGGCGGTACCACCGCCCAGAACGCCGCGTAGAGCAGCAGCCCCAGGCCGCTGAACCCGAGGAGCAGGACGAACACCATCCGGACCAGCACCACCGGAATGCCCAGATGACCGGCGATGCCGCAGGCCACGCCCGCCACCATGCGGTGGTGCCGGGCGCGGTAGAGGCGCGGTGGTTCGGCCGCGGTGTGGATCGGTTCGCTCCTTTCGTCGCGTCGTCTGTCGCCGCGTCGTCGCCTGCCGGGGCGCCGCCCGTCCCGCCACGTCGGAGGCGCGTCCCGCACGGCCCGGCCCGAAAGGGCGACGTCCGCGGTCCGCGGCGGTGAGCAGGGCGCAGGGTCCGTGGCGGTCGTCGCCGCTTCGATGGTCACACGTCGGGTCGGGCACGGGCCAGCGGGACTTCCCCGACATCCGGCCACGGTTATCTCAGGGTGAGCTCAGGGTCGCCGCCTGAGGCCGCTCGGCGCCCCGGGGGGAAGGATTCGAAGCATGACCGACGACGCCTCCGTTGCCCGCGGAACACCGCGTCCGGGAGACGGCCCCGCCCGCCCGGACGACGCCGACGACACCCTGCGGGAACAGGTCGACGACACCCTGCGGGAACAGCCGACGGCCGCGGCCGCGGGGCCGGGGGAACAGACCGCCGGCGAGGGCTGGTCGGGCGCCGCGCCGGGTGCCGGAGAACCGGGCGGGAGGCCGGGGAGGATGCCGCCGCCCGGCCGGAGCGGACCGGAACCCGGCTTCGCCTACCGGTACGGGCTCGTCCGGCCCCGCGAGGGCCGGTACCTCGCCGGCGTGTGTGCCGCGATCGGTCGTGCCACGAACAGCGATCCGATCCTGTGGCGGGTCCTGCTGGCCGTGCTCGGCTTCTTCGGCGGGATCGGCATCCTGGTGTACCTCGCCGCCTGGCTGATCATCCCGGCCGAGGGCGACACCGCCTCCCCGATCGAGTCGATGCTCGGCCGTGGCCGGTCGAGCATGTCCCCGGTCACGGTGCTCGTCCTCAGCATCCTCGTCGTCGTGCTGTTCAGCTTCATCGTGACCGACACCTACCGGGCCGTCCTGCTCGGTGTGGCGGTCCTCATCGGTGGCGCCCTGCTGCTGAACCGGCCGTCGGACCGGGTCGCGGGGCAGCACCCGCCGGACGCCGGACACCACCCGGTGCCGCCCGGTGGCCACCCGAGCCCGGCCCACCCTCCTGCGACGGCCGGTCCGGTCCCGTTCGCCTCGCCGGGCCAGCCGGGCCAACCCGCGACCCCGGGCTGGCCGAATCCGCCCTCGGGCGGAGGCTGGCCACCGTCGGCTCCGCCCACCCCGGTCGGCCCCGCCGGCTACCGTGCGGCGCCGACCGCCCCGCCTGGTCCGATCCCGGCGGCCGGGTACCAGGGTCCTGCCGCGGGCTGGGCGGGAGCGCCCGGCTCCACGCCGGGCCTCGGCACGCCGCCGACGGCTGCGGCGCCACCCCCGGGTTACCGGCCACCGTCCCCCGGTCACCCCGTCCCACCGACCGGCTACCGACCGCCGTTCGCACCACACGGGCCGTACGCCGGCAACCGTCCCGGACCTGAGCCCACACCCTCCCCGGCCCGACCACCCGCGCCGCCCCGAAAGCCCCGGGAACGATCCCGGCTGGGCGCCGCGACGTTCTCGCTGATCTTCGTGGCGATCGGCGTGGTCGCGCTCCTGGACCTCGCCGGCGCCATCGACGTGGGTCCCTCCGCCTACTTCGCCGCCGCCCTGGTGACCATCGCGCTCGGGCTGCTGGTCGGCGCCTGGATCGGTCGCGCCCGCTGGTTGATCGCGCTCGGCCTGGTCGCCTCCTGCGCTCTCGGCATCTCCACCGCCGCGGAGTCGTACCGGACGGTACGCAGCGAGAAGTCGGTGGTCTGGGCCCCGACCAGCCACGACGCGCTGGCCGACCGGTACCAGGTCCGGTTCGGCAGTTCCACGCTCGACCTGACCCAGCTCGACTTCGGGGGTCGGGAGACCCGGATTCTGGTGGAGGTCAGCCTCGGCGAGGTGAAGGTACTGCTACCGCCGGAGGTCGACGTGACGGTGGTGCCACAGGTGAGCGTGGGCGAGGCCCTCGTGCTGGGCGACCGGCTCAACGATGCCGGCGGACCCGTCAGAGAGATCAGGGACACCGGCACCGACGGGCCGGGTGGGGGGTCGCTGCTGATCACCCTGCGCGTCAACGCCGCCTACGCGGAGGTGACCCGATGAGGACGCACCGCACCGACTGGCTGTCGCTGATCTTCGCCCTGATCTTCCTCGCGGTCGCGGCCTGGTGGCTGCTGGCCCAACTGGTCCACCTCGCGCTGCCCCAGGTCGGGTGGATCGTGGCCGTGGCGCTGATCGCGATCGGGACCCTCGGTCTGGTGGGTGCGTTGCGGTCCAACCGCGACCTGACCCAACCGGCCGGGACGTCACCGGCGCAGGCCACCGAGACCCGGCCGCCCACCGCCGCGACGTCGGCGAGCCAGGTCGAGACGACCCAGACCCCAGCCGCCTGGGCCGAGGCGGCCCGGACCCCGGCGCCGCAGCCCGCGCCGGAGGCGGCCCGGCCGCCGGAGCCGGACCCGACCGCCAACCCGGCAGACGACGCGTCCGGTCCGCGCACCGACGGCGAGCACGGCGGGCCGGCCACGGGGGAGCAGCCCCGATGAGGATCGGTGCGGCCGCGGAAGGCGATGCCTAGACTGGCCGGCGGAGCTTTCCGCCTCCGCCGGCCGATCCCGCACGGGGACCCGGACGACGTCCGCCCCGCGCCGGTTCCGGGCCAGGCTCGTCCCGACCCTTCGAGGAGCCCTCCCGACATGACCCAGTCCCCCGCCGTACGCGGCACCGGCCCCGGCCGTCCCGTGCACGTCGGCGAGCGCGCGGCCCGCGTCCTCACCACCGAACTGTCCCGGCACCAGGGGGCGAAGAAGGCCCTGGTGGTCGGGGCCACCCCCGGCTCACCCGTGCTGGCCGCGGCGATCGACGCGCTCCTGCCCGGCGACGCGCTCACCCTGGTTCCGGCGGTGACGTCCACACCGGACCAGCTCCGGGACCACGTCGTGGCGCTCGGCCAGTGGGTTGCGCAGCGGGTACGCGTGGTCGACTCGCTCGCCGAGGCCGAGCCGGCCGAGGTGGTGATCGCGGCCGAGCCGTTGACCGGCAACGGCGAGGACACCCGGGCCACCGTGGACGAACTGGCGAAGTACCTGACCGACGGCGGTGTGCTGAGCGTGGCGGTGAACGCGCTGCCCGGCCAGACGCCCGGAGCGGCCGGCGAACTCGAACGGCAGGCCGCCCTCTTCGGCGTCGGTAGCGACCTCGTCCTGGTCAACCGACCCCCGATCCGGGTGCACCGTCTCCGGTTCACCCCGGCCGACGTACGGGTGGCGGCCCGGATGACACCCGCCTACCGTACGTCGAGCGTTCCGCTGACCCGCGGCATGCACATCGACTCCAACGGGGTCGCCGCCGCCGGCATCGCGCTGGGGCTCGCCGCCGCCGCCAAGATCATCCGACCGAGGTCCCGGTTCTGGCTGCTGCCCGCCCTCGCCGCCGGCCCGATCGCCGCCTTCTTCCGTGATCCGGAGCGGGACATCCCGGATGACGAGTCGGCGATCGTCGCGGCCTCGGACGGGCGGGTGCTGTCGGTACAGCGGCTGCGCGACGAACGCTTCGGCGACGGGGAGTTCCTCCGGATCGCGGTCTTCCTCTCGGTCCTCGACGTACACGTCAACCGCGCCCCGGTGGCCGGACGGGTGGTCGACTACTTCGTTGCCGACGGCGGGTTCGCCGCCGCGATGAAGCCGGACGCCGAGCACAACGTGGCCGCCTACACCGTGCTGGAGACCGAGCACGGGACGGTGGTGGTGGCCCAGCGGACGGGCCTGATCGCCCGGCGCATCGTGCAGCGGGCCCCGATCGGGGCGCTGCTCGCCCGCGGTGAACGGTTCGGGCTGATCCGGTTCGGCTCCCGCACCGACGTCTACCTGCCCGCCGACGCCGCCGAGCCGCTGGTCGGCCCGGGCGACCGGGTGATCGGCGGATCATCCGTCATCGCCCGCTGGCGCTGATCGCGGCGACGCGGCCCGCCGGTTCGCGCCGCTGGCCCGGCCGCCCCGGACGCCGGTCGGGCGGGACGTGTGGTGCCGACACGGACGCGGGCCCGGCGACGGATGTCGCCGGGCCCGCGTCCGTGTTTCGGCGTCCGGACCGCCGTCGACGCTCAGGCAGTACGGCGCCGCCGCAGCCAGAGCAGCGGCCCGCTGGCCAGGTAGCCGCCCACCACGAGCAGGAAGGTGAGCCGGAAGTCGATCAGGGCGCCGATCACCGGGGCCAGCCACACCCACGGCGGCAGCCTGAGCAGCCAGG
Source organism: uncultured Micromonospora sp. (assembly GCA_937951935.1). Taxonomy (GTDB): domain Bacteria; phylum Actinomycetota; class Actinomycetes; order Mycobacteriales; family Micromonosporaceae; genus Plantactinospora. The sequence goes on along the minus strand of CALGAM010000010.1, from coordinate 19,514 downwards.
CCAGCTTGGCGTACGGGAAGCTGGAGACCATGGCGAAGGCGAGCAGCGCGACGCCGGCGACCTGGACCGTGCCGGGCACGGGCAGACCGATCAGCACCCCCAGGGCGAGTACGGCGGCGGCCATGGTGGTCGGAACCCCGCAGAAGAACCGGCCGTCCTTGGGGGAGACGTTGAACCGGGCGAGCCGGATCGCGGCGCACGCGGCGACAAGCGCGCAGGCGACCGTGGCGGCCGGGGTCGAGACCGAACCGGCCAGCGAGGCGTAGACCACCACCGGCGCCGCCAGGCCGAAGGAGCACATGTCGGCCAGCGAGTCCATCTGGGCGCCGAACGGGCTCGCCACCCCCAGTCGGCGGGCCAGCGCCCCGTCGAGCCCGTCGAAGGCCACACAGGCGATCAGGCAGTACGCGGCGACCCGGACGTCGCCCTGCATGGCCAGGAAGACGGCGACCAGGCCGAGGGTCAGGCTGGCGAGGGTGCAGGCGTTCACCACCGCGAACCTGACGCGGCGGGCCAGGGTCCGCTCACCGGGCAGCAGCGGGATGGAGATCGCCGGATCGGCCCCGTCGCCACCCTCGGTCTGGCCGACCGCCGGGCTCACCGGTACCACGGACTCGAACTCCCCAACTCCCAGCCCTATCCCGTACGGCTCGTCCGGCCGGATGTCGTCGGCGAACCCCGGTCCGGGGCGGCCCAGGGCGCTCGCACTCTCCTCCCGGCGGTCACGGCGCCCGACACGGACCAGCAGGACCTGGCGGGCGAACGTGCCGCTGCGGCGCAACCGCCCCGCCCAGCGGCGCCCCGCCGGGCGCGGGCTGTCTGACGTACGGCGCCGCCGCCATGGGGCTCTCGGCACGTCTCCTCCATCACGGATGTGTCTGTCCGCCACGGTTGCCTCCGCCGCGACACGGGTAGCCCTGGCCGCGGAAACCGGGGCGGATCGGTCGGCGACCGACTGCGGCCTACACGATTGCACACATGGAGGGGTTTCGCGATAGCGGGTCGGGGGTATTCGTCCCAAACCTCGCGCGGACGCCCAGACTTCCCATCCGGGGACGGCCTGCCCGACGGGTACGGTATCGTCGTCGTCGCGCGGACTCCAGCCGACCCGCCACCGCGACGGTCAGCCGGTGATGTCGCCCGCCAGCGCCAGCGCCGTGTCCACCACCTGGGTGCGGGGCAGCGCGGCGGCCTCCGCCAACGTGAACCACCGGGCGTCGGTGGTCGATCCCCCGGCCTCGGTGACCCGCGCCTCGGTGGGGGCCTCGACCACGACCCGGTAGATCACCCGTACTCCGTGCCAGTCCAGCGGACGCCCCTCCGGGCCGTACTCGGCTGGGCTGTGCCGGTGCGAGACGTGCAGCAGGTCGGTGACCCGGCCCAGTTGGCCGGTCTCCTCGACGAGTTCCCGGAGCAGCGCGGTGGCCGGCTGCTCGCCGTGGTCGGTGCCGCCGCCGGGCAGGTGCCAGCAGCCCGCCCCCGGGTAGCCGTCCGCGATCAGGGTGAGCAGGATCCGCCGGTCCGGATCGGTGACCAGGCCGTACGCCGCGAAGCGCTGGCGGCGGTCGGCGGACGGTCCCGCGTCCCGCACCGGCGGCGGGTTGCCGGTGGGCAGTGCCCGTACCGGGCGACCGAGCAGTTCCGCGGTGAACGGCATCAGCGGCAGTTCGGCCACCTCCACCGGGGTGAGCCAGGCCGCCGCGCGACCGTCGCCGTCCGGATCTGGGTGGAGGGCGCCGCCGGTCGTGACCACGTCGTAGATGATCCGGTCGGTGTGCTCGGCGACCGGACCGGCCGGGCCGGCCAGCCGGGCCACGTCGGCGACCGCGGCCCGCAGGCCGACGGCCTCGACGGTCAACCCGGTCTCCTCCCGGAACCCGCGGAGCAGGGCGTCGGTCGGGTGCTCGCCGTGCGCCACCGCGGCGCCGGGCAGCTGCCAGTACCCCGGGAAGGGCGACGTCGGGGCGGTGCGGGTGAGCAGCACCCGCGCGCCGTCCCGGCACAGCCCGTACGCCCCGATCCGTCGTCGCCGATCCACGCCGCTCCCTTCCCGCCGACCCTGTCGATCATGCGGGTCCGGCCGGGCGCGGTCGGCCCCGGGGTCGGCGGCACGGCGCGACCGGGATCGACGGCCGGTGGACCGGGTTCGCGGCGTCAGCCCGCGACGGCGACCCGCGGACGCAGCAACCCGGCCGCCCGGACGGCCTCGACGGTGACCTCGGTGAGTCGCTCCGGCGGCAGCTCCTCCAGCTCCTGCAGCCGGAACCAGCGGGCCTCGGAGGTGGAGCCGCCGACGTCCCGGACGACCGGCGGTACCGGACGGTCGACCGCGACCCGGTAGAACGCGCGTACGCCGTGCCAGTCGATCGGATAGCCCTCCGGGCCGAGCGACGCGGCGTCCCGGTGACTCGCCACGCCGATCAACCTGACCACCCGGCCGCGCTGGCCGGTCTCCTCGGCCAGCTCGCGGATCAGCGCCGTCCCCGGCTGCTCACCGTAGTCGGTGCCGCCGCCGGGCAGGTGCCAGCAGCCCGCCCCCGGGTAGCCGTCGGCGACCCGCGTCAGCAACACCCGGCCGTCCGGGTCGGTGGCCACCGCGTACGCCGCGAATCGTTGGGCCCGGGGCAGCCCGTCGGGTCCGGGAACCGCGTGGAAGGAGGGGAACTCGGGGATCTCCTCCGGACGCAGGTCGACGGGGCCGCTCGGCAGTCCCAGCGCCTGGGCCGTGAACGGCCGCAGCGGCAGTTTTCGGGCCTCCTCCAGGGTGTGCCACCGGGCCAGGTCCGTCGGCTGGCCGACCCGGTCGCAGAGCCTCCCACCCCGGACCGACACCCGGTACAGCAGGCGGTCGGTGTGGATGGTGACCCCCCGGTGCGGCAGCGACCTCATGTCGGCCAGGACGTCGTGCAGACCGACGACGGAGACCGAGAGGCCGGTCTCCGCGGCCGTCTCGCGTACCACCGTGTGGTTGGGATCTTCACCGTGGTCGACAGCACCGCCGGGCAGCGACCACACGCCGGGCGTCCCGGACCGGGACGAGGCCCGGACCAGCAGCACCCGACCGGTTTCGTCGGTGCAGATCGCGTACGCCGCGATCCTGCGGATCGGTTCCAGCGCGGGGGTCACGGAACCGAATTCTCCATTGATCAACTGAGCGGCCCGAGAAAAGAGTCGGATTCCTGACAGTGGGTCGACGCACCGGCCGGGCCGGAGCGGCGGGACGACGACGCCGCGGACCAGCCTCGCCGCGGGCGCCCGGAGACCGGGCCCACCCGGGGTGTCCCCGACCCCCGTCAGGGACCGCTCAGGGCGAAGATCCGGGCGGTCACCGAGGACGACGACAGCCGCCGGCCGGACCGTGGAGGCATGACACAGCCAACCTTCACCCAGCCTCCGTACCGGCAGCTACGCCGGCCGACCACGGACCGGATCATCGCCGGAGTGGCCAGCGGCATCGGGCGCTACGCCAACGTGGACCCGACCGTGATCCGAGTGATCTTCGCCGTGGCCGTCATCGCAACCGGCGGCCTCGCCCTGCTCACGTACCCGGTGCTGTGGTTCCTGATCCCCCAGGAGCCGGCCGACGCGCCCGCCTGGCCCCACCCGGCACCGGCCCACAGCCCGGTCTGGCCGCCGAACGCACCCGGCGGGTCACCGGGCCCCGCTCCGGCGCCACCGGCCGCACCGGCGGATCCGTCACCGGCCGGACCGCCGCCCGCGGGGTGAGGCGACGGCCCGCACCAGGGCACGCCGTCACTCCCACTCGATGGTGCCGGGCGGCTTGCTCGTCACGTCGAGCACCACCCGGTTGACCTGGGGTACCTCGTTGGTGATCCGAGTGGAGATCCGGGCGATGACGTCGTACGGCAGCCGCGACCAGTCGGCGGTCATCGCGTCTGAGCTCGACACCGGGCGCAGCACGACCGGGTGTCCGTAGCTGCGCCCGTCACCCTGCACGCCGACGCTGCGGACGTCGGCGAGCAGCACCACCGGGAACTGCCAGACGTCCCGGTCCAGGCCGGCGGCGGTCAGCTCCTCCCGGGCGATGAGGTCGGCGGCACGGAGCAGGTCGAGCCGCTCCCGGGTCACCTCGCCGATGATCCGGATCGCCAGCCCCGGGCCGGGGAACGGGTGGCGCCAGACCATCGACTCGGGCAGCCCGAGGGCCAGACCGAGCTGGCGCACCTCGTCCTTGAACAGCGTCCGCAGCGGCTCGACGAGCGAGAACCTCAGGTCCTCGGGCAGGCCGCCGACGTTGTGGTGGGACTTGATGTTGGCGGTACCGGTACCGCCGCCCGACTCGACCACGTCGGGATAGAGGGTCCCCTGCACCAGGAACTCCACGTCCCCCGCGGCGGCGACCTCGCGGGCCGCGGCCTCGAAGACCCGGATGAACTCCCGCCCGATGATCTTGCGCTTCTGTTCCGGGTCCGTCACCCCGGCCAGGGCGGCCAGGAACCGGTCCGCCGCGTCGACCACCTTCAGCCTGATCCCGGTGGCCGCGACGTAGTCCCTCGCCACCTGCTCCGCCTCGCCGGCCCGCAGCAGCCCGTGGTCGACGAACACGCAGGTGAGCTGGTCACCGACGGCCCGGTGCACCAGCGCGGCGGCGACCGCGGAGTCGACCCCGCCGGAGAGGCCGCAGATGACCTCCTTGTCGCCGACGGTGGCCCGGATCCGCGCCACCTGCTCGTCGATGATGTTCTCCGGCGTCCAGGTCGGCTCGATCCCGGCGACGTCGTAGAGGAAGCGCTCCAGCATCCGCTGGCCGTACGCGGTGTGCTCCACCTCGGGATGGAACTGGGTACCGGCGCGGCGGCCGGCGAGATCCTCGAACGCGGCGACCGGCGCCCCGGGCGACTCGGCGGTCACCGTGAACCCGTCGGGTGCCCGTGTCACACAGTCACCGTGGCTCATCCAGACCGCCAGCTCGGCCGGCAGATCCCGGAACAGGGCGCTGTCCGCGGCGCGGGTCCGCAGCGGGGTACCGCCGTACTCCCGGCCACCGGTGTGCGCCACCGTGCCGCCGAGCGCCTGGGCCATCGCCTGGAAGCCGTAACAGATGCCGAAGATCGGCACGCCCGCGTCGAAGAGTTTCGGATCGACCTGGGGGGCGCCGGGCGCGTAGACACTGGCCGGGCCGCCGGAGAGGATGATCGCCGCCGGGTCCCTGGCCAGCATCTCGGCCACCGGCATGGTGTGCGGAACGATCTCCGAATAGATCCGGGCCTCCCGCACCCGACGGGCGATGAGCTGGGCGTACTGAGCTCCGAAGTCCACCACCAGGACCGGGCGCGGCATGTTCATGTGTACGAAGCCTACCCAGGCGCGCGCCCGCCCCGTCACCGCCGTGGCAGACCGTGACCCCGCCCCCTCGCGGGCGGGTGGTGCCGATCACGACCGGGTCGCGCTCCCTCGGGTTGCCCGGGCCGGCCGTGATCGGCCGAGCAGCCCCTGCCGCGCCGGTACGACGGTGAGCGACCATCCGTGCCACCATGTCGCATCATCGATGCGACGCCGACGCGGCGGCAAGAGTCGTGAAGGTCATGACGGTCGTGATCGACCGTGGGCGCCGAAGGGAAGTGGGAGGGTGGGCGGCAACGGGGGCACCGGAGGAACGGGACGTTCCGGCACGTCCCGGCGCGGTCGGGCCGTCATCTGGATGTCCGCGACGCTGGCGGTCACGGTGGTGTTGGCCGGCACGGCGTACGCCGCCCACCGGCGCTGGGGTGGCGGACCGCTGGCGGCGGTGGCCCGGTCGCACCCCGCGCCCTCCCCGACCGCCACGCCGACACCGACGCCGACGCCGAGCCCGACTCCGGAGCCGGGCGCCGACCTCACCGGCCCGCTCAACCTGCTGCTGGTCGGGGTGGACACCCGGGTCAGCGTGCCGGGCTGGGAACCGCACGCCGACGCCGTGCTGGTCCTGCACGTGACCGCGACCCTGGACCGGGCGTACCTCTTCGCGCTTCCCCGCGACCTGGTGGTCGACATCCCCGCCTTCCCGAAGGCGAGATTCCCCGGCGCGCGTACCAAGCTCACCCACGCGATGAGCTACGGCAGCCGGGTACCGGGCCGCACGGAGGAACCGAGCACCGCCCAGGGCTACGAGCTGTTGGCCCGTACGGTCAGCGACTACACCGGCATCGAGCGGTTCGACGCGGGCGCGGTGCTCACCTTCGGCGGCTTCGACAAGCTGGTGGACGCGCTCGGCGGGGTCGAGCTCTACATCGACCAGCGGGTGGTCTCCCGGCACCGGAAGCCGGATGGGACGTACCGGGACCTGCGCGGCGGCAGCTACGTCGGGCCGCAGATGGTCTACGAGAAGGGCGTCCGGAAGCTGAACGGTTGGCAGGCGCTGGACTACGCCCGGCAGCGCTACATCGCCGGCGGCGGGTACGCCCGGCAGCGACACCAGCAGCAGCTCGTCAAGGCGCTGATCGGCAGGATCCTCGACCAGAACCTGGCCCGGGACCGGACCCGGCTCACCGAGGTGGTCACCGCCCTGGACGACGCCCTCACCTTCCAGGGCAACGGCCGCGAGATCATCGAGTTCGGCTACGCGCTGAGTCGGCTCCGCCCCGAGGCGATCACCCTGGTGGACCTGCCGGGGGCCGGGATCGGCACCGGCAGTGCCTACCGGGGTGAACGGCTCACCGCGACGGGTCGGGCGTTCATCGCCGAGCTGCTGGCCGGCCGGGCCGACGCCTACCTGGCGCAGCACCCGGAACTCGTGATCAGGCGGTGAGCCCCTGCCGGAGCCGGTCGTGCACGGCCGCGACGGCCCGCCGCGCCAACGCCGCCGGACGGCCCGCCAGGTACAGCGTGTTCACCGGAGGCAGCTCCGGCGTCATCAGCGACCGCAGCGCACCGGTGGCGAGCGGGTCCGCGCACAGGTACGTCGGCAGGACGCTGGCGCCGGCACCGGCGAGGACGGCGGAGAGCACCCCGCGCAGGTCCGGGACGACGAGGTCCGGGGTCCGGGTCAGTCGCTCGCCGAAGACGGTCCGCCAGTAGCGGCGCAGGAGCGGCGCCTCCTCGGCGTACGCGACGAGCGGCACGGGCCGCAGCGTCTCCGGCCCGACCGGCGCGGCGGTCCGCTCGGCCCAGACCGGCGCGGCGACCAGCACGAACTCCTCGTCGCAGAGCACCGAGGTGACCAGTCCGCGCTGGCGGGGCCGTGTCCCGGTGATGGCCAGATCCAGCCGGCCGGCCGCCGCGGCCGGCAGCACCTCCTCCGGCATCCCGAAGGTGACCCGCAGCTGCAGCCCGTCCGCCACCAGGTCGGCGAGTACCGGCAGCGCGCGGGCGCACAGGACGTCCGGCGGCCCGCCGAGGTGGACGGTCGTCGGGTAGGGCGCCGACGGCTCGTCCAGCAGCGCCGCTTCCAGCGCGTCCAGCGGCTCGGCGATCCGCCGGGCGAGTTCGTCGGCCGCGGCCGTCGGCACCACGCCCCGGGGCATCCGGTCGAACAGCGGCCGACCGAGCTGGCGTTCCAGGGCTCTGACCCGTGCGGTCACCGTCGGCTGGGCCAGCCCGAGCCGGTCGGCGGCGGCGGTGATGGATCCGGCCCGGTGCACGGCGAGAAAGCTGCGCAGCAGGTCGAGGGAGAGCGACACATCAAAAATCCTATGGCCGGGGGTGCCGAACCCTATTTGTCGCCCGTGTCCCGCCGCGGCCAGTATCTGGGCATGACACGAGTACTGATCGCGTTGACCAGCCACGACAAGCTCGGGGACACCGGCCGCCCCACCGGGTTCCACGCCGGCGAGGCGGCCGAACCCTGGGCGGTGTTCCGCGCGGCCGGCTACGACGTCGATCTGGCGTCGGTGGCCGGTGGCCAGCCACCGGTCGACGGCCGCGACACCGCCGACCCGGTCCAGGAGGAGTTCTTCCGCACGGTCGACCTGACGAACACGCCCCGTGCCGCCGATCTCGATCCGGCCGACTATGACGTGATCTTCTACGCGGGCGGTCACGGCACCATGTGGGACTTCCCCACCGACCCCGGCCTGGCGCGGCTCGGCGCCGGCGTCTACGAGCGCGGCGGCGTGGTCGCGGCGGTCTGCCACGGGCCGTCCGCCCTGGTGAACCTGCGCCTGTCGGACGGGTCGTACCTGGTTGCCGGCAAACGTGTGGCGGCCTTCACCAACGACGAGGAGGCCGCGGTCGGATACACCGGGGTCGTGCCGTTCCTGCTCGCCGACAGGTTGACCGAACGCGGGGCCACGCACGTGCCGGCGCCGAACTGGACGGCCCAGGTGGTCGTCGACGGCCGGTTGGTCACCGGACAGAACCCAGCCTCGGCACGCGGTACGGCCGAGCAGGTCGTCGCGCTCCTCGGGTAGGCGGCGCCGGTTCCCCGGCGGCCGGTGCTCGGGTCGGCCGTCGCGTCCCGGCGACCGTCCGACCCGGCCGCGGGACCGGCCCCCGGAGGCTGTCACACCGGTTCGGCCGCGTGCCGTCGGGCTCAGGGGACGGGCGGGGCGGTACGGCCGGTGAGCCAGGCGGCGAAGAACGACTGCAACGACCTGCCGGAGGCCTGCTCGGCGAAGGCCACGAACTCGGTGGTGTCGGCGTTGCCGCCCCGCCGCTGCGCCGTCCAGTCCCGCAGGATCCGGAAGAAGACGTCGTCCCCGACGGTACGCCGCAGCGCGTGTACGGTCAGCGCCCCCCGTGTGTACACCGCCCGGCCGAACAGCTCGGACCGGCCGGGGTGCCAGGCCGGCCGGGACCAGTCGGTGGCGGCGTACTCGCGGGTAAACCTCTGCTGGGCCGACTCCCCGCCGGTGTGCTCGGTCCACAGCCACTCCGCGTAGGTGGCGAAGCCCTCGTTGAGCCACAGGTCGGGCCAGTGCCGGATGGAGACGCTGTTCCCGAACCACTGGTGCGCCAGCTCGTGCACCACCACGGCCGGGTTCGGCCCGCGGGTGAAGAACGCCGGCCCGTACACCGGGCGGGTCTGGGTCTCCAGGGCGTAGTCGATCCGGTCGTCGGCCACCGCGATCCCGCCGTACGCCCCGAACGGGTACGGCCCGAAGCGGCTGGCCAGGAAGTCGGCGATCTCGCCGGTGCGGGCCAGCGACCGCTCCGCCGCCCCGCCGACCGGCAGTGTCGCCGCGACCGCGGTGACCAGCGGCCGGCCGGCGTGGCTGCCGGTGTGCACCCGGTACCTCCCGATCACCAGCGTCGTCAGGTAGCTCGCCATCGGCGTGGCCTCGGACCAGCGCCAGGTCGTCCAACCGCCGGACCGCTCGGTACCCTCCGGGACGCCGTTGCTCAACGCGACCAGTCCGTCCGGGACGGTCACCTCGATCCGGTACGTCGCCTTGTCGAGCGGATGGTCGTTGACCGGGAACCAGGTGCTCGCCGACTCCGGCTGCCCGAGCGCGATCGCCCCGTCGTCGGTCTGGAGCATCCCACCCGTACCCAGGGTGGAATCCTCGATCGGGGTCGGTGTGCCCGCGTAGTCGACCCGGACCCGGAACCGTCGTCCCTCCGCGATCCCGGCGGCCGGGGTCACCACCAGTTCGGCACCGTCGCGGCGGTACCCGGCCTCGGCGTCGTCGACCCGGACCGACGAGACCGTCAGCCCGGTCAGGTCGAGGTTGAACCGGGAGAGGTTCTGGGTGGCGGTCGCCTCGATGGTGGCCTCGCCGGTGAGCAGGTGTGCCCCCGGGTCGTACCGCAGCTTCAGGTGGTAGCTGGCGACGTCGTAGCCACCGTTGCCGGAGGTCGGCAGGTACGGGTCGCCGAGGCCGGCCGCACCGGGCCGGAACCGGCCGGCCTCGGCGGCCGGGCGGTCGTCGACACAGCCGCCGGTCGCCAGCACCAGCGCCGTCACCAAAACGCCCGCCAGGGCGCCCCGTCGCGTCCGCACCGTGTCGCCGACCATGCCCGCCGTTACCGGTCGAGGACCAGCCCGACCTTCTGGAACTCCTTCAGGTCGCGGTAGCCGCACTTGGCCATCGCCCGACGCAGCCCGCCGAAGAGGTTGAGCCGTCCCTTCGGGTCGTCCGCCGGGCCGAAGAGAAGCTGCTCCATCGGGCCGAGCTGCTCGCCCGCCACCCGGTAGGCCCCACGCGGCAGCTTCGGGTGGCTCGCCGCCGGGTGCCACCAGGCACCCCCGGCCGGCGCCTCGGTGCAGAGCGCGAGCGGCTCGCCGAGCATCACCGCGTCGGCCCCGCAGCCGAGCGCCTTGGCGATGTCGCCGGAGGTGCGGATGTCCCCGTCGGCGATCAGGTGGACGTACCGGCCGCCGGTCTCGTCCAGGTAGTCCCGCCGGGCGGCGGCCGCGTCGGCGATCGCGGTCGCCATCGGTACCCGGATGCCGAGCACGGGGTCGGTGGTGGAGACGTCGTCGCTGCCGAGGCCGACGATGACCCCGGCCGCCCCGGTCCGCATCAGGTGCAGCGCCGTCTTGTAGTCGGTGCAGCCACCGGCGATGACCGGCAGGTCCAGGTCGGCGATGAACTCCTTGAGGTTGAGTGGTTCGTCGGTGGTCGAGACGTGCTCGGCCGAGACGATGGTGCCCTGGATGACCAGGATGTCGACGCCGGCGTCGAGGATCACCGGCGCCAGCGCCAGGGTGTGCTGCGGGGAGACCCGGACGGCGACGGTCACCCCGCTGTCCCGCATCTGCCGGACCCGTTCGGTGATCAGCTCCGGGCGGATCGGCTCGGCGTACACCTCCTGGAGCCGGCGGGTGGCGGCCCGCCCCTCCTCCAGCCCGGACAGCTCCTCCAGGATCTTGGTCGGGTCCTCGTAGCGGGTCCAGAGCCCTTCGACGTTGAGCACTCCGAGGCCGCCGAGCCGGCCCAGGGCGACCGCCGACGACGGGCTCATCGTCGCGTCCGACGGATGTCCCACGCAGGGAATCCCGAACTGGTACGCGTCGAGCTGCCACGCCGTGGAGACGTCGTCGACGTCCCGGGTCCGGCGACTCGGCACGATCGCGATGTCGTCCAGGTGGTAGCCGCGCTGTGCGGTCTTGCCCAGCCCGATCTCGACCACGTCACGCATGGGTCACTCCAAGGTAGAAGAGGGTGGTGGCGGTGGGACCCGGGGTGTCAGCGGGTGTGGTAGTTCGGCGCCTCGACCGTCATCTGGATGTCGTGCGGGTGGCTCTCCTTGAGACCGGCCGCGGTGATCCGGATGAGCTGCCCCCGACGGTGCAGTTCGGGCACGGACTGCGCGCCGACGTACCCCATCGCCAGACGCAGGCCGCCGATGAGCTGGTGGGCGACCCGGGCGAGCGGTCCCCGGTACGGCACCTGGCCCTCGACGCCCTCCGGTACCAGCTTCTCCTCGTTGGTCACGTCGTCCTGGAAGTACCGGTCCTTGGAGTAGGAGCGGGCCTGGCCGCGGGACTGCATGGCGCCGAGCGAACCCATCCCCCGGTACGCCTTGTACTGCTTGCCGTTGACGAAGATCAGCTCGCCCGGGCTCTCCTCCGTGCCGGCGAAGAGGCTGCCCAGCATCACGGTGTCGGCCCCGGCGACCAGGGCCTTGGCGATGTCGCCCGAGTACTGGATGCCGCCGTCGCCGATCACCGGCACACCGGCCGGACGACAGGCCCGGGCCGCCTCCATGATCGCGGTGATCTGCGGTACGCCGACCCCGGCGACGACCCGGGTGGTGCAGATGGCACCCGGCCCGACACCGACCTTGACCGCGTCGGCGCCGGCCTCGACCAGCGCCAGCGCCCCCGCGTACGTCGCCACGTTGCCGCCGATCACGTCGACCGGGGTGTCCTGCTTCAGGCGGCGGACCATGTCCAGCACGGCCCGCTGGTGCCCGTGCGCGGTGTCCACGACCAGCACGTCCACCCCGGCGTCGACCAGGGTCCGGGCCCGCTTGTACGCGTCCTCCCCGACCCCCACGGCGGCGGCGACCCGCAGCCGCCCGGCGTCGTCCTTGGTGGCGTTCGGGTACTGCTCGCTCTTGGTGAAGTCCTTGACGGTGATGAGGCCCCTAAGCCGGTTGTCGGCGTCGACGATCGGGAGCTTCTCCACCTTGTGCCGGCGCAGCAGCGCCAGCGCCTCCTCCTTGGTCACCCCGACCCGCGCGGTGACCAACGGCATCGGGGTCATGATCTCGCGTACCGGGGTGCTGCCGTCGGTGACGAACCGCATGTCACGGTTGGTCACGATGCCGACCAGGGTCCCCCGGGCGTCGGTGACCGGCACGCCCGAGATCCGGTACCGGGCGCAGAGTGCGTCGACGTCCCGCAACGTGTCGTCGGGGCTGCAGGTGACCGGGTTGGTGACCATGCCGGCCTCGGAACGCTTGACCAGGTCGACCTGGGAGGCCTGGTCCTCGATCGAGAGGTTGCGGTGCAGGACCCCGATACCGCCCTGTCGGGCGATCGCGATGGCCATCCGGGCCTCGGTGACCGTGTCCATCGGGCTGGAGACCAGCGGGATCGCCAGGCTCACGTTGCGGCTGAGCCGGGTGCTGGTGTCGACCCGGCTGGGGATGATCTCGGACTCGGCCGGCTGCAGCAGCACGTCGTCGAAGGTCAACCCGAGCGGCACCACCCGGGCGGAGCCGGCGGGCAGTTCGGGCAGGTGCCCGGCGAGCTGCTCTGCGCCGGTGTCCAGCGGAAGGTCGTTGGTGGGTCGATTCTCCACGATGTGTCCCCTGGCTGCAGTTGGTGTGGGTCGATCCTGGGCCGACGGCGGGGCGTCGGCATCGAACCGGTCGGACGGGCTCGTCGGTTGGACGCGTCGAGGGCTCGCCCGGGCTGGCGGCGCGATGGTTCATCGTACCCAGTGCGGCGCCCCGGGGACGCGGGCGCGGGCGGCCCGGCGGCGCAGGACACAACGGTCGACCACGCGGGGCGGCGTTGGGACTACGGTGGAGGGGTGCACGAGGAGCCGATCGACCCGTTCAAGGGTGACCCCGCCGATCCCTCCGCCGGCCTGAGCGACCCGGCCGAGGAGGCCGGCATCGACCCGCTCAGCGACGTCGAGCGGCAGGATGTGCTGGAGGACCTCGCCGACCTGGAAATCTACCAGGCACTCCTTGGTCCGGTCGGGGTACGCGGCCTCGTCATCGAGTGCGAGGACTGCCGTGAACCGCACTATTTCGACTGGGATCTGCTGCGGGCCAACCTCCGGCACCTCCTGGATTCGGGCCGGCCCCGGGTACACGAGCCGGCGTACGACCCCGACCCGGACCACTACGTCACCTGGGAGTACGCCCGGGGGTACGCCGACGGCGTCCACGACACCCTGACCGAGGCCGCGGAGGAGGGCGACGACCGGTCCTGACCGGTTGCCGGGGCGCCCCGGCAACCGCGCCGGCCCGGCTGACCGGGCCGGGACACCCGCGCCGGCCAGGACCGTGGCTCGGCCGGCGCGGCGGTCAGACCACCAGGCCGGCACGGAAACCGGCGGCCACGGCGTGCGCCCGGTCCCGGGCGCCGAGCTTGCGGAACAGCCGGCGGGCGTGGGTCTTGACGGTGTCTTCGGAGACGAAGAGTTCCCGGCCGATCTCCGCGTTGCTCTTGCCGTCGGCCATGCCGATCAGCACCTGCATCTCCCGTTCGGTCAGCAGCGGCCGCCGGGGTACCCCGGCACGCTCCTCGGGGCGACCCTGGTCCCCCTGGCCGGCTGGCCGGGCTTCGCTGGTGCGCGCCTCCGGGCCACGTCCCCGCGGGTCCGGGGCCGCCCGCCCGGCCGGATCCGCCGGTCCGCCGGCGGCTCCGACCGGACCGGTCGCGGCGCCGCCGGGCGCGGCCGGATCCGCCGGGGCGTCGGGGTCGTCACCGCGCTGCGCGGGCACCACCGCGGGACCGGTGAGCGCCTCGCTCCCGGTCGGTCCGCCCCGCGCTCCGGGGTCGTCGGGTCCGGCCTGGTCCCTGCCCGCGCCGTCCGCCGGTGGACCGGCGGAACCCCGCTCCCCCGGTACCCGCACCACGCTCCCCAGGCGGTGGCCCGCCGGCGCGGGGCCGCCCTCGGCGAGGTCGCCGGGCCTGGCGGAGCCGGCGGCGCCGGGCACCGTGCCTCCACCGGCGGACACGGTGCCGCCCGCCAGGCTGGCCCCGGCGGTCGGCGGCCCTCCGGCCCGGCCGGCCCGGCCGGTGGTGCCCAGCAGCAGGATCGCCTTGGCCACCACACTCACCAGGTCGTTGTCACCACCCTGGATCAGGCCACGGGCGCCGGCGGCGATCGCCGCCGCGGCCACCGCCGGCTCCTCCGCACCGATCAACAGAATGGCCGCTCCGGGCGAGCGGGCCAGCACCCGGCGGGTGAACCCGACGCTGTCCGGCCGGGTGAGCGCGGTGTCGGCGAGCACCACGTCCGCCGGCCGCTCGGCTAGCCGCAGCATCGCCTCGGGATCGGACACCGCGGTACGGACCGCCGACGCGACCCCGAGCCGGGCCGCCGCGGCCGCGACGCTCTGCGCGGCGAGCGGGGTCCGGACGCAGACAAGCACGGTACGCACGCTGCTCTCCTCCTCTCCGCAACTGAGGAGAACACGCAGAGGAATGATCATGACGGCTTTCCGGGGGAGAAGAGCAAGTTTTTTGGACGATTCACCCCACCGAAGACGTCTACGGAGGAACGTCGCGATCACCCGCGTGTGGGCCGACGGCACGCCGGACACCACGGAATCCGGGGTCGGGCCCGTCGCCACCCCGACGGATCGTCCCCGCGCCACCGCCCGGCGCCACGTCCGGTGGTGCCCGACCCGGCGTCGTCCTCGCCGCGGCGGGCTGCCGGCAACCGGTCGGCGGGGACACCGCCGGCGGCGCCCGAGGGTCTGGGACAGGTGCGGCTCACCGAGCAGACCTCGCCTCCGGTGCGCCCCGCCCGCCGTGACGCGGGTCGGGCGACGTCGGGCGGACGGTGAGCCCGTCGATGACCAGAGAGATGACCAAAGAGAGGAGTCGGGGGCGTCGGTTCCCCACGCGGCCGCCGGTCACCCCCGACACGCGAATCCGCGTGGCCAGGGTGGGCCGTGCGTCGCCGCACCGGCGGCGCGCCGCAGTCGTACCCCTGGACACGCGGATCCCCGAGCGTCCGCCTCCCGTCGCCCCAGGGCTGCCGGCCCCGAGACGAACAGGCTGGAGAAGGGTCAGGCCGGAGAAGGGCCTCAGAAACCGGGACCGTGCTGGTGGCTGTGGCCGTGGCCGTGGCCGTTGCCGGCGGCCGGCTCGGGCTTCTCCGGCTTCTCGACCACCAGGCTCTCGGTGGTCAACAGCAGGCCGGCGATCGACGCGGCGTTGGCGACCGCGTTGCGGGTCACCTTCACCGGGTCGATGATGCCGGAGCTGACGAGGTCGACGTACTCGCCGGTGGCGGCGTTGAGGCCACGGCCCCACTCGCTGTCGGCGACCTGCTGCACCACCACGTAGCCGTCGTGTCCGGCGTTCTGCGCGATCCACCGCAGCGGCTCGGCGAGCGCCCTGCGGACGATCGAGACCCCGATCTTCTCGTCGCCGGTGAAGCCCAGGTCGTCGTCGAGCACGGAGGCGATCTGCGCCAGGGCGGCGCCACCGCCCGGGACGGTGCCCTCCTCGACCGCGGCCCTGGTCGCCGCGATCGCGTCCTCGATGCGGTGCTTGCGCTCCTTCATCTCGACCTCGGTCGCCGCACCGACCTTGATCACGGCGACACCGCCGGAGAGCTTCGCGAGCCGCTCCTGCAGCTTCTCCCGGTCCCAGTCGGAGTCCGACGCCTCGATCTCCTTGCGGATCTGGGCGATCCGCTCGGCCACGTCGCTGTCCCGGCCACGGCCGTCGACGATCGTGGTGCTGTCCTTGTCGACCACCACCCGCCGGGCGCTGCCCAGCAGTTCGAGGCCGACCGACTCGAGCTTGTAGCCGAGCTCGGGCGCGATCACCTCACCGCCGGTGAGGATCGCCATGTCCTGGAGCATCGCCTTGCGACGGTCGCCGAACCCGGGTGCCTTCACCGCGCAGACCTTGAGGGTCTTGCGGATCGAGTTGACCACCAGGGTGGCCAGGGCCTGACCCTCGACGTCCTCCGCGATGATCAGCAGCGGCTTGCCCGTCTGGATTACCTTCTCCAGCAGCGGGAGCAGCTCCTCGATCGAGGAGATCTTCTGGGTGGTGATCAGGATGTGCGGGTCGTCGAGGACCGCCTCCTGCGCCTCACTGTCGGTGACGAAGTGCGGCGAGATGAAGCCCTTGTCGAACTGAAGGCCCTCGGTGACCTCCAGTTCCGTGGCGAGGGCCGAGCCCTCCTCGACCGTGATCACACCGTCGCGGCCGACCTTCTCCAGCGCCTCGGCGATCATGTTGCCGATGGTGGCGTCCTGGGCGGAGATGGTGGCGACGTTCGCGACCGACTCCCGGCCGCCGACCTCGACCGCCTTCTCCAGCAGGGCGGTGGAGACCTTCTCGGCGGCCGCGTCGATGCCCCGCTTGAGGGCGGCCGGGTTGGTGCCCGCCGCCACGTTGCGCAGACCCTCCCGGACCATCGCCTGGGCGAGCACGGTCGCGGTGGTGGTCCCGTCGCCGGCGACGTCGTTGGTCTTCGTCGCCACCTCCTTGACCAGCTGCGCGCCGAGGTTCTCGTACGGGTTGGTGAGCTCGATCTCCTTGGCGATGGTCACGCCGTCGTTGGTGATCGTCGGTGCGCCGAACTTCTTGTCCAGGACGACGTTGCGCCCGCGCGGGCCGAGAGTGACCTTGACCGTGTCCGCGAGCGTGTTGACACCGTGCTCGAGCAGGTGCCGGGCGTCGTCCGAGAAGCTCAGGATCTTCGCCATTGGTTGTCAGGGTCCCTTCACGCAGCGCTGCCCCGGCCCGGCAGGGCCGGTCCGGGGCAGCGTCACTGGATCAGTCAGATCACTTCTCGATGACGGCGAGGACGTCGCGGGCGGAGAGCACCAGGTACTCCTCGCCGCCGTACTTGACCTCGGTGCCGCCGTACTTCGAGTAGATGACCGTGTCGCCGACCTTGACGTCAACCGGGATGCGGTTGCCCTTGTCGTCGACGCGGCCCGGGCCGACAGCAAGGACGGTCCCCTCCTGCGGCTTCTCCTTCGCGGTGTCGGGGATCACGATGCCCGACGCCGTGGTCGTCTCAGCCTCGTTCGCCTGGACCAGGATCCGGTCCTCGAGCGGCTTGATCGCAACCTTGGTCGCGGTAGTCACGGGCATACCCTCCTGGGGTACTTGGTTTCTGTGCCGGTCGGTACGCCAACCGGCGGTGATCTGCCACATGCCACCTGGCGGGGCCGTCGTCGCGGGTGCCGGTCCGCCTGGCGTCTCAGCCTCCGGAGCAGGGCCCGAAAGCTGGCACCCTCGGGCTGAGAGTGCTAACGGCAGATTATGTCGGTGGCTAGCACTCAGTCAAGGAGAGTGCCAATCCGACACGCCCCGGCGAGGGCCGGACCGCCACAATGACCCGGTGAATCTCGACCAGTTCACCGCCCTGCGTACCCCGGACGGAGCGGTCGCCCTGGCCACCGCGGCCGAGCAGGCCGACGCTGGTCCCCTGGCCGCCGCCACCGCGCTGCGCGCGGCCGGAACGCCGGCCGGTCTCGCCGCCGCCGCGCTGACCCAGATCGAACTGCGCCGCCGCGCCGCCGGCAAGTTCGGCGCGGACGCCGCCCGGATGTACTTCACCCGGGACGGGCTGGAGCAGGCCACCCGCGCCGTGGTCGCGCGACGCCGCGCGGCCCGGCTGCGCGCCGCCGGGGTCCGCACCCTGGTCGATCTCGGGTGCGGCCTCGGCGCGGACGCGATCGCCGCCGCCCGTGCCGGCATCCGGGTCCACGGCGTGGAGGCCGACCCGGTCACCGCGGCGATGGCCGCCGCGAACGCCGAGGCGACCGGGGTGGCCGACCGGTTCACGGTCCGCACCGCCGACGCGACCCGGGTCGACGTCACCACGGTCGACGGGGAGCCGGTCGACGCCGTCTTCTGCGATCCGGCGCGGCGCCACGCCGGGACCGGGCGTCGGATCTTCGACCCGGCCGCCTACTCCCCGCCCTGGGACTTCCTGGTCGGCCTGGCCGAACGGATCCCCCGGACCGTCCTCAAGATCGCACCCGGCATCCCCCACGAGATCCTGCCGGCCGGCGCCGAGGCCGAGTGGGTCAGCGTCGCCGGGGACCTGGTCGAGGCGACCATCTGGGCCGGTCCGCTCGCCGAGGTACCCCGTCGGGCCACCCTGTTGACCGAGGGACCCTCCGGGTGGACGGCCGACGAGCTGACCGGCACCGGCACCGACCGCCCGCCGGTCGGCCCGGTGCGGCGCTACCTGTACGACCCCGACGACGCGGTGGTGCGGGCCCACCTGGTGGCCGAGTTCGCCGCCACCGTGGACGGGAGCCTCGCCGACCCGACGATCGCGTACGTCTACGCCGACGCCCCCACCCCGACCCCGTACGCCCGCTGCCTGGAGGTGCTCGACATCCTGCCGTTCTCGCTCAAACGACTGCGCGCCCGGCTGCGCCAGGGGGCGGTCGGCCGGGTGGAGATCCTGAAGCGGGGCTCGGCGCTGGAGCCGGAGCGGCTCCGCCGCGACCTGCGCCTGAGCGGGCCGGAGTCGGCGAGCGTCGTGCTCACCCGGGTCGCCGGCGCTCCCACCGCGCTGGTCTGCCGCCCGGTACGGTAGGTGGGCATCGAGAGTCGCCGTCCCCGGCAGGCGTGCCCGGCGCTTCTGGTGCCGGCCGGGGCGCGCTGGTGCCGAGCGGAGACGGCGCTGTCCGTTCACTCGACGAGACGGGCACCTCCGGTGCGAGCGTCGAAGTAGGAGACGCGGAAGCGGGCCCCGACCTCGCCCGCCAACCACCTGGCGAGACGGTCGCCTCGCTCGTAGAAGGCGTTCTCGGCGTCGCCGTCGACGAATCCCGAGGCGACCGGGTCACTGGTGTCGAGGGTGGCGTCGTACTCCTCCGCCCACCCGGTCAGGGCGTCACGGAGCTCGGGCGAGATGTCGAGGGTCGCCGGGTCGACGTTCCGCAGTTCCCCTCCGGAACGCAGCCAGAGCGGATAGCAGCCGTAGTCCGCCATGAGCTCGAGCATCGGTACGTCAGCGCCCAACCGGATTCGCCCCCACGATGAAGCCGTTGTCGCCGACGGAGACCGCGACCCGATATGTCCTACCCTCGAAGACCACCTCGTATATCGGTCGCGTACGTTGCATTCCGACCACCTTCCCCTCAGTCACCGCCGAGAACACCAGGTCTGCGATCTTCTCTTCGGGAACCCCGACGTTGACGAAGTCAGCGGCATGCCGTTCCATGATGTGGCGGAGCCCAGCACGGGAATTGCCGTTTTCCAGGAAAATTATCTTTCCCGTGCCGTCCTTGCCGATGAGCACGATGTCGTCTGGATTGTGCTTGATCCCCTGACGGCTCAGTTCCTCCAGTAGGTCCTGCCGACTGGGGCCATTCGGCCGCACCGGCCGACGGTTCCCGCCGCCGCCCCGCAGCCGACCGAGTATCCGTTTGAGCGCCTCGATCAGTCTGCCGAGGCGGCTGACGAAGGACGCGAACGTGCGCAGACTGCTCAGCAGGGCGCGCAGCCA
>CALGAM010000009.1 GCA_937951935.1 uncultured Micromonospora sp. | reverse complement strand
GCGGGGACCCGGAAGCCCTCGGTGACCAGCTTGAAGTGGTGGATCAGCGACTCCATCGACTGACCCATGATCTTGGCCACGTGCTCCAGCGAGTTGCCCATGCCGTCGATCCCGATGGCGAGCTGCGCCGGCCAGGCGATCTTCTTGTCCGCCACCATGACCGGGCCGGGGCGGAGCCGGTCGACCGCCTGCTCGACGATCTTCAACGACTCGCGCATCTCGGCCATCCGCACCAGGTAGCGGCCCCAGACGTCACCGCTCTCCGTGGTCGGCACGTCGAACTCGTAGGTCTCGTAGCCGCAGTACGGCATGGTCTTGCGCAGGTCCCAGGCGAGCCCGGCGGAGCGCAGCACCGGCCCGGTGACACCGAGCGCGACACAGCCGGTTACGTCCAGCACCGCCACGTTCTGGGTCCGTTCCAGCCAGATCGGCTGTTCCGAGAGCATCGCCTCGTACTCGTCCAGCCGCTTCGGCAGCAGCTTGATGAACTCCCGGATCTTGACGATGGCCTCGTCCGGCACGTCCTGGGCGACCCCGCCCGGCCGGATGTACGCCATGTTCATCCGCAGACCGGTGATCAGCTCGAAGATCTGCAGGATGTACTCGCGCTCCCGGAAGCCGTAGAGCATCATGTTGATCGCGCCGAGCTCCATCGCCGTGGTGGCGACCCAGACCAGGTGCGAGGCGATCCGGTTCAGCTCCATCATCAGCACCCGGATGGTGGTGGCCCGCTCGGGGATCTCGTCGGAGATGCCGAGCAGCTTCTCCACCGCCAGCGCGTACGCCGTCTCGTTGAACAGCGGCGAGAGGTAGTCCATCCGGGTCACGAAGGTGCTTCCCTGCACCCAGGTGCGGTACTCGAGGTTCTTCTCGATCCCGGTGTGCAGGTAGCCGACCACCGCCCGTGCCTCGCGGACGGTCTCGCCCTCCAGTTCCAGGATGAGCCGGAGCACCCCGTGCGTGGAGGGGTGCTGCGGCCCCATGTTGACGACGATCCGCTCGTCGTTGATCGGGTCGTGACCGCTGACCACCGTGTCCCAGTCGCCACCGGTGACGGTGAAGACCCGACCCTCGGTGGTCTCCCGGGACGCGGCGTAGCTCGGGTTCGTCGGGGTGCTCACTGGTACGACCTCCGCTGGTCCGGCGGTGGGATCTGGGCGCCCTTGTACTCGACCGGGACGCCGCCGAGCGGGTAGTCCTTGCGCTGCGGATGGCCCTCCCAGTCGTCCGGCATCAGGATCCGGGTCAGGCCGGGGTGACCGTCGAATATCACGCCGAACATGTCGTACGTCTCCCGCTCCTGCCAGTCGGCGGTGGGGTAGACGGAGGTGACGCTCGGCACGTGCGGGTCCTCGGCGGTGACCGCGACCTCCAGCCGGACCCGACGCCGGTAGGTCATCGAGGTCAGGTGGTAGACGACGTGCAGTCGCCGCGGGTCGGCGCCGAGGTAGTCGACGCCGGAGACCGAGGAGCAGAGCTCGAAGCGGAGGCTGGGGTCGTCCCGCATCACCTGGCAGACCTCGACGATCCGCTCCGGACGGACGTGGAAGGTCAGCTCGCCCCGGTCGACCACCACCTTCTCGATGGCGTCGGAGAAGGCCGGGTACGCCTCCTCCAGCGCGTCGGCGACCTCGTCGAAGTAGCCGCCGTACGGCCGAGGGCTGGCGGCGACGGTGGCCCGCTGCCGGACCAGGCCGCCGAAACCGGAGGTGTCGCCGGAGCCGCGGACCCCGAACATGCCCCGCCCGGCCGGGCTCGACGGCGGGAGTTCGGCGGGGGCGCCGCTGGTCGCGCCGACCGGCGGACGGAACACCGGCACCCCGCCGCCAGACTCCTCGCTGGGCCGGTTCGGCGTCGCGCCGTTCTTCTCGGGCTCGCTCACTGCCCAGCCCTCCCCACCAGGTGGTTCTGCGCCTTCATCCAGTTCTCGATCCGCAGCTGCTCCTCACGGCCCTCGGCGACCGCCTTGATCCACTCAGCCCGGCGGGCCTTGTCGCTGCGGTACGACGAGGGCATCGAGCCGGGGGCGACCGGGGGCACGTCGCCCCGGGCCCTGCGCGCCTCGAGCATCTTGCGGCCGTTCGGGCCCAGCGGCTCGTGGCCGATCTTCTCGCGCAGCTTGAGGATGGCGTCGATGAGCATCTCGGGCCGGGGCGGACAGCCGGGGAGGTACATGTCCACCGGCACGATGTGGTCGACGCCCTGCACGATCGCGTAGTTGTTGAACATGCCGCCGCTGCTGGCGCAGACGCCCATCGACAGCACCCAGCGCGGCTCCGCCATCTGGTCGTAGATCTGCCGCAGCACCGGCGCCATCTTCTGGCTCACCCGACCGGCGACGATCATGAGATCTGCCTGCCGGGGCGAGGCGCGGAAGACCTCCATGCCCCAGCGCCCGAGGTCGTAGTGCGGGGCGCCGGCGGCCATCATCTCGATGGCGCAGCAGGCCAACCCGAAGGTGGCCCCCCAGAACGAGGTCTTGCGGGACCAGTTGACCAGCTTCTCCACCGTGGTCAGCAGGATGCCGGCCGGGAGTTTCTCCTCGATGCCCATCAGACGACCTCCCCTTCAGTCCCAGTCCAGGCCGCCACGGCGCCAGACGTAGGCGTACGCGACGAAGACCGCGACGATGAACAGCACCATCTCCACGAAGCCGAAGAGCCCGAGGAGGTCGAAGTTGACCGCCCACGGGTACAGGAAGATGATCTCGATGTCGAAGACGATGAAGAGCATCGCGGTCAGGTAGAACTTGATCGGAAGCCGCCCGCCGCCGACCGGCGCGGGGCTGGGCTCGATCCCGCACTCGTACGCCTCGAGCTTGGCCTTGTTGTAACGCCGGGGACCGGCGAGGCGCGCGGCGGCGACGGAGAACAGCGCGAACGCCGCAGCGAGGGCGAACAGCCCGATGATGGGTACGTACGGCGAGAGCGACATCGTTTTCCCCTGCTCGTCCTTCCCGGCCCACGGTCAGTGCCGACTCACACTATTCACAAGCTCCGGGCCACGTTGCCCGGGGTCCTGGTGCCCGCGTCCACGGGCCTCCGTGACGGTCTACACGGCCGGAGCCACCTTCGTCATCGCGTTGATGATCCGGTCCATGGCGTCCCCGCCCCGCGGGTCGGTGAGGTTCGCCATCAGCTTCAGCACGAACCGCATCAGGGTCGGGTGCGGCATGCCGTGCCGGGTGGCGATCCGCATCACGTGCGGGTTGCCGATCAACTTCACGAAGACGTTGCCGAGCCGGTAGTAGCCGCCGAAGCGCTGCTTCAGCTCGGCGGGGTAGGCGGCCAGTGCCCGCTCCCGCTCCGCGCCCGCCGGCCGGGCCAACGCCTGCACGATCACCTCGGCGGCGAGTTCGCCGGACTCCATCGCGTACGCGATCCCCTCGCCGTTGAAGGGGTTGACCATGCCGCCGGAGTCGCCAACCAACAGTACACCCCGGGTGTAGTGCGGAACCCGGTTGAAGCCCATCGGCAACGCGGCCCCGAGGATCGGCCCGTCCGCGTTCGCCTCGTCGGCCAGGCCCCACTCGGCCGGCGTGTTGCGCAGCCAGTCCAGCAGCAGCCTGCGGTAGTTCGTCTTGCCGAAGGCGGGCGAGGAGTTGAGCGCCCCGAGCCCGACGTTGACCCGGCCGTCCCCCATGCCGAAGATCCAGCCGTATCCGGGGAGGAGCTTGTCGGGGTGCTCCCGGCTGCGCAGCTCCAGCCACGACTCCAGGTAGTCGTCGCGGTGCCGGGCCGGGGATCGGTAGTAGCGGCGGACCGCGACGCCCATCGGCCGGTCGTCCCGCTTGGTCAGGCCCAGCGCGAGCGGTAGCCGCCCGGAGACGCCGTCGGCGGCGACCACCAGCGGGGCGTGGAAGGTGGTGGCGACCTTCTCCGGGCCGACCTCGGCGGTGACCCCGATCGACCGGCCGGTCTCGTCGAGGACGGGGCCGGTGACGGTGACTCCGGTACGCAGCGTCGCGCCGGCCTCGACGGCGCGACGGGCGAGCAGGTCGTCGAGGTCGAGGCGGGTCCGCACCAGTCCGTAGTTGGGGAAGCTGGCCAGGTCGGGCCAGTCGAGTTCGAGCCGCACCCCGCCGCCGATGACCCGCAGGCCACGGTTGCGCACCCAACCGGCCTCGGGTGAGGTGTCGATGCCGAGCTTGACGAGTTGCTTGACCGCGCGCGGGGTCAGCCCGTCGCCGCAGACCTTCTCCCGGGGAAACTCGGTCTTCTCCAGCAGCAGCACCCGGACGCCGTGCCGGGCCAGGTGACAGGCGGTGGTGGAGCCACCCGGACCGGCACCGACGACGATGACGTCCGCGTCGTACTCGACTGCGGTCATCTGCGCCTCCCCTGCCGGTCGCTCGTGAAATGCTTCACAAGCTCATCTCGGGGAGAGTCTAGAACCGCAACGAGGACGACAGCGGGTTAGGTGAACCTAACTTGCCGAGGTAGGCGCGGTGGCGACCTGTCGGGTAACGGCCGGAGCCCTCCGACGCCCGATGTGTCCCCAACCGGCCGGTTACCGGCCGGTTACCGACAGGGCCGTCAGGTGCGGTCCTCACCGTCGCGCGGCTGGGGTCGGCGGCGTTGCGCCGGGCTCCGCCGGACCGGCCCGGGGGTGAGCGGCCCCGGCTCCGCCGGGTGCGGGTCGGTCGGACGCGGCTCGACCGGGTGCGGGTCGGTCGGACGCGGCCGGGTCGGGTGCGGGTCGCCCGGGAACGGCCGGGCCGGGTGCGGGTCGGACGGTTCGGGGCGCCTGGGGTGCGGCTCGCGCGGGTGGGGCTCGACCGGGTGCGGTGACGGCGGATGCGGTGACGGCGGGTGTGGTTCCACCGGATACGGCTCCACCGGGTGACCGTTGGTGGCTCCGGCGTGTGCCGTCCCGCCCGCCGCGGTGCGCCACCCGGTCGGGTCATCACCCGTTGGTGCACCCGGTGCCGCGGGCCGGTCGCGCAGCAGCTCGCTGTCGTACGGCAGCTGTTCCCGCAGAGCACCGCCGCTGACCCGGTCCAGCGCGGCCAGGACGTCGGCCACCACGGCTCGCACGGTGGCGGGGTCGGGCCCGGCCAACTCCCGCAGCTGCGCGATCAGCTCGGCGGCCTCCGCCGCCGGATCCGACGCAGCGGCCTCCGCCGCCGGATCCGACGCAGCGGCCTCCGCCGCCGGATCCGACGCAGCGGCCTCCGCCGCCGGATCCGGCCCGGCGCTCTCCGCCTCGGAATGCGGCGCGGGGGTCCGGGCAGCCGCACCGGCGCCGGCGGTGCCCCGGTCGGCCGGATCGGCCTCGGCGCCCGTTCTGCCCGGCTCGAACCGCCTGTCGTCGGCCTGCCGGTCTGCCCCCGTCATGGGCGCAGCCTACGGGGTCAAGACGGGCTATGCGGATCAAACCGACCAAAGATGGCTGGCAGGTGACAACTCACGGTCGGGTCGCCCGGTAGCGCCTCACGACCGAACCGCCCGGTGCAGCGCCACGATCCCGCCGGTCAGGTTCCGCCAGGCCACCCGCTCCCATCCCGCGCCGGCGATCAACGCCGCCAGCCCGGCCTGGTCCGGCCAGGCACGGATCGACTCCGCGAGATAGACGTACGCCTCCGGGTTGCTCGCCACCGCCCGGGCCACCGCCGGCAACGACCGCATCAGGTAGGACAGGTAGACGGTCCGGAACAGGCCGTTGGTCGGGGTGCTGAACTCGCAGACCACGAGTCGTCCCCCGGGTCGGGTCACCCGGGCCATCTCGCGCAGTGCCGCCGCGGTGTCGACCACGTTGCGCAGCGCGAACGAGATGGTGACCGCGTCGAAGGTCTCGTCCGGGAACGGCAGGCGCAGCGCGTCCCCGGCCAGCAGCGGCACCTCGGGGCGTGCCCGGCGGCCCGCCCGGAGCATGCCGATCGAGAGGTCCACCCCGACGGCGTATGCACCGCACCGGGCCAGCTCCGCGGTGGAGACACCGGTGCCGGCCCCCACGTCGAGCACCCGGTCGCCCGGGGCCAACCCCAGGGCCGCCACGGTGCTCCGTCGCCAGCGCCGGTCCTGCCCGAAGGAGATGACGGTGTTGGTCAGGTCGTACCGGGAGGCCACCTCGTCGAACATCGCCGCCACCTCGTGCGGCTGTTTGTCGAGGCTGGCGCGGCGTCCGGATGGGGTGCGGGTCACGCCGGACAAGTCTGCCAGCACCGCACGCCGTGGCTCCGGGCCGGGTCGCCGGAGGTGAGGTGACCGACCGGCGGCGCCAGACCTCCTCCGACCGCGCAGACATCGTGGGCGGGGTGGTGCACCACCCCGCCCACGATGCTGTGCGTTTTATGTAAACGGCCACACGGACCGATAGGGCATAGCCGTTGCCGGTCGACGTCCCGCCACACCCTGCGCCGGTCGGGACGTTCGTCGGGGACGTTATCGGTTCCGCGCCGGCGCTCCAGCCTTCTTGATCCAACCGTTATGGCGGTGAAACCAGCTCAGGCTCCCCAAAATGTCCATGTTTGTGGATGTTTTCGGGGACATACCGTCCGGTAGCTCACCGATTCGCCACCGACAACGACCCTGGCGCCCATCCCGCGGTGGCCCGAACGGATGACCACCCGCGTGGGTGGCCAACGCGGCTCAGCGGGCCTTCACCAGCGGAAGCGGGCGACCGACGCCACCGCCCGGCAGGGCGATCGAGGAGAAGTGCGACACCACCCGCTCGTCGGTCGGGTCGTCGGCCGGGGTGCGGTGCACCCTGAGGCGGCGGTAGAGGGTGTCGCGCTGGGCCGGGATCCGGTCGGCGGAACGGATCACCCAGATCAGCTCCCGCAGGTTGGACCGGTGTCGCGCCCCCGCCGAGGAGATCACGTTCTCCTCCAGCATGATCGACCCGAGATCGTCGACCCCCATGTGCAGGGCGAGTTGGCCAACCTCCTTGCCGGTGGTGAGCCAGGACGCCTGCAGGTGCGGCACGGTGTCGAAGAAGAGCCGGGCCACGGCGATCAGTCGTAGGTACTCCAGGGCGGTCGCCTGGGTCCGCCCCTTCAGGTGGTTGTTCTCCGGCTGGTACGTCCACGGGATGAAGGCCCGGAACCCACGGGTGCGGTCCTGGACGTCCCGGATCATCCGCATGTGCTCGATCCGCTCGGCGTTGGTCTCGCCGGTCCCCATCATCATGGTGGCGGTCGACTCGATTCCCTGCCGGTGGGCGAGCTCCATCACCTCGAGCCAGCGGGCGCCGGACTCCTTCAGCGGGGCGATCGCCTTCCGCGGCCGGTCCGGCAGCATCTCGGCGCCGGCACCGGCGATCGAGTCCAACCCGGCGGCCTTGATCCGGCTGATCGCCTCGTCGAGGCTGACGCCGGAGACCTTCGCCATGTGCAGGATCTCGCTCGGGCCGAGCGAGTGGATCGCGAGCTGCGGGTACGCCCGCTTCACCGCGGAGAAGAGCTCCTCGTAGTACTCGACCCCGAAGTCGGGGTGGTGGCCACCCTGCAACATCACCTGGGTGGCGCCGAGCTCGACCGCCTCGCCGCAGCGGCGCAGGATCTCCTCGGTCGGGTGGGTCCAGCCCTCCCGGTGCTTGGGCGGCCGGTAGAAGGCGCAGAACCGGCACGCGGTGACGCAGACGTTGGTGTAGTTGATGTTGCGGTCGATCAGGTACGTGACGATGTTGTCCGGGTAGCGGCGCCGCCGTACCGCGTCGGCGGCCTCGCCGAGTGCGTGGAAGGGCGCCTCGGTGTAGAGCAGCAGGGCCTCCTCGGGCGTGATCCGCCCGCCGTCCGCGCCGCGTTGCAGGATGTCGTCGATCTCCCGGCTCGCCGTCACGTCCCCGAGCCTACGCCGTGCCCGTCCGCGCCAGCAGACCCCGCCCGCGTACTGTCAGCCCCGCCACCCTTCCGTCGGCCGTGCGGGTGCCCCGGCGGCTGGCCCGACCGGGGACACCCCGTGACCGACGACGACGGGGATCGGACCGACAACGGGATCAGGTGGTGCAGCTGCCGTTGTCGGGGTTGACGCACTTGGCCCGGCTCCACAGCGTCTCGAAGTTGGCGTGGAAGTCGTTCCAGACCGTCGGGTGTTCGATCTTGACCAGCGTCTCGTCGTGGTTGCGCAACGCCGGCCCGGTGATGTTGTGCGAGCCGGTGAAGACGAGGCTGCGGCCGGACACCCCGTTGAAGGTGCCGCGAATGATGATGTTCTTCGAGTGCACCGTGACCACGCGGCCGTCGTAGTTGCTGGCCTCGGCGTCGTAGTACTTCTTCAGGGAGATGTTCGGCTGTCCCCTGAGGGTGTTGTAGGTGGTGCTGCCCATCGAGCCGTACACCACCCGCACCCGGCAGCCCATCCGGCCGATCCGGCGCAGTTGGTTGGCGACCTCGGGGCGGGCGTCGGTGAGCTGCGCGTGCGCCACGTCCACCGAGCAGCCGGGCTCGTACGCGTTCACCTCGGCGAGCCGGTTCGCCAGGGTGTCGCTGTCGGCCCGGGGCGAGTGGTAGACCGTGACGCCGGTGTTCGGGGACTTGTAGTAGCCGTTGGCGGCGTTGAAGTAGTCGTTGTTCTTCCGCTGCGCGCGCAGGTCGTTGAAGTAGCGCGTGAAGTGGTCGTACAGGTCGTAGTCCTCGTGCACGATCAGCGCGCTGTTGAAGTAGTTGTTCTGGCTGAAGGTCAGGTTCTGCGAGGTCACGACGACGACCCGCTTCATCGAGCCGCTGGTCGAGAACGTGAAGATCTTGTTGTGGTTGATCGAGGTGCTCTTGTTGCCGATGCAGGCGGTCGAGCCGGCGACCGCCGCCGAGGTCTTGCCACAGATCACCAGGTCGTCCAGGTTGGCCGAGCGGAGTATCCGGATCGCCTCGTTGTCGGCGCGGGTGTTCACCCCGCCGCCGGTCTCGTCGAGCACCACCCGTACGACGGCGCCCCGGGCGGCGGCTCGGGCGAGCGCCTCGGCCACCACCGGTGAGCTCCAGCTGAACATGACACCCCGGATGTAGGAGCCGGCCGGCACGCCGTCGGCGAGCCGGACCAGCTCGTCCTCGATCGCCCGGTCCCGGGTGCCGTCCTCGGCCGGGATGTTGAACCGGGTGTACGCCGGGAAGGGATTGGCCGCGGCCAGCGACGTCGGCGCCGCGGTCGGCGGCTCCAGGGCGACGGCGGCCGGCGACACCGGCACGGTCGCGGCCGTCACGCCCAGCGCCAGGCAGGCCACCGCGGCGACTCGGACCGGGGTACGGCGCAGGGTCAGACTCCTCATGCAACCCTTACTAGTATAAATGTTTCAACAAATCAATGTCTGGTGCAGAAAGTTTTCACCATGCACCGACGGGCATCCGGTCGGCGACGATCACGGCGGCTTGGCCCGGTGGCCGGACAGGAGCGACACGATCCGGCCGGTGGCCGGACAGGGATCTACCCGGGCCACCGCCCCGGGCGGGCGCACCCGACCCCGGCCGCCACCCGACCCCGCCTCACGCGTCGTAGTCGAGTTCGAGGGTCTCGGTCAGCGGACTGGCCTGACAGGTGAGGACGTACCCGGCCGCCACCTCGTCCGGCTCCAGCGCGTAGTTGCGCGCCATCGTCACCTCACCGACGACCAGCTTCGCCCGGCACGTCGAGCAGACCCCGCCCTTGCAGGCGTACGGCAGCTCGCCGCGTACCCGCAGCGCCGCGTCCAGCACCCGCTCGTCGCGCCCCATCCGGAACCGCGACACGCGGCCGTCGAGCCGGATCGTCACCTCACTTCCGGCCGCCGCCGCGGTCGGGCGGACCGGCGGCGCGGGCGGTGCGTCGACGTGGAACAACTCCGCGTGGACGGCCTCCGCCGGCACACCCCGCGCGGCCAGCACCGTCCGGACGTCGACGACCATGCCGTACGGCCCGCACAGGAACCACTCGTCGATCCGGTCCGCCGCGACGACGGTGTCGAGAAGCCGGCCGAACCGGTCGGCGTCGATCCGACCCGAGAGCAGGGGCGCCTCTCCCGGCTCCCGGGACAGGACGTGCAGCAGTTGCAGCCGCTGCGGATACCGGTCCTTCAGGTCGGCCAGCTCCTCGGCGAACATCACGGTACGGGCGTACCGGTTGCCGTACACCAGGGTGACGGTGCTGGCCGGCTCGGTGGCAAGCGCGGTGGCGACCAGCGAGAGAACCGGGGTGATGCCGGATCCGGCCGCCACCGCGGCGTAGCGCCGGACCCGGTCCGGGGCGAAGTCCGTGGTGAAGTGTCCCAGCGGCGGCAACACCTCGACCGTGTCGCCGGGCCGCAGCACGCTGACCGCGAACCGGGAGAAGGCGCCGCCCGGCACCTCGCGGACGCCGATGCGCAGCCGGCCGGTCGTGGCCAGCTCCGCCGGGGTCGAGCAGATCGAGTACGACCGGCGCACCTCCGCGCCGTCCTCGCCGGTCCGGCGCACGGTGAGGTGCTGGCCGGCCCGGAACGCGAACGTGTCGCGCAGCTTCGGCGGTACCTCGAACGTGATCGCGACCGCGTCCTCGGTGAGCCGGTCGACGGCGCGCACCGGCAGCGGGTGGAAGGTCGGCCGGCGACGGACCGGCCGGGTGATGGTGACACTCACAGCGCCCTCAGGTGGTCGAAGGGTTCCCGGCAGGCCCGGCAGCGCCACAGCGCCTTGCAGGCCGTGGAGCCGAAGCGGCTGACCTGCTCGGTGTCGGTGGCTCCGCAGTGCGGGCAGCGCACGGTCAGGGTCAACGGGACCGGCCGGCCGTCGCGGGCGGCGGGGCCCGGTGGGGCGATGCCGGCGGCGGCGAGCTTGGCCCGCCCGGACTCGGAGATCCAGTCGGTGCTCCAGGCCGGGGCGTACACGGTGACGACCTCGGCGTCCGGATGCCCGGCGGCGGCCAGGGCGTCTCGGATGTCGGCGCGGATGACGTCCATCGCCGGGCAGCCGGTGTAGGTCGGGGTGATGGTGACGGTGACCCGCCCGGTCGCGGGGTCCTCCACCACGTCGCGCAGGATGCCGAGCTCGTCGATGGTGACCACCCGCAGCTCCGGGTCGACCACCGCCGCCACCACGTCGCGCGGCCGACCGCCGCGCGCGCTCACCAGCGCGCTCCCGGGTGGGCGCGGTGCAGCACCTGCATCTCGGCGAGCAGGTAGGACAGGTGCTCGGTGTGCAGGCCGCGCCGTCCGCCCTCCGGCGCCCAGCCGTCCGCCGGGCGCGTCAACGTCGCCTCGGCGAGCACCGGCTCCACGATGGCGAGGAACTCGGCGCGGAGCCCGGCCGGATCGACCGGTGCGGTCGGGTCGGGCTGGAAGAGCTCGTGGGTGTAGGGCCAGATCTCGTCCACCGCCGACTGCATCCGCCGGTGCGACTCGGCGGTGCCGTCCCCGAGCCGGAGCGTCCACAGCCGGGCGTGGTCGAGGTGGTACGCGACCTCCTTGCGCGCCTTGCCGGCGATCGCGGCGAGACGCTCGTCCGCACACCCGCTCAGCGCGGTGTAGAGCGGAAGCTGGTACGCCGCCAGGAACAGCAGCTTCGCCATGGTGACCGCGAAGTCGCCGTTGGGCAGCTCGACCAGCAGGCAGTTGCGGAACTCGCGGTCGTCGCGCAGGTACGCCAGCGCGTCCTCGTCGCGGCCGGCACCCTCCAGCTCCCCCGCGTACGTCAACAGCATCCGGGCGGCGCCGAGCTGGTCCAGCGCGATGTTGGCGAGCGCGATGTCCTCTTCCAGTTCCGGCGCGGCGGCGACCCACTCCCCGAGCCGCTGGGCGGCGACCAGCGCGTCGTCGCCGAGCGCCAGCAGGTGATCCACGGTGGTCCTCACAGGTGGGGCGCTCCCTCTGGCACCTCGTAGAAGGTCGGATGCCGGTAGACCTTGTCGGCGGCGGGGTCGAAGAACGCGTCCTTCTCGTCCGGGCTGGACGCGGTGATCGCGGCGGCCGGGACGACCCAGATGGAGACCCCCTCCTGGCGGCGGGTGTAGAGGTCGCGTGCGTTACGCAGCGCCAGCTCGGCGTCCGGGGCGTGCAGGCTGCCGACGTGGTGGTGCGCCAGCCCGCGCCGGGGACGGACGAAGACCTCCCAGAGTGGCCAGCCGCCGTGCCGCGCCGGCCCGTTCGCCGGCCGCGACGTGTCGTCCGAGGGCGTCCGCCCCCCGTCGCCCGCACCGGGCAGTGTCCGCGCGTGGTCGCTCACGCCGCTGCCCTCCCGTCCCGGGCGGCCGGCCGGGTGGCGGCCGGCCCGCGGCCGGCCCGCTTGGCGGCGTACGCCGCGGCGGCCTCGCGGACCCAGGCCCCCTCGGTGTGCGCGCGACGCCTGCGGGCCATCCGCTGCCGGTTGCACGGCCCGTCGCCGGAGATCACCCGCATCAGCTCGGCGTAGTCCGGCGGCGTGAAGTCGTACGACTGCCGCTCGGGGTTCCAGCGCAGGTTCGGGTCGGGAATGCGCAGGCCGAGGACCTCGGCCTGGGGCACGCACATGTCGACGAACCGCTGCCGCAGCTCGTCGTTGGAGAACCGTTTGATCTTCCACGCCATCGACTGCGCGGAGTGGACGGAGTCGCGGTCCGGAGGGCCGAACATCGCCAGCGACGGGTACCACCAGCGGTCCACCGCGTCCTGGGCCATCTGCCGCTGGGCGGGCGTGCCGTGGGCCAGGGTGTAGAGGATCTCGAAGCCCTGCCGCTGGTGGAAGGACTCCTCCTTGCAGATCCGGATCATCGCCCGGGCGTACGGACCGTAGGAGCAGCGGCACAGCGGCACCTGGTTGACGATCGCCGCGCCGTCCACCAGCCAGCCGATGGCGCCGACGTCGGCCCAGGTCAGGGTCGGGTAGTTGAAGATCGAGCTGTACTTCTGCCGGCCCGCCAGCAGCAGCTCGACCAGCTCGTCCCGGCTCACGCCGAGGGTCTCGGCCGCGGCGTACAGGTAGAGGCCGTGCCCGGCCTCGTCCTGGACCTTGGCGAGCAGGATCGCCTTGCGCTTGAGCGAGGGTGCCCGGGTGATCCAGTTTCCCTCCGGCTGCATCCCGATGATCTCGGAATGTGCGTGTTGGGCGATCTGCCGGATGAGGGTCCGCCGGTAGGCGTCCGGCATCCAGTCCCGAGGCTCGATCTTCTGGTCGGCCTCGATCAGCGCGGTGAAGTACTCCTGCGGGTCGGCGTCGACGGCGTGGCCGTCCGGGGCACCGGGTCGACCACGCTCGGCGGCGGCCCGCAGCGCCGCCTCTGCCTCCTCGACCTGGTCGAGCAGGCCGCTGGCGGGTCCGTCACCGGGAACCGGAGAGTGATGTCCGTGCACGCAGTAAGTGTTACAGCTCTACGCCCAAGTAACCAAGAGGTGTAACAGAAATGCGGCCCGGCGCCACGGACCTCCTGATCAACACCGGGTGGCCGCCGACCAGGACCCGAGGCACATGACGCGGGTCACATCGCCCTGAATTATTCAGATGTCATCACATATGAATAGGTATTTCCGGACAGGTGTCGCATCCCACCGGCTCGGCAACCTGGCGAACCGGGCCACGGCACGTACACTTTCCCCGTTCCGTACCGCCGTTCCCCGGCGGTACGGGGGCGCGGAGCACCCGCCCGGTGTGGGGCCAGCGGACCGCGCCGACAGACGCCACAGCAGGACCCCCCTGTGCCCCGGACAAACGCCGCCCACCCCGGCCCTCACACCTGGAGCCCTGCCTCATGCGCTCCCGACTGCCCCTGGTGCTCGCCATCGCCGCAGTCGTGCTCGGCATGCTGCTGATCGTGCCGGCCACGTACGAAAAGCTCACCGGGTCCGACTCGGGCTCGTCCACGCGGTGGGCGGCCCCGGCCGGCATCACGCCGTCGGCCCCACCACCGCCGACGCTCGCCGCCGCCCCGGTGACCGTACGCGGCGTCGACGGCTTCTTCTCCTGGGCGCTGCTGGACCGGAAGACCGGCAAGATCTCCGGTGCCAAGAACATGACGGCGACCAACTCGACCGAGTCGATGATCAAGGTGTGGCTCGTCGCGGACTACCTCCGCAACCTCGGCGACGCGCAGCCCACACCCGAACGACTCAGGCAGGCCAGCACGGCGATCCGGGACAGCGACGACATGGCGGCCGAGGCCCTCTTCAACGCGGGAGGCCGGGGTGCGGTGATCGAGCGTCTGATCAGAATGTGCGGGCTCACCGACACCCACAAGGTGGTGCCGCCGGGAAAGAGCACTGTCTGGTGGAGTTATACCCAGATGTCCGCCCGGGACGCCGTGCGGATGGGAGAGTGCATCAAGAACGGCACCGCCGCCGGACCGAAGTGGACCGAGTGGGTGCTCGAGGAGATGGCCAAGGTACGCGGCACGACCGCCGCGAAGGACCAGCAACCGACCAGGGGCGGCGGCCGGTGGGGCATCATCGACGGCCTGCCGGAGGAGATCCTGGAACGGGGCGTGGCCATCAAGAACGGCTGGACCCGGATCTGGGCCGACGGGATGTGGCACCTCAACTGCCTGGCCGTCGCCGATGACTGGGTGCTGTCGGTCCTGACCCGGTACCCCGCGAGCAAGAGCCTCGACTTCGGGGCCAACGTCTGCGCCAGCGTGGCCGCCCAGCTGGTGACGCCGCGTCCCGGAGCGGCGCTGAGGGTGCCCAGGCCGATCACCGAGTCGCCGGCCAGCGCGAACGGAGGAGGATCCTACTGATGGCCCACCAGCGACGCGGCAGGACCGCCCCGGCCGACTCCACCCGCTCGACCATGCTCCGGCTGAGCCTGACCGCCGGTGTCCTGCTGGTGTTGGTGCTGGTCAGCCTCCGACTCCTGCCCGGCTCCCCGTTCGCCAGCACCGCCGCCGCCACGTGGGGCAACCCGGCGAGACCGGGTGACTCGACCGCCACCGGGGCGTCGGCCGGGGCGACACCCAGCCCGACCCCGAGCCCGACCCTGCCGCCGCTGCCGGTGGCCCCGGCAAGCGTGCGGGTCACCACGGACGGCTGGTGGAACTGGGCCCTCATGGACACCCGGACCGGCGAGATCTCCGGGTCGGACAACATGGACGAGACCAACCCGACCGCCTCGATGATCAAGGCGTGGATCGGCGCGGACTACCTGCGCCGGGCGGCCGAGAAGGGCCAGACGCCGAGTGCGGCCCGGCTGCACCAGGTCTCGATCATGATCCGGGACAGCGACAACGCCGCCGCCCAGACGCTCTACGAGCTCAACGGCGGCAGGGCGTCGATCAGGCGGCTGATCGACATCTGTGACCTGACCGACAGCAGCCCGGCCGCCGACGGGGGGTGGAGCCGGACCGCGCTCTCGGCCCGGGACGCCGCCCGGATGGGCGCCTGCATCGCCGACGGCCGGGCCGCCGGCCCGGAGTGGACGGACTGGCTCCTGGACGAGATGCGTGCGGTGCGGGGAGTGGGCGACTTCGGCATCCGCAAGGCCTTCCCCGCGTCGGTCCGGAAGACCATCGCGATCAAGAACGGCTGGGTGGACCGGACCCGCGAGCAGAAGTACACGGTCAACTGCCTGGCCATCGGCGACGGCTGGACCATGGCGGTCGAGACCCGCTACGCGATCAACCTCGGCTACACGCACGGCGCGAAGATCTGTGAGGAGGTGGCCCGGCAGCTGCGGGTCGACTGAGACGCCGCTGCGGGTCGACCGCGGCACCGCAGCCACCTGCCATCCGGGGCGCCGCGGCTTCGCGCCGGTCGGGGGCGCCCGCCTGCGGGCGACGGGCGCCGGTCACGGGGAACCGGGGCCGTCAGGCCACGAAGAACGCCGGGCCGTCGGCCGACAGCGGTGGGAGGTCGGCCAGCGGCGCGGCCCTGCGGGCGAACTCCCGCAGCCCCGCCACCTGCCGGGGGCCGAGCGAGAAGTCGAGCGCCCGGAAGTACGTCGCCAGTGTCGCCGCGTCGAACGGCTCCCACCGGGCCCCCGCCTCCGCCACCTCGTCCAACTCGGCCAGGCAGAGGTCGCGGGACCGCAGGAACGCCTCGTGCACGTCCTTGACCAGCCCGGGGTGGGCGGCGGCGAAGTCCCGCCGGACGGCCCAGACGGCGAAGACCATCGGCAGACCGGTCCACTCCCGCCACGCCTGCCCCAGGTCGGTGATGCGCAGGCCGCGGCGCGGTGCCTCGTACAGGGCCCGCAGTGCCGCGTCGCCGATCAACACCCCGGCCGCCGCCTCCAGCAGCATCGTGGTCAGCTCGGGTGGGCAGCGGAAGTACTCCGGTTCGATTCCGTAGCGCTCGGCGAGCAGCAGCCGGGCGAGCGTCACCCCGGTCCGGGAGGTGGAGCCGAGCGCGACCCTGGCCCCGTCCAGCTCGGTCAGCGGGCAGGTCGAGACGATGTTCACCGACAGCACCGGCCCGTCGCTGCCGACCGCGAGGTCGGGCAGGAGCAGCAGCTCCTCGGCGTGCCGGAGGTACTCGACCAGCGAGATCGGCCCGATGTCCAGGTCACCGGCGACCAGGGCGTTGCTCAACCGATCCGGGGTGTCCTTGTACAGTTCGACGTCGATCAACGCGCCGGAGCGCATCAGACCCCAGTAGATCGGCAGGCAGTTGAGGAACTGGATGTGTCCCACCCGGGGTCGCCGTAGCTCGGTCATGAGCCGACCGTAACCGGCGGATCGGGCAACCACCCCGCCGGCCGGCCCGGAAGTGGTCGACCCCGCACGGCGCGCCACCCGCACCCGCCCGTCGCGAAATTCGGTGGAGTGGGGCGCGGGCCCCCGTCTACACTCCCTGGCCGCTTGACGGCCGAGGTGAGCACGCACCGCAGCGGACGTCCCCGCGCCGGGGGCCGGCGATCCACCCCCGGGCACGCGAGCAGCACATTCCATCCCGCTGAAGGATCCACCCGTGCCCACATCTGATCTTGACCTCGACAGCGAACTCGTCGCCGAACGCGCCCACCTGAGCGCATCCCGGGCAGCCCTGCGCCGGATGCGGGAACGTGCCGAGGCGCTGTTCCGCTCCGGCGCGCAGGTCGCCGGCGACGGGTACACCGCCGAGACCCTCGGCACCACCCTCTCCCGGCGGGTCGCCGAGCTCGCCGACGACCCGACCACCCCACTCTTCTTCGGCCGGCTCGACTTCGCCGACGCCAGCTACCACATCGGCCGGCGGCACGTCACCGACGAGTCCGGCGAGCCGATGGTGCTGGACTGGCGGGCGCCGATCTCGCGGTCCTTCTACCGGGCCAGCGCCCGCGACCCGCAGGGGGTACGCACCCGGCGCCGCTTCGGCTTCCACCAGGGCGAGCTGACCAGCTTCGAGGACGAACACCTCGACCGGGGTGAGGAGTACGGAATCGCGAGCCGGATCCTCACCGCCGAGATCGAGCGTCCCCGGGTCGGGCCGATGCGGGACATCGTCGCCACGATCCAACCCGAGCAGGACGAGCTGGTCCGCGCCGACCTGGCCGACTCGATCTGCGTGCAGGGAGCACCCGGGACGGGGAAGACGGCGGTCGGGCTGCACCGCGCCGCGTACCTGCTCTACCAGCACCGGGAACGGCTGCGCCGCTCGGGCGTACTGGTCGTCGGGCCGAACCGGGCGTTCCTGTCGTACATCTCCGCGGTGCTCCCGGCCCTCGGCGAGGTGGAGGTGACGCAGGCGACCGTCGAGGACCTGGTGACGTCGGCGGCGTTCCGACCCGGTGGCGGTGCCGGCGGCGCGCTGGCGGTCCGGGGAACGGACCGGCCGGAGACCGCCGCCGTGAAGCACGATCCCCGGATGGCCGAGGTGCTGCGTCGGGCGCTGGCCGGGCTGGTCCGCGGGCCGGAGGAGCCGATCGTCGTCTCCGACGGGTCCTACCGGTGGCGCATCACGGCCGAGGCGCTGCGCCGGGTGATCGAGGAGGTGCGCCGCGAGGCACTGCCGTACGGCACGGCCCGGGAGCGGGTCCGCGCCCGGGTGGTCGGCCTGCTGCAACGCCAGGCCGAGGCACGGCGCGGCGATTCGCCGGGCGATGCCTGGCTGCGCCGGATGGGCCGGTCGAAGCCGGTCACGGAGTTCCTCGACCGCTGTTGGCCGGCGGTCACCCCGGACGGGCTCGTACACCGGCTGCTCAGTGATCCGGCGGCGCTGGCCGAGGCCGCCGACGGTGTGCTCACCGACGCGGAGCAGGCGCTGCTGGTCTGGCCGAAGCCACCCCGGACGGCGCGGGCGGCGAGGTGGAGCGCGGCGGACGCCGTACTGATCGACGAGGCGGCCGGACTGATCGAGCGGCTGCCCGGCTTCGGGCACGTGGTGGTCGACGAGGCGCAGGACCTGTCCCCGATGCAGTGCCGGGCGATCGCGCGCCGCAGCGAGCACGGTTCGCTGACCGTGCTCGGCGACCTGGCGCAGGGCACCGCGCCGTGGGCCGCCGCCGACTGGCGCCAGACGCTGCGCCACCTCGGCAAGCCGGACGCCTCGGTGGTGCCGCTGACCACGGGTTTCCGGGTGCCGGCCGCCGTGGTCGCCCTCGCCAACCGGCTGCTGCCGGCGCTGGCGGTCGACGTACCGCCGGCCGAGTCGCTGCGCCGGGACGGCACGCTCGACGTACGCCCGGTCGGTGATCTGGTGACCGCGACGGTGGCCGAGGTCCGGGCGGCGCTCGGCCACGAGGGCTCGGTCGGGGTGATCGCGGCCGACGCCGACACCGGGCGGCTTCGCGCGGCGCTCGCCGAAGCCGGGATCCCGACCGCGACCGTCGACGAGATCGACTCCACGGCGCGGGTCTCGGTCGTCCCGGCCACCCTGGCGAAGGGCCTGGAGTACGACCACGTGGTCGTGGTCGAGCCGGCGCGCATCGTGGCGGCGGAGCCGCGTGGCCTGCACCGTCTCTACGTGGTCCTGACCCGGGCCGTCTCCCGGCTCACCGTGCTGCACACCGAACCGCTGCCCGCCCTGCTGTCCTGACGGGTGGGTACGGACGGCCGGCCCGGCAGCCGGAGGCTCACCTCCTATTCGACCACGCAAACTCGTTGGTGACGGCGTGAACTTTGTTGCATAAACTTGTCTGCGTGACCGAGAGCCGCGCCCACGTGCCCTTCGACGACCCGGACGACCGGCCGCCCGCCGATCCCGCCACCGCGCTGCGCATGATCGCCGAGCAACAGGCGGAGGCGACCCGCCGCCTCACCCCGAACATGCTGCTGTACTACTGGCCCTGGGGTCTGGCCTGGCTGATCGGGTTCGGGCTCTTCTTTCTGCGTTTCGGACCCGACGGCCGGGTCCTCGTGGCACTTCCCGCGTGGCTGCCGCTGGCCACGCTGCTCGGGCTGCTCGCGGCGGCGGCGCTGGTCACCGGCTCCGCCAGCGTCCGGCTCGGCGGACAGGTCGCCGGTGACTCCCACCGGCGCGGTGTCTGGTACGGCATCTCCTGGGGGCTCAGCTTCGCCACCGTGACCGCGGCGCTGAGCCGGGTCAGCGACCACCTGCCCGACGACCTCGGCACCCTGCTCTGGGGCGGCGTGATGGTCGGGCTCACCGGTGCCCTGCACATGGCCGGGGGCGCGGTCTGGCTCGACCGGAACCTGTTCGGCCTCGGCGTCTGGATCAGCGTGACCAACGTCGTGGGCGTCGTCAGCGGGCCGGGGTGGCACGCGTTGGTGATCGCGATCGCCGGTGGTGGCGGCATGCTGGCCGCCGGCGGTGTCATCGAGTTCAGGCGCCGGCGGCCCCGTCGGGTGCCCGGCGCGGATCCCGCGTTCGCCGGGGTGGGCGCGCGGTGACCACGGCGCCGCCGCCGGAGCTCGACCCGGTGATCCACGCGCAGGCCCGGCTGCGCGTGATGGCCACACTCGCGACCCTGTCCGACTGCGACCGGATCACCTTCCCCCGGCTCCAGGAGATCCTCCGGATGACCGCGGGAAACCTCTCCGTACACCTGCGCAGGCTCGAAGAGGCGAAATACGTCGAGATCGTCAAGACGCACCAGGGACGCACCCCGGTCACCCTGGTCGGCTTGACCCGACGCGGCCGGTTCGCCTTCGAGGAGTACACCGCCGCGGTGCGCGCCCTGCTCGACCCGTCCCCCCGATCCCCCTCGACCGAGGAGAAGCCATGATCGTAGCCCGCGCCATCCAGGCCACCCGCCGGTACGGCGAGGTCACCGCCCTCGACCGGGTCGACCTCGACCTGCACGCCGGCGAGCTGGTCGGGCTGCTCGGCCCCAACGGGGCCGGCAAGAGCACCCTGCTGAACCTCCTCGTCGGGCTGCGCCGGGTCAGCTCCGGCCGGGTCGAGCTGTTCGGCGGCGACCCGCGGAATCCGGTGTACCGGCGCCGGATCGGGGTGACCCCGCAGGAGACCGGACTCCCACCCACCCTGCGGGTCGGCGAGGTGATCGACTTCGTCTCGGCGCACTATCCCGACCCGATGCCCCGGGCCGAGCTACTCGACCGGTTCGGCCTCGCCGACCTGGCCCGCCGGCAGACCGGTGGCCTCTCCGGCGGGCAGAAGCGGCGACTCGCCGTCGCGCTGGCCTTCGTCGGCCGTCCCCAGCTCGTCTTCCTGGACGAGCCGACCACCGGCCTGGACGTGACCGCCCGCCGGGAGCTGTGGGAGGCGATCCGCCAGTTCCACGCCGAGGGCGGCACCGTGCTGCTCACCAGCCACTACCTGGAGGAGATCGAGGAACTCGCGCAGCGGGTGGTGGTTCTCGGCCGGGGCCGGGTGCTCGCCGACGACACCGTCGGCGCGATCCGGGACCTGAGCCGGGTACGCCGGGTCAGCCTGGTCGCCCCGGACCTGCCGGACCTGCCGGGCGTGCGTGGCGTGGAGCGGGTCGACGGGGTGACCCGACTGCTGACCACCGACTCCGACCAGTTCGTCCGGGATCTGGTCCGCAGCGGCGTCGCCTTCTCGGACCTGGAGATCCGACCCACCTCGCTCGAGGACGCCTTCCTGGCGCTCACCACCGCCGAGCCGACCACCGCCGAGCCCGCCGTGGCCGGGGCCACCACCACCGCCGAGCCCGCCGTGGCCGGGGCCACCACCACCGCCGAGACCACCACCGCCGAGCCCGCCGACGCCTGAGGAGACCCGAACGTGCGCCTCGCCCTCGTACACACCAGGTACCAGTTGCTGGAGACCGTCCGGGTCCCGATCGCGGTGGTCGGCAGCGCCTTCTTCCCGACGGTGTCGATGCTGTTCTTCGTCGTCCCGTTCTCCGGCGACGATCCGGTGGCCGCGACGTACGCCACCGCCTCGATGGTCACCTTCGCGGTGATGAGCACCAACATCTTCCAGTACGGCATCGGGGTCGCCGAGGACCGCGCCCAGCCCTGGGACCCGTACCTGCGGACGCTGCCCGCCGGACCCGCGCCGCGCTTCGCCGGGCGGATCACGGCCGGGCTGACGATGACCCTGCTGTCGCTGATTCCGGTGGTGGTCGTGGCCGCGGTGGCGACCGAGGCCCGCGTCAGCGCACCGGCGTTCCTGGCCGCGCTCGGCACGGTCGTCGTCGTGGCGGTGCCGTTCACCCTGATGGGACTCGCGATCGGCTACGCGCTGCCCAGCAAGGCCGCGACCGTGGTCGCCCAGGTGGTCTTCTTCCCGCTGGCCTTCGGCGGCGGTCTGCTCTTCCCGCCGGACAGCTCGCCGGGCTTCATCACCGCGATCGCCCCGTACCTGCCGACCCGGGGCGCGGTCGAACTGATGTGGGCGGCGGTCGGCGACTTCCGGATCAACCCGACCTCGCTGGTGATGCTCGGCGTCTGGGTCGTGGTGCTGGCCGCGGTCGCCGGCTGGGCCTACCGGCGGGACGAGGGACGGCGGTTCCACTGAGCCGGCGTGGCCGGTCGCCTCAGCCCGCCGGCCGGTCCGCCGGCCTCCTGCCGGAGCGGACCGGGACCACCAGCGGGCCGTGCTCGCCGTCGATGACCCGCACCCGGGCCTGGTAGTGGGTCGTCAGCAGCTCCTCGACCAGCACCTCCCGCGGCGGCCCGTCGGCGACGACCCGGCCGCCGGCCAGCAGCACCAGCCGGTCGGCGTACTCGCCGGCGACCGAGAGGTCGTGCATGGTGGCGAGCACGGTCAGACCGTCGTCGCGGCGGAGCTGGTCGACCAGCTCCAGCACCTCCTGCTGGTGTCCGATGTCCAGCGCGCTGGTCGGCTCGTCCAGCAGCAGCAGGGGCGCGTCCTGGGCCAGGGCCCGGGCCAGGAACACCCGTTGCCGCTCACCACCGGAGAGCGTCGCCAACGGCCGGGACGCGAACCGGGCCAGCTCCAGCCGGTCGAGGACGTCGGAGACCACGGCCAGGTCGGCCGCCGACTCCCGGCCGAACGGGGGGACGTACGGGGTGCGCCCGAGCAGCACGTAGTCGAAGACCGTCATCCCGGCCGGTACGACCGGGGACTGGGCGACGGTCGCCACGATCCGGGCCCGTTCCCGTCGCCCGAGCCGTGCCGACGGCGTACCGAAGAGGCGGATCGAGCCGGCGTCGGCCGACAGCAACCCGCCGACCGCACGGAGCAGTGTGGACTTGCCGGCGCCGTTGGGCCCGATCACCGTCACCCACTCTCCGGCCGCCACCGACAGGCCGACGCCGGCCAGGACCGTTGCCCCGTCGAGGGTGACCCGCAACCCGGTCACCTCGACGGCGACGGGGGCGCTCCCGGTCACGTCTCCACCCGCTTCGTCGTCCGCAGCACCAGGGCGAAGAAGGGGCCACCGAGAATCGCGGTGACCACCCCGATCGGGATCTCGGCCGGGGCCGCGACGGTCCGGGCGACCAGGTCGGTGAGGGCGAGGAAGGCCCCGCCGAAGAGGACGGACAGTGGCAGGATCGCCCGGTAGCTCGCCCCGGCCAGCATCCGGATGGTGTGCGGCACGATGATCCCGACGAACCCGATCAGCCCGGAGACGGAGACCGCGGCCGCGGTGCCGAGTGAGGCGGCGGCGATCAGCAGCAGCCGGGACCGCCGCGGATGCAGACCGAGGCTGCCCGCCTCGTCGTCGCCGACGGTGAGGACGTCGAGCTCCCGGCGGTGCAGCAGCACCACGACGCCGGCGACCACCGCGTACGGCAGCATCATCAGGACGTCGTGCCACCCGGCGGTGGCGAGCCGGCCGAGCATCCACGAGTAGACCTCCTGGATGCTCTCCGCGCTGTTCTGCAACAGGTACGTCTGCCCGGCGGCGAGGAAGGCGGAGACGGCGACTCCGGCCAGGATCAGGGTGGCCGGGGACCGGTCCCGGCCACCGGCGGCCCCGAGCAGGTAGGTGAGCAGGACCGCGCCGACCGCCCCGACGAACGCGGCCAGCGGCACGGTGACGGGCAGACCGACGGTGACGTCGGCGCCGGTGACGCCCCGCGCCACGATCACCGCGGTGACCGCCAGTCCGGCTCCGGCCGCCACGCCGAGCAGGTGCGGGTCGGCCAGCGGGTTGCGGAAGACGCCCTGGTAGCAGCCGCCGGCCAGGGCGAGCGTCCCCCCGACGAGCAGTCCGAGCACCACCCGGGGCAGACGCAGCTCGGTGACGATGGCGACCTCGCGCTCGTTGAGTCCGCTGTCCAGGCGCACCCCGGGCACGAGGTTGAGCAGTTCCGCCGCGACGCTGCCCGCGGGAAGGCTGACCGGCCCGTACGCGACGCCGGCGACCGCGGCGACCGCGACGGCGGCGAGGCCGGCGAGGAGCCAGCGCCGTCGCAGCCCGGCGGGGCGGGCGTACGGCGCCGGCCCGACTCTCCCGGTACGTCTGTCGTCCCGGCCGCCCCGGGTGTCCCGGTCAGGTTCGGCGGGAGCACCCGGGGGCGGCGGGGTTTCCGCGGTGCTCAAGCGGGGATCCGGGCAACCGCGTCCACGATGGCCCGGAGCAGGTCGACGACCCGGGGGCCCCAGCGGGAGGCGATGTCGTCGTCGAGGACGACGATCTGGTTGTTCCTCACGGCCGTGATCCCGGACCAGCCGGTACGGGCCCGAACCGTCTCCGGGGACTGCTGACAGCACCTGGTGTCGGCGAGGAAGATCAGGTCCGGGTTGGCCTGGATGATCGCTTCCTCGCTGAGCTGCGGGTAGCCGCCCTTCGCGCCGTCGGCGTCGGCCGGGTCCGCGATGTTCTCCAGCCCGACCAGGCTGAACAGCGAGCCGATGAAGGTCTTGCTGGTCGCGGTGTAGTACTCCGGTCCGAGTTCGTAGAAGTAGGTCAACCTCCTCGACCGCTGTGGCAGGTCGGCGGTGAGTTTGGCGATGTCGTCCCTCATCCGCCGGACGAGGTCGGCTGCCTCGTCCCGGTGCCCGGTCAGTGTCCCCAGGTCGGTGAGCTGCCGGTAGGTGTCGTCCAGCGTCTGTGCGGCCGGCACCTGGTAGTGCGGGATCCTGAGCTGACCGAGCTGGTCGACGATCTTGTTACGGTCGTCGGTCAGCACCACCAGGTCGGGCTGCCTGGCAGCGATCGCCTCCGCGTTCGGGGTGAACGCGGACAGGTCGGTCCGCGGCGCCTCGGGCGGGTGGTTCGAGTTGTCGTCCACGGCCACGACCTGCGAGCCCGCGCCGATCGCGTAGAGCATCTCGGTGGCGGTGGGCCCGAGTACGACGATCCTCTCCGGACGCTTGTCGAGGGTGAGGGTTCCCACCGTCACCGGGAAGGCCGCGGTGGAGTCGCCGCCTCCGGTGTCGCCGGCTCGCTCGCCGGTGTCGGTGGCGCAGGCGCCGAGGGCCAGCGCGGCCGCGGCCGCCAGCGCGACGATCGTTCTGGGTGTCCGTCTGCTCATCGGTCCTCCTGTCGGTCGAGGTGGTTGCTCCGCCGACAGAGACCGATCGGCCCCGCCCGCGGGGCGCCCTTCCTCGAAGGCGCAGTCCGCGACCAGCACCCGCAGGCGACCTGGCTCATCCCCGCCGCGCCCGGCCGGCGGCCGGACAGCGGGAGGCATCACAGTTGCGGGACAGCGCCGGATTCTCACCGGCTTCGCTGCGGGGTGGTCGGGGGAAACCGTAGCGCATCGACACGGTCACCCGACATCGGCAGTCCCGCCGTACCGGCGGGGGCGCCCCGTGCCGGCCGGTCCGCACGCCGAGATCCGGACGGCACCCACGTCGGGGCGTTCCGCCACGCCCCACGGCGGCGGCTCGCCGGTGCCGCTTTCGACGTGTCGTCCGGCCGGCCGGAGGGTCCGGGGTTCCGGTCGACCGTCCGGCCGGCCGGAACCCCGGCCCGCGGTCAGGAGCGGGTGATGGTCACGTTGTCGACGGCCGCCTCGACCAGGCTCGCCCCGGCCTCGTCGGCGGCCTGGACCAGCAGCCGGATCGACTGCCCGGCGTACGCCGACAGGTCGACGTTGGCGATCGCCCAGGCGCCGTTCCGGTTGCTCGCCGCCCCGGCCTGGTGGAACACCGGGGTCGTGCCGCCGCCGTGCACCACGCTGACCCGCAGGTAGTCCGCGGACGACGAGTTCGAGCCGTGCGCGAGGTACCAGGCGAAGGAGAGGCGCAGTGTGCCGCCGGCCGGCAGCGTGATCGCCGGGGACAGGGCGCTGGTGACG
This sequence comes from uncultured Micromonospora sp., assembly GCA_937951935.1. Classification (GTDB taxonomy): domain Bacteria; phylum Actinomycetota; class Actinomycetes; order Mycobacteriales; family Micromonosporaceae; genus Plantactinospora. The sequence goes on along the minus strand of CALGAM010000009.1, from coordinate 26,531 downwards.
CCGTCGTCCACGTCGTGGTCCCCGGCCCCGCTGCCGGCGAGCCGGCCGGTGACCAGGTCGTTGCTGCCCGCGTACGGGGTGAGCTGCTTGGCCCCGCTGGAGTTGGTCGCCTGGGCGGCGCCCCGCTCCCAGATCCCGGTGGTGGCGGTGTCCGTGCCGTACGGGTCGACCGTCCAGCCGGTGTCGGTCTCGAAGGTGTCCTGCCAGACCGTGGTGCCGCCGCCGGTTCCGCAGTACTGGTCCTGCTTGCCGATCGCCCGGTACGGGCAGTCGGCGTACTCGGCCAGGATCAGCACCGCCTCCCGGTTGCGCGAGGTCTCCCGCGCGATCACCTCGTCCGGCGGGTAGAACCCGCCGCCCAGGGCCGACCGGGGGTACATCTCGAAGGTGTACGCGAAGATGTTGTGCGTCGCCCACATCCAGTCGAGGATGTCACCATCGGTGATGTAGAGGTCACTGGACTGCTGCGGAGTGTAGCCGTTGGTGGCGGCCATCTGCTGGCCGATGGTCCGGAACGTCGCCTCCTGGTCGGCGTTCAGCCCCGGCGCGGTGTTCGCCGTCGTGTAGCCGTACGGCCAGAGCACCAGCTCGGAGTAGGTGTGGAAGTCGATGTTCACCTTGATCTGCTGGACGCCGTCGACCACCCGGCTGTTGACGAAGTCGCGCAGTCGGGCGGTCTCGGGAGCGGAGAACGGGGACGCACCCCGGTAGGTCTCCGAGGAGGGCGAACCGGAGGAGCCGCCACAGCAGCCCCAGTTGTAGCCCCAGTTCCGGTTCAGGTCGGTACCGACCGACGATCCGCTGTTGGGCTGCCGGTTCTTCCGCCAGGAGCGGTACGAGCCGGTGGCGATGTCGTACTCGCTGCCGTCGGGGTTGACGGTCGGGACGATCCAGATCTCCCGGGTGTTGACGATGTTGGTGATCCGCGGGTCGGAGCCGTACGAGTCGGTGAAGAGGTTGATCAGGTAGATCGCCATCTCCACGGTCAGGTGCTCGCGGGCGTGCTGCTGCGCGTTGAAGAGGATCTCCGGTTCGTCCTCGTCGATTGCGACGTTGTCAGAGATCTTGATGACCGGCAGGTCGCGCCCTTCGTACGAGGTCCCGATGCTCAGCCGACGCGCGATGGTCGGATGGTCGGCGACCACCTGGTTGAGCAGGGCGTTCAGCTCGGCGTAGTTGTGGTAGCCGGAGTCGGCGGGCGGGAAGTCGAACACTCCGACGTCCCCACCTGTCGAGCCGCGGTCCGGCGGCGCCGGCACCGCCTCCACCTCGAAGCCGAGCGCGGTGATCGCCTTCACCTCCGCCGGCGTGGCGGTGACGTACAACACGCCGTGCTCGACCGAGTCGATCGAGGTTCCGGTCTGGGCGACGGCGTTGCGGTCGGCCCAGGTGCGGGCACCGAGCACCCGGTACTCGGCGGCAGCCGGTTCGGCCGCGGACGATCCGGGTCCGGCGCCGGCGGGAACCGGCCCGGCCAGTGCGGCGGTGAGCCCGAGGGCGACCGTGCCGGCGAGCACGGCCATCCGGCGCCGCAGCAGCGCGGCGCGACCGGCGGGGGTCCCGAGCCGGATCGACGGCCCGGGGATCGGGGTGCGGAAGGGCATGCAAACCTCCTGGGGGTGCGGAGGAATCCGCTGCGTAGTCCACACTGCACCATCCGCATATGATCAACTCAATATCGATGCTCCTGATTTCCATCCCAGCCTGTCCCTCACATCGGCAAAGATTTTCTTGCCCGAAGGATCTGGCGAAAGTTGTCGACCGACGGGATAGTGACCACAGGAGACCTTCGTCACCCCCGCGGAGCATCGATGGCCATATCCGACACCCCGATCAGCCGACGCGCCCTCACCGTCGCCGGCCTCAGCAGCCTCGCCCTGCTCGGCACCGCCGCCGCGCCGGCCCGCGCCGGCACCACCACCCAGCCCCGGCGGCGCCCGGTCCAGCACGACGAGCAGATCACCTTCCACGAGTGGTCCAGCTACCCGGACTGGCTGCGCGGCACCCACCAGGGCACCGTCGCGGTCCCCGGAGTGCGCCCGGCGATCACGATCGGGCGTCCGGTCGGCACCGTCGACTACACCGACCCGCACACCGGGATCACCCGCACCTGGTCGTACGCCACCTGGACCTCGCCGGTGACCCCGATCGGCTTCGACGCCAGCGAACTGGTCGCGTCGTGGAACGCCGAGACCCCGGCCGGCACCTGGATCCAGGTCGAGCTGCAGGGCACCTACAACACCGGCGACCGGACCCCCTGGTACGTCATGGGCCGGTGGGCCTACGGCGACCAGGACATCCGCCGCACCAGCGTGAACCGGCAGGGTGACCCGTGGTCGACGATCTGGACCGACACGTTCGCGATCGACGACGTCGCCAACGGGGTGCTGTTGCGCGCCTACCAGCTCCGCCTCACCCTCTACCGCGCACCGGACGCCCGGCAGTCCCCCCGGGTCCGGCTCCTCGGCGCGATGAGCTCGATGGTGCCGGACCGCTTCACCGTCACCCCCAGCGCCGGCCGGATCGCCTGGGGCCGGGAACTCCCCGTCCCGCGGTACTCACAGAACATCCACACCGGTCACTACCCGGAGTACGACGGCGGCGGGCAGGCGTGGTGTTCGCCCACCTCGACCGAGATGGTGCTGGAGTACTGGGGTCGGCGGCCCTCGGCCGAGGAGACCGCCTGGGTCAACCCGGACTACCCCGACCCGACGGTCAACCACGCCGCCCGGATGACCTACGACTACGCCTACCAGGGCTGCGGGAACTGGCCCTTCAACACCGCCTACGCCGCCAGCTTCGGACTGGACGCGAAGGTGACCCGGCTGCACTCGCTCGACGAGCTGGAGCACTTCATCGCCGCCGGCATCCCGGTGGTCACCAGCCAGTCCTTCCTCGCCAGCGAGCTCGACGGCGCCAACTACGGCACCGCCGGGCACCTCTTCGTGGTGGTCGGCTTCACCGCCAGGGGTGACGTGGTGGTCAACGACCCCGCCTCGTCCAGCAACGAGGCGGTGCGCAACGTCTACCGGCGGGACCAGTTCGAGCAGATCTGGCTGCGGACGAAGCGGATCAACGCCAACGGCGGCGTCTCCGGCGGGTCGGGCGGCATCGCCTACCTGATCAAGCCGTACAACCGGCCGTGGCCCAGGGTGCCCGGTTCGACGAACTGGTAGCACCCGCCCCGAGACCTCCTGGGGAGGATGGCGGCCCCGTATCCGGTCAACGGCGCCCGGGTACGGGGCCCGTACACGTCAGTGCGCGTCGCCCGGGGTGTCCGCGGGCCTGTCCGCCGACGTCTTCGCCGACCCGCCGGCCGACCGGTCGGCTCCGGTCGCGCCGTCCTCGCCGGCCAGCGCGGCACGCAGCCGCTCCCGCTCGGCCCTGCGCCGCTGCGCCGCCTCGGCCAGCTGCTGTGCCATCTCGTCGCGCCAGCCGCGCAGCAGGACGAACGACAGCGCGGCGGAGAACACCAGCGCGATCATGAGCTTGATGAAGATGTCCAGCTCGACCGGCCAGAGCGCCAGGAGCACCACCGCGAACAGGCCGATGCGGCCCAACGTGTACTTCACCGCAGGACTCATGCCCGCCCCACTCCGATCAGCCCGTCCGGCCGGCGAGCCACCGAACGCCGACAAACCAGATCATCCCGTACGCCATGGCGAAGACGGCCGCGGCCACCCCACCCGACACCAGCGGCGGCGCGCCGGCGGCCAACCCGGCCGCCAGCAGCCCGGCGGTGATCCCGACGGCGGCGGCCACCAGTGCCGCGGCGACCCGGGCGGCGCCGAACCTCCAGGCTCGGAACTCCTCGACGAAGACCCAGGCCGGCAGGATCACGGCCAGCCAGCCGCTCGCCCGGCCAGCCTCGCCGAGGCCGAGGAGGGCGAAACCCCAGTCCAGGACCAGCAGCGCCACGATCCCGACGGCGACCCCGGCCAGGGCGATCCCGAGCAGGTCGGCGAGCACGGCGATCCGCCCCTCCTCGTCGCGTCGGGGGAAGGACCGGTTCGGCTCGTCTCGCTCACCCATGACCAGTCGAGCGTACGTGAGCCGGCGCCGGCCCAGGCCACCGCGGTCGGCCGACCGGCCGGCGGACGGCCGCGGCGGTGGGGGAGGCGACGTGCCGGGAGGAGGGGCCGGCGGCGGCTACGCCCAGATCCGCTGCGGCTCGGCCCGGCGCAGCGCCAGCGGGATCGGGGGGTCGTACTCGCGCACCACGGCGTACCCGCGGTCTCGTTCGACGGGCCGGAACCCGGCGTCCCAGATCAGGTTCACCAGCTCGTCACGGGACGGCGCGGCGGTGTCGCGACCGGCGGGATCCCGGACGTCGGCCGGTGCGCCCGCGAGGTCGGTCGGTGGACCGGCCAGGTCGTCCACGCCGAAGCTCAACGCGAGCGAGGCCAGCGACAGCCCGTGCGTGGACCAGGAGCACCGCAGGTGCGGCACGTTGTCGAGGAGCAGCCGGGAGACGGCGAAGGTCTTCAGTGACTCGGCCGGGGAGGCGGCTCGGGGCGCGTCCCCGGGCCGGGCGGCGCCCACGCCGGCCGGATCCCCGTCCACCGCGCCCGCGGCGCCGGGTTCGTGACGCAGCGGGATGAAGACCTGGAATCCTCCCGTCTCGTCCTGAAGTTCCCGCAGCCGGATCAGGTGATCGACCCGGTGCCCGGGCTCCTCGCCCCGGCCGTACCACATCGTCGCCGCCGTCCGCAGTCCACGGGCGTGCGCGAGACGGTGGACCCGCGCCCAGTCCGCCCAGCCGGTCGGCGTGCCGCCGGGACGTGCGGCGGTCTGCGAATCGAACACCTCCGCGTCGCCGCCGGCCAACGACTCCAGGCCGGCGGCGACGAGCTCGTCGAGGAGTTCGTCGGCACCACGGCCGGTGGCCGCCTCGAGGCGGAGTACGTCGGCGGCGGTGACCACTCTCGACGTGCCAGCCGGCGCCGTCGCGAGCTGGCGCAGCAGTTCGGGAAGGTCCCGCCACCGCGGGACCGGGTCCGCACCGGCGACCTCCGGGGCCGCGGCCACGAAGGTCACCCGGTCGCCGTGCGCCTCCGTACGGCGGTGGTGCGCCAGCCGCCCGAGCCAGGACAGGTCGTCGCTCGCGTAGAGCGCCTCACCGTCCGCCCGGGTGAGCCGCTCCCCGGCGTACACCTTCTGCTCCAGCTCGCGCTTTCGCCCGGCGTCCATCGCAGCCGCATCTCCTCCCGCCGCTTGCGTACCGAGCCTACGCGGCCGACGGCGGCACCCTCCGCCCAGCCGTCGCCGAAGGCGACCTGGCTCACCGCCGACCACGGCGTTCACCACCCCAGACCGCGTTCACCGCCTTCTCAGCGTCTCGTTATCTGTCCCGGATCGACATCAGCCGTCACGTTCGGGTAAGACGAAATGGGACGGAAGACGACACCAAGGCGATCCGACGGCCACGCGGCAGTCACGCGACGGCGTGGCCGTACCTACGCCGGACGGGGAACGGCATGGCGCACAGCAGGCGTGGACGGGCGGGACGGACGGACGACACCGTGTCACCGGTTCTCCGCCCGCTGGTGTGGTCCGCTCTGGTCGGTGCGATCGTCGCCGGGGTGCTCGCGACCCCGGTCTGGGCCGATCCCACCACGCCCAACACCGTTCCCGACCCGGGCGTCCGGCCGGTGCCGGCGGGCACCACGCCGGGCGGCAGCCCCACCTCGCCACCGCCCAACGTCCAGATCCCCACGGTGAACGGTCCGCTGGCGAGTCAGATCTACGCGCTCGAGGTCGAGGTCGCCCTCCTCGGCGAGGAGCTGCTGCGGCTGCGTCAGACGCGGGACGAGAAGGCCGCCGCGCTGTCGGACGCCACGAACGCGCTCGCCACGGCCCGCGCCGAGCTGGAGCAGGAGCGGGCGATCGCCGAGGCCGCGGCCGCCGAGGCGCTCAAGGACGCCGCCGGCCTGCCCCCGGGCGCGTTCGGCTCCGATCTGCACGACCTGGAGCTGTTGCGGCGGCTTCAGCGGGGCGAGGAGCGCCGCCCGCGCGACACCAGCGTCGCCGCCGCCCGGGTGAAGCAGGCCGAGGCCGCGCATCAGCAGGCCGAGGCCGCCTACCAGCAGGCGGTGACCGAGAGCCGGCAGGCCGCCGACGCCTTCGCCGCGGCCGAGAAGAAGTACCAGGACCGTTCCGCGGAACTGCTCAGGCTGAAGCGCGACAACGCGGAACAGCTCGCGGCGATCGAGCGTGAACGGGAGGCCGCCGAACAGCGCATCGGCGACGAGATCGGCCTGGACAGCGTCGACGGCCTGGTCGCCCACCCGAAGGCCATCGCCGCCATGCGGTACGCCCTCGCCCAGCGCGGCGACCCGTACCAGTGGGGCGCCGAGGGGCCGGACCGGTTCGACTGCTCGGGCCTGGTGTGGGCCGCCTACCGTTCACAGGGCAGGACGCTGCCCCGGGTGTCGCGGGACCAGTACCGCGCCACCCGCGACCGGACCGTCGCCCGCGAGGCGCTGCTCCCCGGCGACCTGCTCTTCTTCGCCTCCGGCAGCAGTTGGACGTCCATCCACCACGTCGCGATGTACATCGGCGGCGGCAAGATGGTGCACGCACCGAGCACCGGTGACGTGGTCAAGGTGTCCACGGTCTGGTGGTCGCGGTTCTACGCCGCGACCCGGGTCTTCCCCGCGGTGCCGGCACCGAGCGCCAGCCCCACCACCCGGCCGCCGACGACCCCGACGCCGCGCCCGACCCCGTCCCGGACGACGAAGCCACCGGTCACGCCGCCGAGGACCACGAATCCGCCCACCGGCCTGCCGACCACCATCCCGCCGTCGACGCCACCCACCATCCCGCCGCCGACGACCCCGTCGGCGACCGCGACCGCCGTTCCGCCGGATCCGCCCAGCGGTGAGCCGAGCGCCACCGGGTCCGACCCGGCGGCCAGCGGTAGCCCCAGCGGCCGCTGAGGTACCGGCCGTCCGGCGGCTGGGCGGTCGTGCTGAGATATGGCACGGTGAGGGTTGACGTACCTTCGGCCCGGCCGACCGGTCCGGGAGTGGGCGCGGGAGGCAACTAGGACGTGACACAGGTGAAGCCACACACCGAGGACACACCGCCGACTCCTGACGCCCCGCCCGACGCCGGCCAGGCCCGCCCGGACCCGGGCGAGGAGCTGACCCCGCTGCCCCCGCCGCCGCCGGTCGGCACCGCGGTGCCGGAAAACGCCGCCGAGGAGGACCTTCCCGAGGCGTACGAGCCGCCTCCACCACCCCCACCCGGTCTACTGTGGACGGACGCGCCGAAGACCCCGGCCGACACGGCGGACGCGGCGAACACGGCCGACAAGCCTGACACAGCCGACACGGCCGACGCCGCCACGGTCGCCGAGGTCGCCGGAGGGGACGCGACCGCCCCCGACGACACCGCGCCCGACCCGGGCGGGGCCGCCCCCCGCCCCCCGGAGCCGGCCGCCGGTCACGAGACCGGGGCTCCGGACGACGGGCCGGAGCGGACCCCGTCCGCCGGATCGGAGGCGGCCTCCCCCGGCGGTACGTCCGTCGCCCGGGGACGGGCGATGCCGTCGACCGCCACCGTGCCGACCCCCGCCGAGATCGCCGCCATGCCCGCCAGCGTCCCGACCGGCCGGACGTACCGGGCCGGAGAACTCGGCGCCCCCGCCGACTCCCCGGCTCCCCGGGCGACGGCTCTCGTCACCACACCCGCCACCGCCGGTGTGGCTCTCGACCCCGCCACCGGCTCCACCTCGGCGGCCGCCACTCCCGCCGCCGTCCCGGCCCCGCAGCGCCAGGACCCGCAGGCCCCGCCCTTCGGCTCGTCCTGGCCGGCCTTCGCCAACGCCACCACGTCCGCGGCCACGTCGGTGACGACCGACGCGCCGTCCCCCGTGGCCGCGCCGGCCGACCCCGCCGGCCTCCACGGGCGGGCACCGGCGCCGTACACCGTGCCGTCCCAGCGCAGCGGCCCACCCGACGCCGGCCCCGGCACGGCCCGAGCCAGCGCGTCGGTACCGGGACTGGCCCCGGTGCTCCCCACGGAGGCCGCCGCCATCGCGGCGATACCGACCCGGTCGAGGGTCTACCGGGCAAGCGAGCCGGAGCCGGCCACCCCGCCCGCGCCGGCCACCCCGCCCGAGCCGGCACGTCCGCCCGAGCCGGCGCAGCCGCCGGACCCGGTCCTGCCGGAGTCGCCGCGCCCGAGCCCGATCCCGGCCCCCGTGCCGCCGGTACCACCCCCGGCGCCGTCGGGCCCACCTCCGACTCCCCACCTGTTCGACCCCAACCCGGTATCGCCGTACCCGCCGACCTCCTCCCACCCGCCGGCCGCCGCCACCGGCTGGGCCGCGGCGGCGGGCGCCGGCTCGGCGGTGGGTGACCGGCCGGCGGACTCCTCGCCCGTGGTCGTACCGGCGCCCGCGCTGCCGAGCTGGCCGCCGGCGACGAATCCGCCGCTGACCGGTGGTCACGGGCCGGCCGCGGCCGGCGGGTCCGCGCGGGCGGCGGCCGACCCCGGGCTCTACGGGGCCCGGGCGCACGCCGTCGTCTCCGACCACACGCGACAGCCCGCCACCGACCAGGTCGAGAACTCCGGCTCGCTGACCGGCCACATCCTGGCCCAGGGTTGGGCGGACACTCCGGCACAGCGCACGACCACCACCCGGACCGTGATCGTGCTCATGGTCGGGCTCGGCATCCTGGTCGCGATCGGCCTGCTCGTCGTCGTGTTCGCCGGGGACGCCTTCGACGACTTCTTCACCGGGCTCCTGCACGGTTGACCCGGTGGCGTCGGGCGCGGTCGGCGCCAACCGGATCCCGGTGTCCGACCGGCTTTCGGTACGCGGTGCCGGCCGGATCCGCGTCCGAACGACCGGGTGAGCCCGCCCACGTGCCGGGCCCGCGGCGGGCCGGGGCGCCGCCGGCCCCGTACACTGGCACGCATCGTTGATCTGGCGCGCCCACGCGCCCATGGGCGGTTCTGCGGACGAATCGGCGGCGACTTTCGTCGCGGTGGCCATCGCGCAGATGCGCCCCGCTTGAGAGGTTGTCCTTGACGAGCTTTGCTGACCCCAGCACGTTTCCGTCCGTTCTCGACAGGAGATCCGATTCCTTCCCCCCGGCCCGTCCGGCGGACCGGGTCGCCCACGTCCCGCCGACCACACCCGCCGACCGCGACGGCGGTGACACCGCCCGGTCCGGTGGACGCACACCCGACACCGCCTCCGGGGTGGTCGACTTCGCCGCGCTCGGCCTGCCCCGGACGCTGGTCCGCGCGCTCGCCAGGGAAGGCATCACGACCCCGTTCGACATCCAGCGGGCCACCCTTCCCGACGCGCTCGCCGGACGTGACGTCCTGGGCCGGGGACAGACCGGATCCGGCAAGACGCTCGCGTTCGGGCTGCCCGTCCTGACCCGGATGGCGGCCGGCCCCAGGGCCCGTCCACACCGCCCCCGGGCGCTGGTCCTCGTGCCGACCCGGGAACTCGCCATGCAGGTCTCCGACGCGCTGATGCCGCTCGGCCGGGCGGTGGGGGTCTTCCTCACGGCCACCGTGGGCGGCGTGCCGTACGACCGGCAGATCGACGCGCTGCGCCGTGGCGTGGACGTCGTGGTGGCCACCCCGGGGCGCCTGGCCGACCTGATCGACCGGGGCGCGTGTGTCCTGGACGACGTCGAGATCACCGTCCTCGACGAGGCCGACCAGATGGCCGACATGGGCTTCCTGCCCGACGTCACGGAACTGCTCGCCAGGACGCCGACGAGCGCGCAGCGGCTGCTGTTCTCCGCCACCCTGGACGACGACGTGGACGCGCTCGTCCGGCGGTTCATGTCCGACCCGGTCACCCACTCGACCGCACCGCCGACGGCCGCCGTGTCCACGATGGACCACTACGTGCTGCTGATCCCGCCCCGGGACAAGTTCGCGGTGACGGCGTCGATCGCGGCCCGGCGGGGCCGCACGATGATGTTCGCCCGCACCCAGATGGGTGTGGACCGGCTGGTCGCCCAACTCGCCCAGGTCGGGGTCCGGGCCGGCGCGCTGCACGGGGGCAAGTCCCAGCGGGCGCGGACCCGCACCCTGGCCGAGTTCCGCGAGGGCCGGACGAACGTCCTGGTCGCCACCGACGTGGCCGCCCGCGGCATCCACGTCGACGGTGTCTCGCTGGTGGTACACGTCGACCCGCCGAGGGACCCGAAGGACTACCTGCACCGCGCGGGTCGTACCGCCCGGGCCGGCGAGTCCGGGGCGGTGGCCACGCTGGTCCTGCCGAAACAGCACCGGTCCACGCTCGCACTGCTGCAGCGGGCCGGGGTGGAACCGGCGCAGGCCCGGGTGCGCCCCGGCGATCCGGTTCTGGCCGAGGTGACCGGGGCCCGGCAGCCCAGCGGCGTACCGGTGGTCGACGAGCCGCCGGCGGCACGCCGTGCCGGCACCCGCCGTGCCGCCGGCCCTCGCGCCGGCGGCGGCCGGGGGTACCGCGACCGGCCGCACCACGGGAACCGCCAGGCGGGCGACCGTCGCGTCGGCGCCGACCGCCCGTACGGTGTGCAGCACCGGGGTGCGGACCGCCAGCCAGACCACCGGCACGGCGGCGGCCGACGCCACGGGGGCCGTCCCCACGGTGACCGCCCCCACGGTGAGCGGCGGACCGTCGCACCGACTGCTTCCACGACATCGTCCACCCCGGCCCGGCACGGGCGGTAACGTGCGAAGGCGTGCCACCGATGCCGAGGTCGTTGTACTGGGTCCGCACCGACGTGCCGGGCGCCGACCACGCGATCGTCGACGATCGCCGTGGCCTCACCGCCCGGGGTACCGTTCTCGCGCTCGACCCCATCCCCTTCACCTGCCGGTACGAGGTACGGACCGGCCCGGACTGGGCGACCGAGCGGCTCGACGTCGGCTGTGAGGGAGCGGGCTGGCTGCGCACGCTCACGCTGACCCGGGCGGACGGCCGCTGGCAGGCCCGCACGACGGAGCAGGGGAACCTGGACGCGGTGCTGGCCGAGGCGGGACACGCGCCCGCCGGGCTGCCCGGTACGGAGGACCCGCACCGGCTCGCCGCGGCGCTCGACGTCGACCTGGGCGGGTCCGCGCTGTTCAACACCCTGCCGGTACGGCGGCTGGGCCTCGCCACCGCGCCACCGGGGACCAGCCGCACCGTCACCGTGGCCTGGGTGCTGGTACCGGGCCTGTGCGTGATACCGGTCGAGCAGACGTACACCGTCCTGGAGCGGCACGTCGTCCGCTTCGCCAGCGCGAACCACACGGCCGACATCGCCCTCGATCCGGAGGGGTTCGTGCTGCACTACCCGGGGCTCGCCCGGCGCCCGGACTGACCGGTGCGCCCGACCGGCGCCGAGGACCGCGACCGCGGCGGGCCCCACCGCCGGCCGGCCGCACCGGCCACGGTCCGGCGGCCGGTGGCGGCATCAGGCGGGCCAGGCGCCGGTGGCGAGGAAACGCCGGATCGTGTCGAGGTACGGCGCGAGGTCCAGACCCCGCTCGGCGACCCACGCGTCCGCGTAGTAGGTGTCGGTGTACCGCTCGCCGCCGTCGCAGAGCAGCGTGACCACGGAGCCGGTCCGGCCCTCGGCTCGCATCTGGGCGATCAGCCCGAACGCACCCCACAGGTTGGTACCGGTGGAGCCACCGACCCGACGGCCGAGCAGCTCGCTGGCGGCTCGCATGGCCGCCAGCGACGCCGCGTCCGGGACCTGGATCATCCTGTCGACCACGGTCGGCTGGAACGACGCCTCCACCCGGGGCCGGCCGATGCCCTCGATGCAGGAGGCACCGTCGGCGGTGACCGACCAGTCACCCGACGTCCACGCCGGATAGTAGGCCGAGTGGTCGGGGTCGACCACACAGAGTTTGGTGGCGAGCCGGCGATAGCGGATGTACCGGCCGATGGTCGCGCTGGTGCCGCCGGTGCCGGCTCCGACCACGATCCATTCGGGTACGGGGTGTCGCTCCAGCGCCATCTGCGCGTAGATCGACTCGGCGATGTTGTTGTTGCCCCGCCAGTCGGTCGCGCGTTCGGCGTAGGTGAACTGGTCCATGAAGTGCCCGCCCAGATCCTCGGCCAGCCAGCGCGCCTCGACGACGACGGCGGCCGGATCGTCGACGAGGTGGCACCGTCCACCCTGGAACTCGATGAGCGCGACCTTCTCGGGCGAGGTGGCGGCGGGCATCACCGCGATGAACGGCAGACCGAGCATTCGGGCGAAGTACGCCTCGGAGACCGCCGTCGAGCCCGACGACGCCTCCACAATGGTGGTTCGCGGACCGATCCAGCCGTTGCAGAGCCCGTAGAGGAACAGCGACCGGGCCAGTCGGTGTTTGAGGGACCCGGTCGGGTGCACCGACTCGTCCTTGAGGTACAGGTCGATGCCCCACTCCCGCGGTAGTGGGAAGGTGAGCAGGTGTGTGTCGGCGGACCGGTTCGCGTCGGCCTCCACCGCCGCGACCGCCGCGGTCACCCACGCCCGTTCCGTGTCGTCGAACCGGTCCAGCTGCTCCACGCCCTGCAACGTAGCAAGCTGCCCGGGCGGGACTTCCGGCCGGAACCGGGGCGGCCGGCCGGAAGGGGCCGGGACGGCGACGTTCAGGAGGTGGCGGGCCGACGGGGCGTCACCGGCTGTGGTCGGTTCTCCCACTTCGTCGACAGCGCCACCGCGGTGCGGGTCGAGGCGATCCCGGCGGTCCGGTTCAGGCGCAGGATCAGTTGTTCGAGCTCGGCAATTGTGCCCACCCGTGCCTTCAGCAGGAAGGACTCGACGCCGGCCATGAAGTAGCAGGACTCGATTTCCGGCATGTCCCGAATCGCCGCCAGTACGTCGTCTGTGTCGCCTCCGGAGTCCTGCACGATTCCGATCAGCGCCGTCACGCCGAGCCCGATCGCCTCCGGCGCCACGTCGGCACGATACCCACGGATGACGCCGCTGGCCTCGAGCTTGCCCACCCGCTCGTGCACCGCCGGCGCGGACAGGCCCACCTGCCGGGCCAACTCGGCGTAGGAGAGCCGGGCGTTGTTCCGCAACAGCCCCACCAGCGTCAGGTCGATGGAGTCCACGAGGTGAGACCCTAGCCGGGCCCGGCGGGGGTGCGGCAGGTGGCGGCGACATTGTTGCCGACAAAGGCGCGTGAATGCCGCAGGTCGCGCCGGTTAACCACACAGACAGTACGTTTTCGCGTTTGCCGGACACGGCACTCTGGCGGTGTTGTAATTGCCGTACGTCCCTAAACGAAGGCTCTGGCAAGCATCTGTTACGGGGACGGTCCTACCAGTCCGGGGGCTTCGTAGACGCGAGGAGGGGGCTGTGGACACAGGAGATCGTCTGCTGACGCCGGGCGAGGTGGCAGCACTCTTCCGCGTCGATCCCAAGACTGTCACACGCTGGGCCGCGGCCGGACGTATCGGCAGCATCCGGACACCCGGCGGGCACCGCCGCTTCCGCGAGTCGGAGGTGCGCGCACTGTTGGAGGGCGAGGGCATGCTCGACGAGGCGGACCAGGACGCCGCGGACCGGCCTCGCGGCGGCGCCGGACCCGCCACCCCGGGCGGCCCGGGTCCGTCCGAGGCCGGCACCCCGGGAGCACCCTGACCCGGTCCGGAACCCGGACGCGTGCCGTCGCCGCGGCGGCGGAACGCCGGCCCGGGGGCCGGGAGATGGTGGCCGGCAGTTGGGATCCGGCGCGGAACGCCGAACGGAATCCGGCGCACGGGCGCCGAGACCGCCACCCCCGCCGACGGGGTCCGGGACGCGGGAGCTCAGCTCCGGTCGGCGTTCAGTTCCCCCGACCAGCGCCGGAACAGTGTGTGCGGCACGCCCAGCGCGTCCAGGATCTTCCCGGCGACGAAGTCGACGAGCTGGGCGGCCGAGGCGGAGGCGCCCGCGCCGTAGAAGCCGGGGCTGGCCGGCAGGACCACCGCTCCGGCGTCGTGCAGCGCGATGAGGTGCTCCAGGTGGCTCCGGGTGACCGGGGTCTCCCTCGGCACCACCACCACCGTCCGTCGCTCCTTGAGGTTCACCTCGGCAGCCCGTTGCAGCAGGTCCTTGGAGAGGCCGAGCGCCATCCCGGCGCACGCCGCCGTACTCGCCGGTACCACGACCATCCCCTTCGTCGGGTACGACCCGCTGCTCGGCCCGGCCGCCAGGTCCCCCGCCGGCCAGTACGTCACGTCGGCGTCGGCGAGGTCACGACCGAGCCAGGCGGCCAGGTCGTCCTTCCAGTGCGCGTCCCGGAACGGCCGGCCGGTCTCGTCGAGGATCGTCAGCCGGGCCGCCCGGGAGACGACGAGGTCCACGGCCTCGCCGGCGTCCAGGAGCGCGCCCAGCACCGCCGCCGAGTACGGCGTACCCGACGCCCCCGACACCCCGATCACCCATGGCCGTCGCATACCCTCCAGCCTGCCCCAGCCGCCCGCCGGCCCACCAACCGACCCCGGGTACGGCCGGAACACCCGGGGACACCCGACCCCGCCGCCGGCGACGGCCGGCGCGGCCTCCCCGGGCCGGCCGGCACCGCCCGGCCGTACCGGCGCACCGGACCGTCAGACGCCCAGGCGGAACCGGACCAGCAGGTCGAGCAGGGCGAAGACGAAGAGCACGATCCCGACGAACCCGTTGGCGGTGAAGAACGCCCGGTTGACCCGGGACAGGTCGGTCGGGGTCACCACCACGTGCTGGTACCCGAACGCGAGCGCGGTCAGCGCCAACCCCACCCACCAGAGCCAACCCAGGCCGACCAGCACGCCGAACCAGATGAACAGCGCGAAGACGACGACGTGGGCCAGGGTCGACACGTTCAGGGCGAACCGCAGCCCGTACCGGGCGGGGACGCTGCGTACCCCGATCCGCCGGTCCACCTCGGCGTCCTGGCAGGCGTAGATCAGGTCGAAGCCGCCGATCCAGAGCCCGACCGCCGCGCCGAGCAGCCACGCCGGACCGGCCCCGTCGAAGGTTCCGGTCACCGCGAGCCAGGCCCCGACCGGGCCGACCGCCTGGGCCAGCGCCAGGATCGCGTGCGGCCAGTCGGTGAACCGCTTGCCGTACGGGTAGACCACCAGCGGGACCGCGGCGAGCGGGGCGAGGACCAGGCAGAGCGGGTTGAGCGCGGCGGC
The DNA here is from genome assembly GCA_937951935.1 of uncultured Micromonospora sp. Classification (GTDB taxonomy): domain Bacteria; phylum Actinomycetota; class Actinomycetes; order Mycobacteriales; family Micromonosporaceae; genus Plantactinospora. The sequence continues at coordinate 11,416 of CALGAM010000009.1, read as the reverse complement.
GGCGGCGAGGAAGGCCAGCAGGGCGACGATCGCGCCGGTCCAGGCCGTCCGGACGCTCACCGCCCCGGTGACCAGCTCTCGACCGGCGGTACGCGGGTTCCGCGCGTCGATGTGCCGGTCGATGATCCGGTTCGCCGCCATGGCGAAGGTACGCGCGCCGACCATCGCGACCGTGACCAGCACCAGGTCGGCCCAGCGGATCCGCCCGCCGTGCAGGGCCATCGCGGTCAGCGCCGACAGGTAGGCGAACGGCAGCGCGAAGACCGAGTGTTCGATCTTCACCAACCGCAGGAAGGACCTGACCCGTCCCGGCGACTCCGCCACCGCGGTCATGAGATGCCGTACTCCTTCCAACGCTTGTCGACCAGGGCCCGGATCTCGGGCAACATGGTCGTCTCCTCCGGCCAGCCGCGGGTGTAGCCCTCGGTGGGGAGCTTGCGGGTGGCGTCGATCCCGGCCTTGCCACCCCAGAACTGCTGGTACGACGCGTGGTCCAGGTGGTCCACGGGCCCCTCGGTGAGCAGCAGGTCGCGAGAGTAGTCGACGTTGCCGAAGGCCCGCCAGGCGACCTCGGCGTAGTCGCGCACGTCGCAGTCCTCGTCGACCACCACGATCAGCTTCGTCAACGACATCAGGTGCGCGCCCCAGATCGCGTTCATCACCTTCTGGGCGTGCTTCGGGTAGCGCTTGCGGATCGAGACGATCAGGCAGTTGTGGAACACGCCGGCCGGCGGCATGTGGTAGTCGACGATGTCCGGAATCAGCAGCTTGAGCAGGGGCCGGAAGATGTGCTCCGTGGCCGTGCCGGGGCCGTGGTCCTCCTGCGGAGGCTTCGACGTGACGATCGAGTGGTAGATCGGGTCGCGCTGCATGGTCATCACCTCGACGTGCAGCACGGGGAACGGCTCGACCGGGGTGTAGAAGCCCGTGTGGTCGCCGAACGGCCCCTCCGGCAGCCGCTCCCCCGGCTCCAGGTAGCCCTCCAGCACGATCTGGGCGGTCGCGGGCACCTGGAGCGGCACGCTGAGACAGTCGACCATCTCCACCCGCTCGCCGCGCAGGAAGCCGGCGAACAGGTACTCGTCGATGTCGGCGGGGAGCGGGGCGCTCGCGACGTAGCTGACCACCGGGTCGCAGCCGATGGCGATCGCCACCGGCAGCCGCCGGCCGAGCCGCTCCGCCACCGCGTGGTGGGCGGTGGAGTCCTTGTGGATCTGCCAGTGCATCCCCAGGGTGTTGTGGGAGTGCTGTTGGAGCCGGTAGAGCCCGAGGTTGCGTTTGCCGGTCTCGGGGTGCTTGGTGTGGGTGAGCCCGTAGTTGTGGAAGATGCCGCCGTCCCCCGGCCACACCTTCAGACCGGGCAGCCGGTTGAGGTCGACGTCCGCCCCCCGGTAGACCACCTCCTGGCAGGGCGCCGTCCTGACCTTCTTCGGCGGCAGGGACTTGAGCTGCATCAGCTTGCCCAGACCCTCGCGGATGCCGGACCAGCCCACCGGCAGTTCGGGCTTGACCAGCTCGGAGATCCGGTCGGCGATCTCGGTCAGCGACTCGACCCCGAGCGCCATCGCCATCCGGCGTTCGGTGCCGAACAGGTTGATCGCCACCGGCATCTCACCCCGGGTGGGGCGCTCGAACAGCAGCGCGGGACCGTTCGCCCGGACCGTCCGGGTCACCACCTCGGTGATCTCCAGGGTCGGGTCCACCGGCACCGACACCCGGCGCAGTTCACCCGCGCCCTCCAGTGCGTCGAGGAACGCCCGGAGATCGTCGTACGGGAAGCCACGAACAGCCATGGCCGCTAGTCTGGCGCATCCCCCGACCGGCTGCCGGCTCCGGGTCCCCGCCGGGTGACCGGGCTCAGTCGAGGCCGGCGTACGAGTGCAAGCCCTCGAAGAAGATGTTCACCCCGTACAGGTTCATCTGCATGGTCAGGCAGCCGACGAGGGCGATCCAGATCGTCACCGGCCGCCGGACGCTGGGCGTGGCCCGGGCGTGCAGGTAGCCGGCGTACACCACCCAGGAGACGAACGCCCAGGTCTCCTTCGGGTCCCAGCCCCAGTACCGGCCCCAGGCCGCCTCCGCCCAGACCGCCCCGGCCATCACCGCGAAGGTCCAGATCGGGAACGCGAAGGCGTGCAGCCGGAAGGTCAGCCGCTCCAGGGTGTCGGCGGCCGGCACCCGGGCGCCCAGGGTGTACGGGAAGCTCCGTTTGCCCTGGTCGTACCCGTGGCGAATCAGGTACATCACCGCCGGTACGGCGCCGAGCTGCAGCAGTCCCGAGGCCAGCGCCGCCGCCGAGACGTGGACGATGAACCAGTACGAGTTGAGCGCGGGCATCAGCGGCACGATCGGCACGTAGAGCACCAGCCCCGCGACGGCGAGCAGGATCACCATGGTGAGGGTGACGAAGAGCCCCAGGTGCCGGATCGACGGACGCCGGTGGAGCAGGCCGAGCCAGACGACGCTGCCGATGAAGGTCGCCGTCAGCACGTACTCGTACATGTTGCCCCACGGCATCCGCTCGGCGGCGATCCCGCGGGTGACCAGGACGGCGAGGTGGACCGCGGCCGCGATCACGGTGAGCGCGACGGCCACCCGCCCGACCAGCGCGGTCTTCGACGCCGCCGGCCGGCGGGCCGGCGGCGCACCGTCGACCCCGCCGCCGGCCGGTGGCTCGGCACCCGGCCCGGCCGCGTCGGGTGTCGCCCCGGCGGCCGCCCCGGCCCCGACCAGCGCCAGCTCACGCTCCGGCCGGGTCGCCACCCGACCGACCAGGCCCCGGTTGCCGAACGCGTACTCGGCGGCGTGGATGATCATCGCCAACAGGTAGCCCAGGATCGCGACCACCAGGAGCTGGTCGGAGAGCGCGGCCATCAGTTGGTCTCCTCTTTCCTCAGCACCGGCGGCACGGTGGCCGCGGCGACGAGTTGGTCGAACTCCTCGGCGAAGCCGGGGTAGTCGGTGCGGGGCAGGCCACCGACCTCCACCAAACTACTACGACCCGTCGTGGATGCTCCGGCGGGTGCCGGAACCACCCGGAACCACACCCGACGGCGGCGGACGAACAGCGCGGGCATCAGCCCGACGAGCAGCAGCGCCGCGCTGGCCAGCACGACGGGCTCGCCCGGGTCGTGGCGGACCGTGAGGGTGATGTACTTCCGGGTACCGAGGAACTCCAGCGTCGTACCGTCGTCGAGGGTCCAGCTCTCGCCCGGCCGCAGCAGCTTGCCGTCGCCGACCTGCTTCAGCCGGCCGTTGGCCACCTGGCGCTGGTCGATCGCGTAGACCGAGCCGGGAATCCCCGCGTCCAGTCCGAGGTTGCCCCGGTACGCCCGCAGGAACAGCCCGGGTGCCCGCTCCTCCGGGTGCACCGAGCGGATCGCCGGCCCGTCCTCCGGGGTCGTCGGGAAGTACAGACCCTCGAAGGCGACCTGCAGGTTCGGGTCGCGGCTGCCGGTCGCCGGGTCGATGTTGACGTCCGGGAAGAAGGCCGCGCCCTCGCTGGTCAGGTTGCCGTCGACACTGAGGAACGCCTGTACGCTGACCTGCGACCTGCCGTGGCGGTCGGTGTAGCGCAGGACCGGCGCGTAGCCGTGCCCCAGCAGGTAGACGTTCGCCCCGTCCAGCCGCAGCGGGTCGTTCACCGAGAAACTCGCCGGGTACGCCGCCCGCCCCCACGGCTCGACCCGGACCCGGGCGCGGAACGACTCCGGTTGCCCCGAGGGAAGGAACGTCGCCTCGAAGTCGGTCAACTCCAGGCAGAACCGCGGCAGGTCGCCGTCGTCCACCCGCTGGCCGAGCTTCGACTCGCTGAACTGCTGCACCGTGTTGCAGAACGCCTGGTCCGGGCCGGCGATCAGCAGTCGGTTGCCGTGCCAGCCGTACGAGGCGCCGAGGGCGACCCCGAGCAGCACCCCGACCAGCGAGAGGTGGAAGAGCAGGTTGCCGGTCTCCTTGAGGTGGCCCTTCTCCGCCGCCACCTCGCCGTCGCGCACGACCACCCGCCAGCGCCGCCTGCGCAGCATCGCGGCGATCGCGGTCAGGTCGCCGTCGTGCCCGGAGAGCACCGCGTGCCGCGGCAGCCGGTCCAGCCGCCTCGGCGCCGCCGGCGGTACGGCACGCAGCGCCCGGACGTGGTCGCGCAACCGCGGCACGATGCAGCCGACCAGCGAGGTGAAGAGCAGAAGGTAGATCGCCGCGAACCACGGCGAGGCGTACACGTCGAAGCCGCCGAGCCGGTCGAGGATCGGGAAGAGGTCCGGGTGCTCGCGCCGGAAGCCGTCGACGTCGTCGATGTTGACGTCGCGCTGCGGCAGCAGCGAGCCCGGGACCGCGGCGACCGCGAGCAGGAACAGCAGGATCAGCGCGGTGCGCATGCTGGTGAGCTGCCGCCACGAGTTGCGCAGCAGGGCCAGCGGGGACGGCGTACGGCGGGGTGGGCGGCCCGGGGTGTCGGCGGCCTCCACCACCGTCGGCTCGGCGACGGTCTGCTCGTTCGGTGCCGGCATCAGATGCTCACCTCACCCACCCCGACCGTGGTCTGCAGCCAGATGACCACCTGCTGCCAACCGCCGGTGACCAGGGCGAGACCGATCGCGATCAGCAGGGCACCACCGATCCGGGTCACCCAGCGGCTGTTGCGGCGGATCGCCCGGAAGAGTCCGAGCAGCCGGTGAAAGCCGAGCCCGAAGGCGACGAACGGCAGCCCGAGGCCGAGGCAGTACGCGACGGCGAGCACCGCCGCCCGGTCGGCCTGTCCGCTCGCCGTACCCATGCCGAGGACCGCACCCAGGGTCGGCCCGACGCAGGGTACCCAGGAGAGCGCGAAGACCGCGCCGAAGACCGGGGCGCCGAGCAGGCCGGCCGCCGGCAGTCGCCGGATCCGGAACTCGCGCTGCATCCCGGGAACCAGCCCGAGGTAGGACAGGCCCAGCAGGATGATCACCGCGCCGATGACGATCTCCAACGGTCGCTTCTGCGCGAAGAGTGCCTGGCCGAGTGCGGTGACCAACACCGCGGTGAGGGTGAAGACGGCGGTGAACCCGGCGATGAACAGCAGCGTGCCGGCGAGGACCCGACCCCAGACCACCGGCCGGGACGTCACGCGGGTCGCCGCCACCACCCCGCCGGTGCCGCCGCCACCGGCGGTACCGGCGGCCGGTCCGGGCTCCGTCCCCGCCGCCGCCCCGCGCCGCTCCCACTCGCTGCCGGACAGCCCGGTCACGTACGACAGGTAGCCGGGGACCAGGGGCAGCACGCACGGGGAGAGGAAACTCACCAGACCGGCGAGCGCCGCCACGCCGATCGCCAGCAGCAGCGGGCCGCTGCGGGCGAGTTCGGCGAAGGTCTCGCCCATCAGCCCACCCCGCCCGGCGCCGGCTGCTCCGCGGCGATCCGGCTGACGATCGGCTGCAGCGTCTCCTGCGTGACCGAGCGCCGGATCACCACCGCGATCCGGCCCTCGCGGTCCAGCACGACGGTGGCCGGGATCGAGTTCGGCGGGACCTCGAAGGCGAGTGCCAGGCGGCTCGGTGGGTCGAAGAGGCTCGGGTAGCTGATGTCGAAGGCCTCCTCGAAGGCCCTGGCCTTGTCCCGGCCGTCCTGGATGTTGATCCCGAGAAACCGGACGCCCTGGCTCCTCGTCGCCTGGTACGTCGTCTCCAGGTCGTCGGCCTCCGCCCGGCACGGCGGGCACCAGGAGCCCCAGAAGTTCAGCACCACCACCTGGCCGCGTTCCCGCGCCAGGTCGTAGTTCTCCCCGCTGAGCAGTTCACCGGAGACGGCCGGCGCCGCCGGCCGGTGCTCCGGGGCGCACTCGATCACCCCGTCGGCGGTGGTGGTGCACCCGTCCCGCCAGTCGCGGCCGCCGTCCGAGCAGCCGGCCGGCGCCAACGCCGCGGCAGCGACGAGCAGGGCACCGACACCGGCACGCCGGAGGCGGCTCATGTCTCAGGCTCCCTTGGCCGTCCGGGCGCTCGGTGACATCGCCACCAGGTGCGCCGCGGGCTCGCTGTACTCGATACCGACGATCTCGGTGCCCTCGAAGTGGAAGGAGGTCAGGCTCGCCAGCCCGCACTGCCGCTTGCGGGGGTCGTGCCAGAGCCGCTTGCGTTCGACGTACCGGCGTAGCGTCCAGATGGGCAACTGGTGCGAGACGCAGACCGCCTCCCGTCCCTCGGCCTCGGCCCGGGCCGCGTGCAGCGCCGCGAACATCCGTTCGGCGATCGCCCGGTACGCCTCACCCCAGGACGGGGTGACCGGGTCCCGCAGCACCCACCAGTTGCGCGGGTTGCGGAACGAGCCGTTGCCCGGCGAGACCCGCTTGCCCTCGAACCAGTTGCTGCTCTCGATGAGGCGTTCGTCGACCGCGATCGGCAGCCCGAACTGCGCGGCGATCGGCTCGGCGGTCTGCTGGGCGCGCTCCAGCGGGCTGGCCACCACGTACACGATGTTGCGGTCGGCGAGCGCCTGCGCCGCCGCCTTCGCCATCTGCACGCCCAGCTCGGACAGGTGGAAGCCGGGAAGCCGGCCGTAGAGGATCCTGTCCGGGTTGTGTACCTCACCGTGCCGGAGCACGTGCACCACGGTCTTGGTCATGCCAGCCCTCTACTCCCCACGACCCGCCGCCGCGGCAGCCCGCGCGGCGGCGGGCAGTGCCGCCGCGTACTGCTCCAGGGCGGCGTCGTCCCACGCCGTCGACACGAACCACGCCTCGAACGCGCTCGGCGGCAGGTAGACCCCGCCGGCCAGCATCGCGTGGAAGAACGCCCTGAACGCCGCGACGTCCTGACCGCGCGCGGTCGCGTAGTCGACCACCTCGGCGTCGGTGAAGAAGATCGAGAACATGTTCCCGGCGTACGACAGCCGGTGCGGCACCCCGGCGGCGGTCAGTGCCTCGCTGGCCAGCCGACCCACCGTGGCGGCGGTCTCGTCGAGCCGACGGTAGACCGCCTCGTCGGCCAGCCGCAGCGTGGTCAGCCCGGCGGCACAGGCGAGTGGGTTGCCCGAGAGCGTGCCCGCCTGGTAGACCGGCCCGGCCGGGGCGAGCCGGGCCATGATCTCGGTACGGCCGCCGAACGCCGCGGCGGGGAGCCCGCCTCCCATGACCTTGCCGAAGGTGAACAGGTCGGCGTCGACCGGGTCGAGCCCCGCCCAGCCGCTCCGGGAGACCCGGAAACCGGTCATCACCTCGTCGACGATCAGCAGTGCGCCGTGCTCGTGGGCGATCCGGGCCAGCGCGCTGTTGAAACCGGGCCGCGGGGCCACCACACCCATGTTGCCGGGCGCCGCCTCGGTGATGATCGCCGCGATGTCCGACCCGGCAGCGGCGAACGCCGCCTCGACCGCGGCCACGTCGTTGTACGGCAGCACGATCGTCTCGCCCGCCGCCGCGCCGGTGACCCCGGGCGAGTCGGGCAGGGCGAGGGTGGCGACCCCGGATCCGGCCGACGCGAGCAGGGCGTCGACGTGGCCGTGGTAGCAGCCGGCGAACTTGACGATCTTGCTGCGACCGGTGTGGCCCCGGGCGAGGCGGATCGCCGACATCGTCGCCTCGGTCCCGGAGTTGACCAGACGTACCTGTTCGACAGGGGTCCGGGCAACGATCTCCGCGGCCAGCTCGACCTCGCCCTCGGTGGGGGTGCCGAAGCTGGTGCCGGAGGCGGCGGCGGCCTGCACCGCCGCGACGACCTCGGGGTGGGCGTGCCCGAGGATCAGTGGCCCCCACGAGCAGACCAGGTCGACGTAGCGCCTTCCGTCGGCGTCGAAGAGCCAGGGACCGCTGCCCCGGACCATGAACCGGGGGGTGCCGCCCACGGCGCGGAAGGCGCGGACGGGCGAGTTCACCCCGCCCGGCACGAGGGCGCGGGCGCGGTCGAACAGAGCCTGGGAGGCCGGGGCCTCGGCCGGGTACCGGCCGGGGGCGGCGGAGTTCGTCTCGCTCACGGTGCTCGCCATTCTGTCAGCGCCACCTGACCCGTCGGCAGCCACCCCTGACCTGGTCGCCCTGGTCACTCGGCGGTGACCTGGACAGAGCCGGCGTCGGCGGCGGCAGGGACCGGCCGACGAACCCGACGGACGTCGCCGCCGGTGGGCCCGGATCACCACCGGGCCGGACGGGCGAGACCGCGTTAGGCTGATCGGGTGAACCGTGCGGAGCTGACGATCGAGGTCCAGCGAAACGCCGACGAGGTGACCCTTCGCCTCGCCGGAGAGATCGACATGCTGACCGCCGGCAAGCTGTCCAGCATCGTCAACGAGGTCCTCACCGATTCACCGTCCCGGATCGTTCTCGACCTGGCCGACGTCACCTTCTGCGACTCACAGGGGCTCGGCACCCTGGTGGTGCTGAGCCGGAAGGCGAGCCACGCCCAGCGACTGCTGGTGCTGACCAATGTCGGTGACTTCCTGCTCCGGGTGCTCGACATCACCGGGCTCCGCTCCGCCCTGATGATCCGCAACCGACAGCGGGCCGGCTGATCACCGGTGGTGACCGGTGCCCCCACGGTCGCCCGACACCGTCAGGCCGCCGCACCCCAGCGCGCCTGCTCCAGCACCCGTACCGCGCGGTTGCGGGCCTCCGGGTCCTCCGACCGCAGCAGCGTCACCGCCTCGTCGACGGCCTCGGTCAGCCCCCGCCACTGGGCCTCCCGCTCCCGGATCAGCTCCGACTGCGCGGCAAGCTGCCGGGTCTTCACCCACAGGTCGACGAAGACCGAGACCTTCGCCCGCAGCACCCACGGGTCGAAGGGCTTCGTCAGATAGTCGACCGCGCCGACCGCGTACCCGCGCAGGGCGAGCTGGGCGTCCCGGTCGGCCGCGGTGAGGAAGATGATCGGCACGTGTCGGGTGCGCTCCCGCCGCTTGATGTGACTGGCGGTCTCGAATCCGTCCATCTCCGGCATCTGGGCGTCCAGGAGGATGACCGCGAAGTCCTCCACCAGGAGCTGCTTGAGCGCGGCCTCCCCGCTCTCCACCGCCACCGGCTGGACCGGCAGACCCTGCAGGATCGCCTCCAGCGCCATCAGGTTCTCCCGCCGGTCGTCGACCAGCAGGGCCTTGGCTAGCTCGGTCACTGGTTCTCCCCCCCGTCAGCCCGGTCGACGGTGCGACCCTCCCCGTGCACCCAGGCCGCCATCAACTCGATCAGCTCGTCCAGGTCGACCGGCTTGGTGATGTAGTCACTCGCCCCGGCGGCCAACGCCGACTCCCGGTCTCCGGGCATCGCCTTGGCGGTCAGGAACACCACCGGCAGGTCGGTGAATCGGTGGTTGCGGCGGATGGCGCGGGTCGTCTCGTACCCGTCCTGGTCGGGCATCATCGCGTCCATCAGCACGATGTCCACCTCCGGATGCTCCGCCAGCAGCCGGATCCCGTCGCTGCCGTTGTCCGAGTAGAGCACGGTCATCCCGTGTAGCTCCAAAGCGCTGGTCAGCGCGAAGACGTTACGGACGTCGTCGTCGATGATCAGGACGGTGGCGCCGTCGAGCTGCCGGGCCGCGGGTGAGGTCGAGCGGTCGGGCTCGGTGGGGAACCGCAGCATCGGCGGCGCGGCGTTCGGGCCGGCCGGCAGGGACGCCGACGTCGAGGTGACCATCGTGTCCGGCGGCAGCACGTCCGGGATGAAGAGGGTGAACGTCGACCCCTGACCGGGTGCGGACGAGACGGTGATGGTGCCGCCGATCAGGCGGGCCAGGTCCCGGCTGATCGACAGCCCGAGCCCGGTGCCGCCGTACCGCCGGCTGGTGGTCCCGTCGGCCTGCTGGAACGCCTCGAAGATCAGCCCGAGCTTGTCGTCGGAGATGCCGATTCCGGTGTCGATGACGGTGAACGCCACCACCTGCCGGGCGGTGGCGAGTGCCGGTACGTCGGCGAAGGCGCCCGGGGGCACCGACGCCGGCCCGATCCGCAGGGTCACCGCGCCATTGTCGGTGAACTTGACCGCGTTGGAGAGCAGGTTCCGCAGGATCTGCTGCAGACGCTGGGGATCCGTGATCAGGGTCGGCGGCAGGTCCTTGGAGATGCGTACCTGGAAGTCCAGGCCCTTCTCCTCGGCCTGCGGCGCGAACGCCTGTTCCACGTAGCTGCGGATGTCGGAGAACCGCACCTCCGCCGGGGTGACGTCCATCCGGCCCGCCTCGATCTTCGACAGGTCGAGGATGTCGTCGATCAGCGCGAGCAGGTCGGAACCGGCGCTGTAGATGGTCTTGGCGAACTCGATCTGCTTCTCGGTGAGGTTCTGCTCCGAGTTGTCGGCGAGCAGCCGGGCCAGCAGCAACAGCGAGTTGAGCGGGGTGCGCAGCTCGTGGCTCATGTTCGCCAGGAACTCGGACTTGTACGCCGAGGCCCGGGCCAACTGCTGCGCCTTGTCCTCCAGCCCGATCCGGGCCAGTTCGATCTCACGGTTCTTGAGCTCGATGTTCCCCTTCTGCTCCGACAGGAGCTTCGCCTTCTCCTCGAGTTCGGCGTTGGTGCGCTGCAGCTCGGCGGACTGTTCCTGCAGCTCGTGGGCGAGCCGCTGGGACTGGGCGAGGAGTTCCTCGGTGCGCCGGTTGGCCTGGATGGTGTTCAGCGCGACACCGATGGTGGAGACCAGCCGCTCCAGGAACGACAGGTGCAGGTCGGAGAAGGGGGAGACGCTGGCGAACTCGATGACGCCGAGCAGCTCGCCCTCGAAGAGGATCGGCAGCACGACCAGGTCGGCCGGGGGCGTGGCGGCCAGCCCGGAACGGAGCGTCAGGCTGCCGTCGCGGGGCGCGCCCATCCGGATCGGCCGCCGGCTCAGGGCCACCTGCCCGACCAGCCCCTCGCCCGGCCCGAAGGTGACGTCGTGGTCGCGCGCCACGTAGCCGTACGACGCGGACAGCCGCAGCCGCATCGCGGCCTCGTCGCTGGTGTCGGTGAGGAAGAAGGCCCCGAGCTGGGCGTCGACCAGCGGGGTCACCTCGCTCATGATCATCCGGCAGACCTCGCCGGGGTCCCGCTGCCCCTGGAGCAGGCCACCGATCCGAGCCAGGTTCGAGTCGAGCCACCCCTGCTCGGCGTTCTTCTTGGTGGTCTCCCGCAGCGTGACGATCATCTGGTTGATGTTGTCCTTCAGCTCGGCGACCTCGCCCTGGGCGTCGACGGTGATCGTCTGGGTCAGGTCGCCCCGGGTCACCGCCGTGGAGACCTGGGCGATCGCCCGAAGCTGGGTGGTGAGGGTGGAGGCGAGCTGGTTGACGTTCTCGGTCAGGTCGCGCCAGGTGCCGGAGACTCCCTTGACCTGGGCCTGACCACCCAGCTTGCCCTCGATGCCCACCTCCCGGGCCACCCGCGTCACCTCGTCGGCAAACGACGAGAGCTGGTCCACCATCGTGTTGACGGTGTCCTTCAGCTCCGCGATCTCGCCCTTCGCGTCCACCGTGATCTTCTGCGA
>CALGAM010000008.1 GCA_937951935.1 uncultured Micromonospora sp. | reverse complement strand
CTGCGCCCGTTCGCCCTCGCGCACACCGCCGGCCTGGACCGGCTTCGCGCCGCGCAGACCCCGGTCGACTGGCTCGTCCTCACCCCGCCGGCCGGGCTGACCCCGGACGGCCCCCGGACCGGGCGGTACCGGACCGGCGGGGACCGCGTGCCCGAGCCGGGATCGGAGTCCCTGTCGTACGCGGATCTCGCGGTGGCGGTGGTCGACGAGATCGAGAACCCTCGCCACCACCGCACCCGGATCTCGGTCTTCCGCTGATCCCGACCGGTTACCGAGCGTGCGGCCACCGGGTCGGTCGGTCTGCCGGCGGGACGGGACGCGGCGCCGTCCCGTCCCGCCGGGGCTTACCGATCCGGGCGGCTCCTCCCCACCGAGGTGCCCGGCCGCTGGTCAGGTGGCGGCAAGGGCCTCGGTGGGGGCCAGCCGGGCGGCGCGGATCGCCGGGTAGAGGCCGGCGACGCCCCCGATGACCAGCGTCGCGCCGACTCCGCCCGCGGACGCCCAGGCCGGGACCACCGCCGGCCAGGACTGGGAGCTGGCGTACCCGGCGGTCACGACGATCCCGATCACCACCCCGCCAGCGCCGCCGATGGCGCTGAGCAGCAGGGACTCGGCGAGGAACTGCAACCGGATCTGTCCCCGGGTCGCGCCGAGGGACCGGCGCAGCCCGATCTCGGCCCGGCGTTCGAGCACCGAGATGACCATCGTGTTGGCCACTCCCACGCCGCCGACCAGCAGGGCCACCGCGCCGAGGCCGAGCAGCAGGCCGGTGAAGGCCTGGTCGGCGGCCTGGCGGGCGGCCAGCGCGTCGGAGGGGCGGGAGACCTTGACCTCGTTCGGCGCCTCCGGGTTGGCGGTCGCCGCCAGAACGCTGCGGACGGCCTCGACGTGGGCGTCGGCGGACCGGGTGTAGACGGTGGTCGGGTGCCCGTCGAAGTCGAGCCGGCTCTCGGCGACCGGCCAGCCGACCAGGGCGGCGGAGTCCAGCTCCGGCGCGAGCGGCACCCGTTCGAGGATGCCGATCACGGTGAACCACTGGCGCCCGAGGTAGACCTGGATCTCCGGGCCGGCCTCCGGGATGCCGAGCTGCCGGGCCGTGGCGGCGCCGAGCACCACCGCCGGGTACCGCTCGGTCGCCGCGTTGAGCCAGACGCCGTCAGCCAGATGGGCACCCACCGTCTCCAGCAGGTTCAGGTGCGCGGCCAGCACGGTCAGGCCGCCGGTCTGCACCTCCGGAATCCGGTCGCTGCGGTAGATGGCCGTGTCAGGAATCTTCCCGGTGGCGGCAACCTGCTGGACCGGCCCGATCCGGGCGATCATCCGGACCGACTCGACGGGCAGCCTGGCATCGCCGCCGCTGAGGGTGTTGCCCGGAGCCACGGTGAGCAGGTTGGTGCCGAGCGCCTCGAGCTGGCGGTCGAGCTCCACCCGACTCGACGAGGAGATGCCGACCACCGCCACCATGGCGGCGATGCCGATCGCGATGCCGAGCGCGGAGAGGAACGCCCGCAACGGCCGGGTCCGTAGCCCGGCGCTGCCCACCCGGAGCACGTCTCCGGGACGCAGCCGGGCCGGGGTGAGCGTGCGCCGCCGCACTCGCCCGCCCGGTGCTGGCCCGGTCACCCGCGCACCTCCCCGTCCCGCATGACCACCTGTCGGGGCAGGCTGGCGGCGATGTCCCGGTCGTGGGTGATGATCAGGACGGTGGTGCCAGCGGCGTGCAGCTCCCGCAGCAGCTCCATCACGCCCGCCCCCGAGCTGGAGTCCAGGTTGCCGGTCGGCTCGTCGGCGAGCACCAGCGCCGGCTCGCCGGCCACGGCGCGGGCGATGGCGACCCGCTGCCGCTGGCCGCCGGAGAGCTCGTGCGGCCGGTGGTCGAGCCGGTCGTGCAGCCCGACCCGGACCAGCGCGGCCTCCGCGCGCCGCCGCCGCTCGCGCAGCGGCATGCCGGTGTAGAGCAGGCCGTTGGCGACGTTGTCCAGGGCCGTCTCCCCGGGCGCGAGGTGGAACTGCTGGAACACGAACCCGATCCGGTACGCCCGCAGTGCCGACAACTGGCGGTCGCGCAGCGTCGCCACGTCGTATCCGTCGATGCGTATCGTCCCGGACGAGGGGCGGTCCAGCGTGCCGATCAGGTGCAGCATCGTCGACTTGCCGGAGCCGGACGGGCCGACGATGGCGACCAGTTCGCCGTACTCGATGGAGAGGCTGACGTCCCGTACCGCCGTCACCCCGCCGGGGTAGGTCTTGGTCACCCTGCTGAGTTCCACGACGGCGGTCACGACGGCATCCCGACGGTCATGCCCTCGACCACGCCGGCACCGGAGACCTCCACCCGGCCCTCGGAGAAGAGCCCGGTCTCGACCGGCACGATCCGGGTCGTGCCGTTCTCCACCACCTGGAGGCCGTACCCGCCCTCGGCCAGGGCGAGCAACGCGGCCACCGGCACGGTCAGCACGTCCTTGCGTTCCGAGGCGGTGAACGCGACCGGCACCGTCGCCTCGTCGAGCCCGGCCAGGGCCTTCGTGTCCGTGATCCCGACGGTCACCCGCAGCTTGGTCTCGGGGTCCTCGTCGCCCCCGCCCCCGGCGCCGGGCGTGCTGATCACCGTCTCGGTTGCGATGATCTTGCCGGGAGTGGTCTTGCCGTTCGGCAGGGTGCACGTCACCTCGGCCCCCTTGCGGGCCATCGCCCGGTCGGTCACCTCCAGGTCGACGGTGACCACCCGGGTCGTACCCGTGTGGGAGATCACGGGCTCGCCGGGCTGGAGGACGTCGCCCACGGAGGCCTCGTGGCTCGCCACCCGCACCTGTCCGGGCGCGTACGCGATCCGGCCCAGTTCGACGGTGCCGGTTTCCGCCAGGCCGAGGTCCTCCTGCCACTCCTTGACCGCGGACGCCGTCGAGGCGGAGTACTCCTCGTCGATGGTGAACCCGGTGTAGCCCAGGGCTCGCAGGTTCTGCTCGAACTGCTTGACGTCCGGGCCCTCGGTGCCGGGTTCCAGGGTCCGGTACGCGGGCAGCTTGCCGTAGAGCAGCACAACCGGCTGGTTGTCGACCCGGAAGAGGGCCTGCCCGCGTTTGATGGTCGTCCCGACCGATGGCAGGGCGGTCAGGGTGCCGCCGAGCCGATCGGCGACGATCGTGGCGTCCCCGTATCCCAGGGTGCCGTCCTCGGTCTTGCGTTCGACCAGCGTCTCCCGGGTCACCTGCGTGGTCTCCAGAGGCTGGTTACCGCCGGCGTTCTTCGGATCCGAGCCTGCGGAACCGAAGTCCAGACCAAATCCGGTGGCCGCGGCGGCCGTGGCGGCGATGGCCACCGCCACCGCCGCCACGACCACCACCCGACCGGTCCGCCGTCGGGCCGATCCCGTCATCCCTGACTCCGACTCTGGGTACCCGACTCGGCGTCATCCGGGTTCGGCCTGAGCTGCCGGCACTTCTCCTCGGCCGCCTTGAGGCGCGGGTCGTCCGGTTTCATCCCGAGCTGCTCGTTGTTGACCTGGAGGCCCTGGTCGGTCGGGTCCGGGAACTTCTCGATCCCGTTCTCCCGCATGCACTTCGAGTACGCCCGCAGCTGCTCGGTGACCCCGGGGTCCGGCTTCTTCGCCTCACCGCCGTTCGGCAGGTACTGTCTGCACTTCTGCTCCGCGGCGTCGACCTTCTCCTTGCTCGTCCCTTCCGGCAGGGAGAGGTTGACCCCGCCGCCCTCCTCGAACTTCGGGTCCGGGTACTCGGGGACGCCGTTCTCCCGCATGCACTGCGAGAACCTCAGCATCGCCTCCCGCTCCTGATCGGCGCCGGCCGCGTTGTTGCCGGCGGCCTTGGCGCTGGGGGTGCCGCCCGCGGTGGCCACCCCGTCGCCCTCGTCGGATCCGCCGCAGCCGCCCACGGCCAGCGCCAGGACCAGGCCGCCGAGAGCGAGCATCCTTCTAGTCCGCATGGTTCGTCTGTCTCCATCCGCGGCCGAGCAGGCGTCGGCCGTACGCCGAAGTACAGCGAATCGGGGTTTTCCCGGCCGTCACCGAAAACGTTGACACTGAGGTGACATCACGACGAGTCACCATGGGCCAATGCGCATCCTGGTGGTGGAGGACGAACCGCTGCTCGCCGACGCGGTGGCGCAGGGGTTGCGGCGGGAGGCCCATGCGGTGGACGTGGTGCATGACGGCGCGGCGGCGCTGGAACGGCTCGACGTGCACGACTACGACGTGGTGGTGCTCGACCGGCATCTCCCGGTCGTGCACGGCGACGACGTGTGTCGGGTTCTCGTCGCCCGCGACTCCTCGGTCCGGGTGCTGATGTTGACCGCCGCCGCCGAGATCGACGACCGGGTCACCGGGCTCGCCCTGGGCGCGGACGACTACCTGCCCAAGCCGTTCGCCTTCCGGGAGCTCGCCGCCCGGGTGGCCGCCCTCGGCCGGCGGGCCCGGGCCGCCGCACCGCCGGTGCTGGAACGCGCCGGGATCCGCCTCGACCCGCACCGGCGCGAGGTGTACCGGGACGGCCGGTATGTTCCGCTCTCCCGCAAGGAGTTCGCCGTCCTCGCCGAGCTGCTCCGCGCCGACGGCGCCGCGGTCTCGCAGGAGCAGCTGATGGAGAAGGCGTGGGACGAGCACGCGGACCCGTTCAGCCACGCGGTACGGATGACGATCCTCAAGCTGCGCCGCAAGCTCGGCGAGCCGCCGGTGGTGATGACCGAGCCGGGTGTGGGGTACCGGATCCCGTGATACGAAACTGGCTCGCCAGGCGGACCATCCGGGCCCGGCTGACCCTCGTCTACGGCGGGCTCTTCCTCCTCGCCGGCCTCCTGCTGCTCGGCGTGACGTACGTCCTGGTCTCGCAGCGGCTTCCGCAGGGGAGCACCATCACGACGACCGGTCCGGAGGTCGGCGCGACGACCGGGTCGCCGGTGCCCGGCGCGACCGTCCGCCCCTCACCGGCGACCGGCGGCGGGAACGGGCCCTCCTTCACCCAGTTCGTCACGGACACCCGGCGGGACGCCCTCAACGCGCTGCTGACCCAGGGCGGGATCGCGCTGGTGGTGGTCGGGGCCGCCGCGATCGCCTTCGGCTGGCTGATCGCGGGCCGGCTGCTCCAGCCGCTGACCCGGGTGACCGAGACGGCCCGGCGGATCGCCAGCGCCCCGGACGCGGACCGGGGACTGCACGAACGAATCGCGTTGGACGGCCCGGCCGACGAGATCAAGGAGCTCGCCGACACCTTCGACGTGATGCTGGAACGCCTCGACCACGCCTTCGACAGCCAACGACGGTTCATCGGCAACGCCTCGCACGAGCTGCGTACCCCGCTCACCCTGAACCGGACGTTGTTGGAGGTCATGATCGATCCGGCCACGGCGTCCCCGGAACTGGCCCAGCTCGGCCGGACGTTGTTGGCGATCAACCAGCGGCACGAGCGGCTGATCGACGGGCTGCTGCTGCTGGCGCGCTCCGAGCGCGAGATACCGGAGCGGTCATACGTGGACATGGCGGACATCGTGGAGCACGTGATCACGCAGACAGCGGCCGGGCCGGTCACCGTGGAGGCCGAGCCGGGGGAGGCACCGACCACCGGCAACCCCGTCCTGCTCGAGCGGCTGGTGCAGAACCTGGTCGAGAACGGGGTGCGGTACAACATCCCCGAGGGAGGCTGGGTACGGGTGACCAGCGGCACCGGCCCGGACGGTTCGGTCGAGGTCCGGGTCGCCAACACCGGCCCCGTCGTGCCCCGGTACGAGATCCCGAGCCTGTTCGAGCCGTTCCGACGGCTCGGCACCGAGCAACTCTCCGGCGCGCCCGGTGCCGGTCTGGGGCTGTCCATCGTGCGGGCGGTGGCCCGCGCACACGGCGGCACCGTGCGCGCCGAGCCCCGCGACGGCGGTGGCCTGGTCGTCACGGTCACCCTGCCGCGGGCGACCTGAGGGCCGCCCACCCTGTCGGCTCCGCCGCCGGGCGGGACGGGGCCGGCCGTCGCGCCGTCGGGACAGGTCTGGCCGCCGCGTCGTCGGTGCCGGACCCGGTGCCGCCCGGCTCGGCTCAACCGGCGTCCCGGAGCAGGCGCGCCGCCCGCTCGGGCGGGATGTCGTTGACGAAGGCCCCCATCGCCGACTCCGAGCCGGCGAGGAACTTCAGCTTGTCCGCCGCCCGGCGGATGCTGAACAGTTGCAGGTGCAGGTGGCCCAGGCCCGGCTCGGCGTGCACCGGTGCCTGGTGCCAGGCCGAGACGTACGGCATCGGCCGGTCGAACAGGGCGTCGAAGCGGCGCAGCAGGTCCAGGTAGAGCGGTCCGAAGGCGTCCCGCTCGGCGTCGTCGAGCGCCGGGATGTCCGGCACCGGCCGGTGCGGCGCCAGGTGCACCTCGAACGGCCAGCGGGCCGCGGCCGGGACGTACGCGGTCCAGTGCTCGTTGCCGGCGACCACCCGCACCCCGGCGGCGCGCTCGGCGGCGAGGACGTCGGCGTAGAGGTTCCGGCCGCCGGTGCGCTCGGCGTGCCGGCGCGCGGCGGCCAGCATCGCCCGGGTCCGGGGCGGCAGGAACGGGTACGCGTAGATCTGGCCGTGCGGGTGGTGCAGGGTCACCCCGATCTCCACCCCCCGGTTCTCGAAACAGAAGACCTGCGCCACACCGGGCATCCGGGACAGCTCGGCGGTACGGTCGGCCAGCGCCTCCAGGACGGTCCGGACCCGGGACGGCGGCAGGTCGGCGAAGGAGGCGTCGTGGTCGGCGGTGAAGCAGACCACCTCGCACCGTCCGCGCGCCGGGCGGGCCTCGGTGTACGGGGTCACCAGGCCGGGCGGCTCGCCCGGTCGGTCACTGAAGGCGGGGAAGCGGTTCTCGAAGACCACCACGTCGTAGTCGTACGCCGGGATCTCGCTGCTGCGCTCGGGCGTGGACGGGCAGAGTGGGCACTCGTCGCTCGGGGGCAGGAAGGTCCGGGTCTGCCGGTGCGCGGCGACCGCCACCCACTCGTCGAC
>CALGAM010000007.1 GCA_937951935.1 uncultured Micromonospora sp. | reverse complement strand
AGGGGTACGTCGAGTGGCGCCGTGCGTGGTTCGTCCTTGACCGTCACGCCAACGAGGCGGGGCGCCGGCGGCGGGTCGAGGAGGCCCTGGCCGAGGCGGACGTCACCGGCTGACCGGGCGGTGGCTCCGGGCGTGAGGCAGGTCCGGCGGGCGCGGGCCCGGGGGCGTGGGCAGCGGTGCGGGTGCCCGTCGTCGAACCTCACAGCGGGCACCCGCACCACCGGCCCGGTGCGCCTGGACCGCTCAACCAGGTGTCCGAAGCTCGCGTCACGACATGGGCCGAGGTGGCGACACGTCGGGCGACACGTCCGTGCTCGTGTCACGACATCCTACTGGACGAGTCGTGAATTTCAACGATTTGTTTCGATGTCATGATCGTCGCCGACCCGCTCGGGGTCGATCGACCTGGTGGCGCCGGTACTGACAGGTGTAGATCGGTTGCCGCCCGTGTGCGTACACTGCGGCCGTGACGGGGAAGGCTTCGGGCGGTCCGCGGCGCGGGCGACGGCGCGGTGAACCGACCGTCGCGACCATCGCCGAGCTGGCCGGCGTGTCGAAGCCGACCGTGTCGAAGGTGTTGAACGGCCGGTCCGGGGTGGCGCTGGAGACCCGCCGCCGGGTGGAGGCGCTGCTACGCGAGCACGGTTACCGACGTCCGGACCCGGCCCCGACCACGGCCAGCGTCGAGGTGGTCTTCTACAAGCTGGAGAGCCACCTGGCCATCGAGATCATGCGCGGTGTCGAGCAGGTGGCCCGCCAGCACGAACTGGCGGTCGGCTTCACCGAGGTCGACGGGCGCATGTCGCCGGGCCGGTCCTGGACGGAGCAGCTCCTCTCCCGACGACCGGTCGGCGTGATCGCCGTCTTCGCCACGCTCACCCCGGAGCAGCACGCCCAGCTCGCCACCGGGAGAATCCCCGTGGTCGCCCTGGACCCGACCGGGGAACCGCTGCACAGCACACCGTCGGTCGGGGCGACCAACTGGAACGGCGGGATCACCGCCACCCGACACCTGCTCGACCTCGGCCACCGCCGCATCGCGGTGCTCAGCGGCCCGCTGGAGTACCTGGCGGCCCGGGCTCGCCTTGAGGGCTGTCGCGCGGCGCTCGACGTCGCCGGGGTTCCACTGGACGAGCGGCTGGTGCGCAGCGGGCGGTTCTACGTCGAGGTGGGCCGTGACGTCGGCCGCGAGCTGTTGAGCCTGCCGGACCGGCCCACCGCCGTGATCTGCGGCAACGATCTGCAGGCACTCGGCGTCTACGCGGCGGCCTGGGAACTCGGCCTGCGGATTCCCGAGGACCTCAGCGTGGTCGGCTTCGACGACATCGAGTACACCCGCTGGTGCTGCCCGCCGATGACCACGGTGCGGCAGCCGCTGGCCGAGATGGGCGCCACCGCCGCCACCATGGTCCTGCAACTCGCACGGGGGGAGAAGCCGGTCCAGCACCGGGTCGAGCTGGCGACCACGCTGGTGGTACGCGACAGCACCGCGCCCCCGGCCCACACCTGACCGGCCGCACGGGCCGTGGGCACGGAAGCGCGCGCAACCGGGATGGGGACCGGCCGCGACCGGGGCCCGGCGGCGTGGCCCGCCAGGCCCACCCGGCCGTGGGTGTCCGTCGGTCGACGTGTCCGACCCCGGTGCCGTCCTGCCGGCGTCCGGGTTCGTCACGTGGGGCGGCCCGGCGGACCGGTCTGGTCAGCCGACCGGCGCCGGCGCCCTGTCCGGTACGACGGCTGTGTCCACCGTGGACCTCGCCTCGAGGGCCGCTCGTTTGCGGGCCCGGTGCGCGGCGACGTGCGAGCGGGTCGCGCAGCGCTCCGAACAGAACCGCCGGCAGCAGTTGGACGAGGTGTCGAGGTAGACGTTGCCACACCGGTCGTCGGCGCAGATCCCGAACCGGGAACTGCCGTACTCGCAGAGCCAGACCGCCAGGCCCCAGACCGCGCCGGCCAGGAACTCGGCGCTGACCGACGAACCCCGGCTGGTCACGTGCATGTGCCAGTCACTGGCGTCGTGTCCGGAAATGCGCGGCTGGATCGGATAGCTCTCCAACAGCGAATTCAGCTCGTTCACCGCGTCGGCGTCCCGACCGGCGGCGCCGAATTCGAAGACGTCCCGCAGCCGTCGCTGGGCTCTGCGGAAGGCAGCGAGATCCCGTTCGGTCACCTCATCGCGCATCCAGCCGTGCTCGTCGGAAAATACGGCCCGCAGGTCGTCGAGGTTGTCGAGTCGCGCGTTGACGAGATCAACCCCGGTCCGGGCGTACGCGTCGAAGTTCACCCGACAACCGTAGACGACTCAGGGCTCCCGTGGCGCGTCCACGTAGTGCGGAAGGAACCGGGCGTAGCCATCGGTGATCAGGCTCGTGCTCTCCCGGATCCCGGCTCCCGCGGCCTCCCCGGCCACGATCCAGCTGCCCAACACCATCCGATTGCCGTCGAACGACGGAAGGGGGCGGAATTCCTGGTAGCACCAACCCTCGGCGCCGTAGATACCGGGATTGTTGATCTCTCCGGCGCCGGTGACGATTCGCACCGACCCGCCCTCCCGGCCCAGCAGCGGCTTCGCCACGTATTCCGGCATCCCGCGGGGTGAGTCGAGGTACGCCGGCAGCAGATACGGGTGATCGGGATAGAGCTCCCAGAGGATGGCCAACAGGGCCTTGTTGGACAGCAGCAGCTTCCAGGCCGGTTCGATCCAGGTCGTCGGGGTGCCCGGATCCAGCGCCAGCCGCCCGTACGGCTCGGCGAGCATCCACTCCCAGGGATAGAGCTTGAAGCAGGTCACGATCGGAACGTCCGCCTCGCCGTCGGTCCCCGGCGCCACGAACCGCCGGCCGTCCCAGCCGATCGCGAGCATCGGCAGAAGCTCGACCTCCAGCCCCGCCTGTCGGGCGGTCTCGGCCAGATAGCCGGCGGTCATCTGGTCCTCGCCGGTGTCCTCCTCGTCCGACCAGGCCACGTGCACCCGCCGGTGGTGCAGGTCGGCGCCGATCCTCCGCCACGCCTCGACCAGCCGCTCGTGCAGGCTGTTCCACTGGTCGAGGGTGGGCCGGGTGTCCTCCAGCCAGTACCACTGGACCACCGACGCCTCGACCAGCGAGGTCGGGGTGTCCGCGTTGTATTCCAACAACTTGGGGGGCCACGAGCCGTCGTACCAGAGATCGAAACGGCCGTACAGCGTCGGCGGCTGTTCCCGCAGCGACCGACGCACCGCCTCGGCGGCCCAGGCCGGGATGCCGAAGTCGGCGAACCGGTTCTTCGCCACCACGTACTCGGCCGCGGCCACCGACATTCGGTGCAGCTCCTCGGTCGCCTCCTCCAGCCGCAGCACCTCGGACAGGTCGAAGGCGTAGCAGGCGGTCTCGTCCCAGTACGACATGAGGCCGCCGTCCGGCAGCTCGGTCTCGGCGTAGATCAGGCCCTGACGCTGGACCGTGGCCCGCCAGTCGGGCCGTGGGGTGGAAAGCTCCCGCCGCATCCGTCAGCCACCGCAGGAGGCCAGGTGGGTGCCGAAGCCACCCCTGCTGGGCACCGCGGCGGTCGGCTCCGGACCCGGCTGGTTGAACCGTGCCCGCACGGTGGGAACGGGAGCGGCGGTGGCGAGGGAGCCGGTACGCGTGGACGACCGCGAGTCGCAGTCGTCATCGTCACCCACCTGGTTACAACCGGTGAGGGTGAGCGCGAGAGCGGTGAGCGCGCCCAGATGCACGCTCGCGGACCGAAGACGGCGACGCGGCGACGTGTTCACGAGATCGTTTGTAACCGATCCCCGCCACCGGGCGTCGCCCCGGTGGCCGCTGCCCGGTGGTCCCGGGGCCCTCCGTCCCGACCTGTCGGGCAGCGGCTGGCGTTACGCTCGGCACATGCTCCGTTCGGTGATTCTCGCCGCCTCCCGGTCATCCCGGATCGAGCGGCTCGTCGAGACAGCCCCGTTCACCCGGGACGTCGTGCGGCGTTTCGTCGCCGGTACCACCACCGACGACGCACTGCGCGTCACCCGGCAGCTTGTCGACGACGGCCTGGCCGTCACCATCGACTACCTGGGAGAGGACACGCTCACCGGGGAGCAGGCCACCGCCGTACGGGACGAGTACCTGCACCTGCTCGACAGCCTCGCCGAGGCCGGGCTGACGTCGCGGGCCGAGGTCAGCGTGAAGCTCTCGGCGCTCGGGCAGCGGTTCGACGAGCGGATGGCCGTGGACCACGCACGGGCGATCTGCTCCGCGGCCGAGGCGGCCGGGACCACGGTCACCCTGGACATGGAGGACCACACCACCACCGATTCGACGCTCGACATCCTGGCCGAGCTGCGTAAGGACTTCCCCCGCACCGGCGCGGTGCTGCAGGCGTACCTGCGGCGAACCGAGGCGGACTGCCGTGACCTGGCCACCCCCGGCTCCCGCGTGCGGCTGTGCAAGGGGGCGTACAAGGAACCGGAGTCGGTGGCGTTCCAGTCCGCGCGGGAGGTGGACAGATCGTACGTCCGGTGCCTCAACATCCTGCTGTCCGGCCCCGGCTATCCGATGGTCGCCACGCACGATCCCCGGCTGATCGCCATCGCCGAGGACCGGGCCCGGTGGTTCGACCGTGGTCCCGACGAGTTCGAGTTCCAGATGCTCTACGGCGTACGCCCCGAGGAGCAGGCCCGGCTGGCCGCGGCGGGATACACCGTGCGGGTCTACCTGCCCTACGGCACGGACTGGTACGGCTACCTGATGCGTCGGCTCGCCGAACGCCCGGCGAACGTGGCGTTCTTCCTCCGGGCCCTGGCCAGCCGCAGGTAGGCCCTCGGCGAGAAGGCGTCGATCCGGGGTGCCGTGGTCGGTTCGAACCGTCGGACGCGCCGTCGTGTACGGCCCGTCGACCGTCCGCGGACAGCGGTGGGGCGCATCCGCCCCTCGGAAGCCCGGGTTGGTGGACCGTCTTCCGTAGGGGGCCGGATGCGCCCCGCGTGGCCGCCTGTCGGCTCGTCGTCACCGGCTGCCGACCCGTGCCGGCCTGGGCCTCGGCCGATCAGCCGAAGCAGTTCTCGATGTGCTCCGGGCTGCCGGCGCAGTTGCTGGGCCGGTTCCCGATGATGGTGGTTTCGTCATCCACGTCCACCTTGGTGGCCTCGGCGAAGATGCCACCGGGCCTGTTGGTGGAGTTGTTCTCGACCACCCTGCTCTCCACCAGGGAGAGCTTGCCCTCCTTGGTGAAGATGCCGCCGCCCCGCGAGTTGTTGCCGATGGCGTCGTTGTAGGTGACCTCGCTCTCCCGGATCGTGGTGTCCGAGTTCTTGGCGAGGATCCCGCCGCCGTCGCCCCGCGCGGTGTTGGCTTCGACCTTGCTTCCCTCGACGACGAGCGAACCGTCCTGGGCGAAGAAGCCGCCGCCGTCCAGGTTCGAGCTGTTCCGGCTGACCTCGGAATCGCTCACGTGCACCGTGCTCTTCGTGGTGGCGACGCCACCACCCACCCTGGCGGTGTTGAAGGTGACCCTGCTCCCGTCGACCGTGGTCCGGCCGAAGAGGCTGGCGATGCCGCCACCGACTGCCGCATGGTTGCCGTGGATCTCGGTCTTGCTGATCCGGGCGACGCCGTGGGTGTTCGCGATGCCGCCGCCGAAGGCGTGGGTGTTGTTGTTGGCGACCTGGACCCGGTCGAGGGTCAGTTCACCCGTGTTGGCGATGCCGCCGCCGGAACCCTTGTCGTCGGTGTTGTTGTCGTTGATCTGGCTGTAGGAGATCTCGGTGGCACCCTTGTTGAGGATCGCGCCGCCGTCACCGCCGTTGATCGCCGAGTTCCGGACGAACGTGGTGTCCTTCAGCCTGGCGATGCCGCCGTCCTCCACGAGGAGACCGCCACCGCCCTTGCCCCGGCCGTTCTCGATGGTCACGTTGCTCAGGGTCAGCTCACCGCCGTCGGCGACGGTCAGGATCCGGAAATCCCTGGCGTTGGCGGCCCGGGTGATCGTGGCACCCTCACCCTCGATGGTGATCGGAGCCGTGATCGCCGGCAGGCCCGATTCGTCCCCGTGGGTTTCGGAGCCGAGGCGCAACGTGTTGCCGACCGGTGCGACACGCTGGCTGAGCACGCCCGAGGGGTTGTTGAGCACGACATGCTTTATGTCCTTCTTGTCGTGCTTGTACCCATCGCCGGAAATGGTGAGGACGTAGGTGCACTTCGGAGCGAGCCGCAGGTATCCACCACCCTCGGCGTTGGCGTGCACCAACGCGGCGATGAGCTTGTCGGGGTCGCACGGCACGGACTTCTCGCCGTGCTCACCCGGCCTTCCACCGGGCCCGCCGGGCCGCTCGCCGGACTCGCCGGAGTTCTGCGGCTCCTCCGAGCGGCACTCGGTGCCCTGCGAGCCTGAGCCCTCCGAGCCGGGCTTCTCGCTCTGCCACCCCGAGCCGTTGGAGGCGGAGTTGCTCGACCCCGGGTTCCCGCCCTCCCCGGGCTTCTCGGGCTTCGCGGTCTTCGACTCGCTCGGCTTCGGCGTCGCGGTCTTCGACTCGCTCGGCTTCGGGGTCGGCTGTCCACCCGAACCGCCCTGGCCCGAACTCCGGCCCGTGGTCCCGCTGCTCCAGCCGGAGCCGTTGGACCCCGAGCCGTTCGACCCGGAGCCGTTCGACCCGGAGCCGTTCGACCCGGAGCTGTTCGACCCGGGAGCGCACTGCTCCTGCCGGTGGTGGTTCTTCGTCTCGTCGTCCTTGTTGCCGGCCTCGGACCCGCGCTCGTCGGTGTTACCCGAGTCGGCTTTGCCCTCCTCGGCCTTGCCCGAGTCCGCGCTCTTGCCGTCCCTGCCGCTGTCCGAGGCGACGAACGACAGCTTCCCAAGGTCCAGATGCGTCAGGCCCGGGTTGCCAGCCATGCTGGCCACGCCCGTGATGCCGGCCGCGCCGGCAACGAGACTCCCCGCGACGATGCCACCGGCTAAGAACCACCGGGACCGTCGCCTTGTTGAGCGCGTTCTGGGCTGACCGGGATCCACGTGGTTCCCATGGAGTTCGGACATGAGCTCCCTGCCTTTCGGATACAGACACGCCCGCACCAACAGGGGCGCGGATGGCAACAAATGGGTTTGCCGCCACTGAAGGCCACCGTACGGCGACCTTCCGTGTCATCGCGGGCCTATGTGAAGAAAGCCCACGATT
>CALGAM010000006.1 GCA_937951935.1 uncultured Micromonospora sp. | reverse complement strand
TCGTCCAGGCTACGGTTGCGCGCCCAGGCCCGGAGTCGACAACGCCAGGTCCGCTCGCTCCGGCAGAACCCGCCCGCTGAAACCTGAAGATGCCCGCCAATACCGACGGACGCGACATCGGCGGACCGTCCGGCGGCGTGAAGGTGAGGATCCCGTGACGTGTCCGGCGTGTGGAGAGGTCGCCGAGCCCGGGGCGACGTACTGCCTGCGGCCCGAGTGCGGGGCCCGGCTGGACCCGGGTGACCCCGTCGAGGCGCCCGAACCGGCCGACGCGACCGACTCGGCGAAACCGGCGGACCCGGCGGTGTCGGGCGGCCCGGCCGACAAGGAGGGTTCGGCCCGGCCGGCGGGTGCCGCCGTGGTGGCGATGCCGACGTCGTCGGAACGCAGGAGCGCCCGACGCGGGCGCGCGGGCGCCCGGTCCACGAACCCCGGGCCGCAGGACACCGGACGGAGGAGCCTCCGCCGGGCGACCCCGGCGCGCACGAGCACGGGACAGACGGGCGCCGGGCCCGACAGCGTCGGACGGCAGGACACGGAGCCCACGCGGCGCGCCACCCAGCCGTCACGCCGCGTCACCGCGCCCGCGAGCGGCGCGATGACGGTGGCCGACACACCGCCCGTGCCGGTGACCGCCAAGGAGAACGACGGCCCCGGCCCGGCGCCGGCCCGCAACTGGATCGCCGCCGCTGCCGCCGCCGCGGTCGGGCTGGCGCTGGCCGGCGCGGTCGCCGTGATCGTCCGCGGCGGCGGGCCGGAGCAGCAGCAGGTGGCCGAGCCGCCGCCCCTCCCCACCGCCCAGACCGTACCCGCCGGTGTCCTGCCCTCACTGCCGGTCGACCCGACCCTGACGGCGAGCACGCCCGCGGGCACCCTGCCGGCCCCGACCGGCGTGGCCGAGACCGGTCGCCCCGAGGACGGTCGCACCCCGACCGGCGGCAGCGGCGGGAACGACGCCCGCCAGCCGGCGGGCGGCCAGGGGGCGACCGACACCGACCGGCGCTCGTCCGGGGGCCAGGGGTCCACCCCGACCAGGACGACGGCGCCGGCCACGACCAGACCACCGGCCACGACGAAACCGGCCGCCACGACCAAACCACCGACCGCCACCAAGTCGCCGACGAAGTCGCCAACGAAGTCGCCGACCAGGTCGACGCAGGCCTCCATCAGCGCCTCCGCGTCGGCCTACTGCTACAGCGACGGGTCGTGGGCCGTCCGGATCACCGGTCGGATCGTCAACGGCAGCGCGTCCGAGGTGTGGGGATACGTGCAGGGCGAAAGCTGGGCGTACATCGGGATCCCGCTGGGCAGCGGCACCTCCTTCTCCGGGATCATCGACCCGGCCTGGGCCACCGGCGAGCTGCGCCGGTCGTCGACCCAGTGGTACGTCAGCGCGGTCGTCAACGGGCGGGAGATCGTCTCCCCGACGTACACGGTCAACAGGAGCTGCTGACCCGGCCCGTCGGGGCGCGGACGGGCCGGCCGCCGGCCCCGTGGCGCCCGCGGCGAGAAATCACACTCGCGCGTGGCGACACGCGGAGCACGACCGGTCCGTGACAGGATGCGGCGTGTCTCCGTTGCGCGCCGCCACCGCTGACGGCTCCCCCAGCGTCGCCGTGCCCTTCGTCGCAGACCTGCACATCCACTCGAAGTACTCCCGGGCCTGCAGCCGGGACCTCACCCTGCCCAACCTGACCTGGTGGGCCCGGCGCAAGGGCATCAGCCTCCTCGGCACCGGCGACTTCACGCACCCCGCCTGGTACGACCACCTGCGCGAGTCACTGCGCCCGGCCGAACCCGGGCTCTACCGGCTCAACCCGGAAGCCGAACGCGAGGTCAACCGGAAGCTGCCACCCCGGCTGGCCAGCGCCGCCGAGGCCGCCCCGATGCGGTTCATGCTCAGCGTGGAGATCTCCACCATCTACAAACGGGACGACCGGACCCGGAAGGTGCACCACCTGATCTACCTGCCGGACCTGGACGCCGTCGCCCGGTTCAACACCGCGCTCGGCCGGATCGGCAACCTCGGCTCCGACGGCCGCCCGATCCTCGGCCTCGACTCCCGCGACCTGCTGGAGATCACCCTGGAGGCCAGCCCCGACGGCTACCTCGTGCCGGCGCACATCTGGACCCCGTGGTTCTCCGCGCTCGGCTCCAAGTCCGGCTTCGACGCGATCGCGGACTGCTACGCCGACCTCGCCGAGCACATCTTCGCCGTCGAGACCGGGCTGTCCTCCGACCCGTCGATGAACTGGCGGGTGTCCAGTCTGGACGCCTACCGGCTGGTGTCCAACTCGGACGCCCACTCCCCGGCGGCGCTGGCCCGGGAGGCGACCCTGTTCGCCACCGACCTGGACTACTTCGCCATCCGGGAGGCGCTGCGCACCGGCAACGGCCTGCACGGCACCATCGAGTTCTTCCCGGAGGAGGGCAAGTACCACGCCGACGGGCACCGGCTGTGCGGGGTCAACTGGGCACCCCAGCGCACCCGGGAGGCCGGCGGGCGCTGCCCCGAGTGTGGCAAACCGCTCACCGTCGGCGTCCTCAGCCGGGTCGAGGACCTGGCCGACCGGCCCGAGGGGTACGTCCCGCCGAACGCCCCCCGGGTCGTCCACCTGATCCAGCTCGCCGAGATCCTCGGCGAGGTCAACGGGGTCGGGCCGAAGTCGAAGACCGTGGAGGGGCAGCTCAACGAGCTGGTCTCGGCGCTCGGCCCGGAGCTCGACATCCTCACCGTCACCCCGCCGGAGGACATCCGCCGGGTCGGCGGCGAACTGCTCGCCGAGGCGATCGAACGGCTGCGCCGCGGCCAGGTCCGCCGGGTGCCGGGCTACGACGGCGAGTACGGCGTGATCTCGCTCTTCGAGCCCGGCGAGCTCACCGCGGCCCGGAACAGCCAGCCGGGCGACGACCTCTTCGCCGACGCGCTGTTCGACGTACCGGTGCCGCGGCAGCGACCACCGGCGAAGCCGAAGCCGGCGTCCCGGGACCGGAGCACGGCGGCGGGCGGGTCGACCGAACCGGCCCCCCGGCGCCGGTCGAAGGCGGCCCCGGCCGAGCCCGAGCCGCCGCTGCCTCCGGCGCCGTCCCCGCACGAGCCGTTCGAGCCGATGCTGGCCGGCATGGAGGAGGTCGGCACCGGGCTGCTGGACCGGCTCGACGCGATGCAGCGGGTCGCCGCGTCGGCCCCGGGCGGGCCGCTGCTGATCGTCGCCGGCCCGGGAACCGGCAAGACCCGGACCCTGACCCACCGGATCGCGTACCTGTGCGCCGAGCTGAACGTCTACCCGGAGCACTGCCTGGCGATCACCTTCACCCGGCGGGCCGCCGAGGAGCTGCAACACCGGCTCGAAGGGCTGCTCGGGCCGGTCGCCGAGGACATCACCGTCGGCACCTTCCACTCCGTCGGCCTGACCATCCTGCGGGAGAACGCGAAGGCGGCCGGGCTGCCGGCCGACTTCCGCATCGCCGACGACACCGAGCGGGCGGCCGCCCGCGCCGAGGCCGGTGACGACGACGCCGCGTACGTCAAACTGCTGCGCGCCGCCGACCTGGTCGACCTGGACGAGCTGGTCAGCCTGCCGGTGGCGCTGCTGCGCGACCACCCGGAGCTGGTCGAGCGGTACCGCGACCGGTGGCGGTGGATCTTCGTCGACGAGTACCAGGACGTCGACGCCACCCAGTACGAGCTGCTGCGGCTGCTCAGCCCGCCCGACGGCAACCTCTGCGCGATCGGCGACCCGGACCAGGCGATCTACTCGTTCCGGGGTGCCGACGTGTCGTACTTCCTGCGGTTCTCGCAGGACTTCGTCGACGCCCGGCTGGTCCGGCTGACCCGCAACTACCGGTCCTCGGCGCCGATCCTGGCCGCCGCCGTCCAGGCGATCGCGCCGTCGACCCTGGTCCGGGACCGGCGGCTCGACCCGGCCCGGCTGGACCCGGGCGCGCCCCTGGTCGGCCGCTACCCCGCGGCCTCCGTCACCGACGAGGCCGACTTCGTGGTCCGCACCATCGACGAACTCGTCGGCGGCCTGTCGCACCGGTCGCTGGACTCGGGGCGGATCGACGGCCACACCTCGAACGTCTCCTTCTCCGACATCGCCGTGCTGTACCGGACCGACGCCCAGGCGGCGCCGATCCGCGACGCGCTGGCGCGGGCGAACATCCCGGTGCAGAAGCGGTCGCACAACCGGCTGCGTGACCTGCCGGGCGTGGCGGCGATCGCCCGCGAGCTGCGGCACGCCGACGGGCTCGGCGGTTCGGTCGCCGCCCGGGTGCGGCTGGCCGGCCAGGTCCTCGCGCAGCGGTACGCCACCCCGACCCTCGACACGACCAGCGGGGTCACCCCGGAGGACATCTGGACGGCGGTGGACGTGCTGACACCGCTGGCCCACCGTTGCGGCGACGACGTGGCCTCGTTCCTCAGCCAGATCGCCACCGGCGCCGAGGTGGACGCGCTCGACCCGCGCGCCGAGGCGGTCACCCTGCTGACCCTGCACGCCGCCAAGGGCCTGGAGTTCCCGGTGGTGTTCCTGGTCGGCTGCGAGGACGGGCTGCTCCCGCTGCGGCTGCCCGGCACGACCCCGACCGAGGCCGAGATCGCCGAGGAGCGGCGGCTGTTCTTCGTCGGTCTGACCCGGGCCCAGGACCGGCTCTACGTCAGCCACGTCCGGCGGCGGCTGCGGCACGGCCAGGAGCGGGAGTGCGTGCCGTCGCCGTTCCTCGACGCGATCGACGCCGGGCTGTTCGAACGGCTCGGCGACAGCGCGCCCCGCCGGCCGAAGGACCGCCAGTTGCGGTTGCTGTGATGCGCGTGAGCCTGTCGCGGGCTCACGCTACCGTGACCACAGCAGGAACGTGACCAGGGCTGGCCAGCCTCTGAGGTGGAGCAGGAGGATCCCCGATGGCGAACTACGGACCGCCGGGCGGCCAGTATCCCGGCTCGCCGCAGGAGCCCTGGTCACCGCGGGAGTCCTGGTCACCGCAGCAGGAGCCCTGGTCACCGCGGGAGTCCTGGTCACCGCAGCAGGAGTCCTGGTCGCAGCAGGACCGGGAACCCACCGGTGAGTACCGCCAGCCCGCCGACCCGTGGGGCGACAACAGCCCGATCGGTGGGGACGGCCAGTTCGGCGCGGGTGGCCCGTTCGGCGCGAACGACGGGT
Source organism: uncultured Micromonospora sp. (assembly GCA_937951935.1). GTDB lineage: Bacteria > Actinomycetota > Actinomycetes > Mycobacteriales > Micromonosporaceae > Plantactinospora. Next base: position 1,982 of record CALGAM010000006.1, on the reverse strand, counting down.
ACGGCGGCGCGGGGCAGTACGGCGGGGGCGACCGCTGGGGCGCCGCGTACCCGGGTGCGGCGGGCCACCCGGGATCGGCGGGCCACCCGGGTACGGTGCCCGGCCAGCCCGACCCGGGGGCCGGCTACCCGCCGGCCACCCCGTACCACGCCGGGCAGGGCACGCCGCCGCACCCGGCCGGTCCCGTCTCGCCGCCACCCGGCTGGACGGCCGCGTCGGAGCCGATGTGGAACGCCTCCCCAACCGACTCCGACTGGTCGACACCCCAGCCGGTGCCGCCGCCGAGGCGGGGTGTCGGCCGGCTCGTCGCGACGGCCGTCGTCGCGCTCGTGGTGCTGGCCGCCACCGGGGTCGCGATCGGCATCTACGTCTCGGGGCGGGAGACGCGGACCCTGCACACCCAGCCGAGCACCCCGGCGACCGACGACGTGCAGACGGTGACCGGGTCCCCCGAGAGCGCCACACCGACCCGGACCGCGGCGGCCGCCGCGCCCTCCACCGACGCCCGGTTCGTCAAGGTGGGGCAGTGCGTCGAGAACCGGGGCACCGCGCGGCGGCCGATGCTGGTCATCACCGAGTGCGGCCCGAAGACGTACGAGGTGCTGGTGCGGATCGACGAGCCGACGACCGGCGAGGACGACGCGAAGGCCAAGTGCGCGAACGTGAAGGACTACACCAACTACTACTACTTCAACAGCGAGCTGGACGACCTGGACTTCGTCCTCTGTCTCAAGCAACGATAACGGCCCCGGGCGGCTCGACACCGTCACCCACAATGTGACGCGGAGCTTGAGGGCTTCCGCACCGTACCGCGGCGTCACTCCCACCACTCCACACCAGTCACCCCAGGTCCCGCGTGCCGCCGGCAGGCGTGACCCCGACCCTGGAGCAACATGTCGATCTACGGCTCCCCAAGTTCTGGCCAGCCCGAAGACCCCCAGCAGCCAGCCGCCCCGGCAAGCCCGCCGGCCGGCGGCTACCCGCCACCACCGGCGGGAGGCTACCCGCCGCCGTCCGGCGGCTACCCCACCCCGCCGGGCTCGGCCTACCCGCCGCCCGGCGGCAGCTACCCACCCCCACCGGGCACCGGCTACCCGACCCAGCCGACCACCGGCTACCCGTCCACGCCGGGCACCGGCTACCCGGCCCAGCCGTCGTCGCAGGGTGAGTGGGGTCAGCCGCCGACCAGCGGCGGTCCACAGCCGACGTACGGGACGCCCGCGTCGCCGTACGGCGCGTCCGCCACCCCGTACGGGCAGCCCGGCGCGGGATACGGTGCCCCCGGTGCCCCCGGCGCTCCCGGCACCCCTGGTACGCCCGGCGCCCCCGGCACGCCCGAGCCGCCGAAGAAGGGCAACGGCCTGAAGGTCGGCCTCATCGTGGGCGGGATCCTGCTCCTGCTGCTGTGCGCCTGCGGCATCGGCGGGGTCATCTGGGTCCTCAACTCCGACAACGACGAGCCGACCGCCACCTCGACCACCTCGGCACAGGCCAGTCCGTCCGCCGAGCCGAGCCCGTCGCGCACCACCTCGCGACCGTTGCCCAGCCGGGATGCCCAGGACTACTACCAGAAGGGCGACTGCCTGGTGAACGACGGCACCAACGACGACCCCGAACTGCGCAAGGTGCCGTGCGGCCCGAACACCTACGAGGTACTGTCCCGAATTCCGTTCACCACGGACGGTGACCGGTGCAAGACCGACCCGATCTTCGGCGCGCCCGAGGCCGACGCCAACTACGTGCACGACGACTCGCTGGACATCGGCGACTACGTGCTCTGCCTGAAGAAGCGCTGAGCCGCGGCGGCAGCCGTGCCGGGGCGGCACCGGCGGGCGTATCGGCGCCCCCGGCGCGGCCGGCCCACCGGTCGCGCAGCCTCGCGGAGGACACCAGCGAAGACTAGGGCTGTCTAGCGTGGACGCTAGACAGCCCTAGTTTCTGGTCGAGACCCGGTCGCCGCGGCGTCGCCCCGGCTCCGGCCG
>CALGAM010000005.1 GCA_937951935.1 uncultured Micromonospora sp. | reverse complement strand
TCGCCTCGACGATCGCGGTGATCCGGTCGTCGGACAGGTCCGGGTAGATCTTCCGCAGCGAGGCGATGATCTCCTCGGTGGAGTGGCTCACCACGAAGTCGGCGCCGCGCTGGTACGCGGCGAAGAAGCGCCGGGCGACGTCGCGGTTCGCCGAGGCCCAGTCGTCGTTGATGATGGTCTCCGCCGAGCGGGCGTTGGCGACCAGCGGAGTCTCCCGGACGATCTCCTCGTGGGTGAGCAGTTCGATCGCGTGCCCGGACTGCACCAGTAGGTGGTTGTTGGGTGGGCTGGACAGCCAGACGTTGACCGTGCCGTCCTTGATGCCGGCGACCTGGCTGGTCTGGTCCAGCGGGATGATCTCGATGTCCCGCTCCGCGTCGAGGCCGTAGTGCTTGGCCAGGTACACCGTGGCCCGCTCGTAGAGGCCGCCCGCCGCGTTGACCGCCCAGATGCTGCCCTTGATCCGGGCGAACCGTTCCCTGGGGGGCAGTTGCTGGAACGTGGTCGGGTCGATGCCCTTCTTCTGCAGGTACCTCAGCGAGATGATCGGCGTCCAGTCGTTGGTGATCTGCACGGCCGCGCCGAGCTTGATGTTCTTGCCGTGCTCGCGGCCCTGCAGCGCGGTCGACAGGGACAGGAACCCGACGTTGGCCTGGTTGTTCATGAGCGCCTGGAGGATGAGCGGGGCGCCGTTGACCTGGACCTCCTCGATCTCGATGCCCTCGTCGGCGAAGTAGCCCTCGGCGCGGGCGACGTTGTAGGCGAGCATGGTGCCGGCCGACTCGCCCGAGGTGCCGACGAGGACGCGGTCCCTGCCGCCGGTCGAGGTGCCGGGCTCCGCGGCGTCGAGGCCGCAGGCGGTGAGGGTGAGGGTGAGCAGACCCGCGAGGGCGGCGACGCCACGGACCGTGCGTCGGAGGGGTGTCGCTGTCATGGGTGATCCAATCCCAGCTATTAGCTGTATGTTCTATCGGACAAGTGGGTTATTGGGACGTTCCGGTGCCGTCGGGAGACGCCGGAGGGGTCAGGTCGTCGTCCTGCCGGGTCGCCCGCTGATCCGGGTGCGGAACAACCGCCCGATCTCGTCGACCTCCGTGCTGCTGGGTCGCCAGCGCGCGGCCGCCACGTTCGCCTCCAGTTGCGCCACGCTCGTCACCCCGGTGATCACGCTCGCCACGTGCGGCTGCGCCAGCAGCCAGCCGTACGCCAGGTGGACGCCGGTCAGGCCGCGCACCCGGGCGTACTCGGCGAACGCCTCCAGCTCGTCCCACGGCGCGTCCCGCAGCAGGTGCGGCTTGAACCGGGTCACCTTGCCGTCGGCGGGCGCGGACGTGCGGGCGTACTTGCCGGTGAGCAGCCCGTTCTGCAGCGGGAAGTAGGCCAGCAGGCCCAGGCCGTACGCGGCGACGGCGGGCAGGATCTCCGCCTCCGGTGCCCGCCACAGCAGGTTGTACTCGTGCTGTGCCGACACGAGCGGCCGAAGGCCGCGGGCCCGTGCGGTGTGGTGCGCGTCGGCGATCTCCCAGGCGGCGAAGTTCGAGCTGCCCGCGTACCGGATCTTGCCCTCCCGGACCAGGTCGTCGAGGGTCGACAGGGTCTCCTCGATCGGCGTCGTGCGGTCCGGGACGTGGATCTGGTACAGGTCGATCCAGTCCGTCCCGAGGCGGCGCAGCGACGCCTCGACCGCGCGCCGGATGTAGCGCCGCGAGCCCCGGGCGTTCCAGTCCGGCCCGTTGGCGCCGCGCAGGTCGGTGCCGAACTTCGTCGAGATGATCGCCTCGTCACGGCGCCCGGCGAGCGCCCGGCCGAGCATCGTCTCGCTGACGCCGGGCTCGTCGCCGTAGCCGTCCGCGGTGTCGAAGAAGGTGATCCCGAGGTCGAGTGCGCGTCGCACGATCCGGTCGACGGCCGGCTGGCCGCCGGGGATCCGGTTGGCCCTGCCGAACGCGGCCGTGCCGATGGCCAGCTCGGAGACGACCAGGCCGGAGTTCCCGACGTGTCGGTAGCCCTCGGGGACCGACCTGCCGGACCCGGCGGCGGGCGCCGTGCCGCGGGCGGGCACCGTGCCGGGCGGTGGGGCGGCGTCCACCGTGGTCACCGCAGCCGCGCCGTCCGGACCGGCCGGCGGGTGCCACGGCGCGGTGGGGGCGCGACTGGTCGACGGTTCTGGGGCCATGACCACACTCCTCACGGGGTGAACGCGGATCGACGGGACAGGGGTGGCGAAGACCGCGACGGTGCGGATGGTGGGTGGACGCGGTCGGACGGCGGGTCGCTTCGCGACCGGCGGAGCAGGACCGCGAAGGGGCGGTCGGCGGGGCCGGGTCAGGCCCGACAGAGGCTGCCGCGGACGCGGCAGAAGTCGACGTAGGGGCGAGTGGTGAGCCTGCGGACGACCTCACGGGCGTCGACGCGCACCGCGGGTACGAACCCGCCGGTCCGGTACGTCGTCATCGCGCCCACTCCGTTCCTCGCGTACCCTCACGCACTCTCACGTACTCTGGCGGACACGAGCGTATACGCTGGTATGCGCAACGGTCAACGCACTACCATGAGGCGTCCCTGTGACCCAGCAGACGAAGAGGAGCCGGCGGTGACCGCGCAGCTGCCATCGGGCCGATCCAACGGACGGCAACCGGACGCCGCGGAACAGCAGTACGGACGGCTGCGCAGGGAGATCCTCAACGGCGACATCCCACCCGGCGCCATACTCCTGGAGACCGCGCTCAGCGAGCGGTACGGCGTCTCGCGCACCCCCATGCGGGAGGCGCTGAGCCGGCTCGCCCAGGACGGGCTGCTCGTCCGGTCGACCCGCGGCTTCCAGGTGCGGCAGTACACCCCCGAGGAGATCCTGGAGATCTACGAGGCCCGCATCGCGCTGGAGACCACCAGCGCCGCCCTGGCCGCGTCCCGGCGTACCGAGTTCGACCTGGCCCGGCTCGGCCACCTGGTCGCCGAACGCCAGGCGGCGACCGACCCCACCCAGTTCGGCCCGCTCAACAACCTCTGGCACCAGGCCCTGCGCGCCGCCTCGCACAACGCCACCATCACCGAGCTGCTCGAACGACTCGACAACCAGCTCGCCCTCCACCCGCGCCGCAGACCCCTGCCCACCACCGCCGACCGGTCGGCCGAGGAACACGCGGAGATCCTGCGGGCGATCCACGACCGGGATGCCGACACCGCCCAGGCCCTCATGCGGGATCACCTCCGCCACATGCGAGACCTGCGCATCCAGGCGCTGCTGCAGGAGGAGGACGACGGCGCCACGGCGCGCTGACCGCGTCGACACGTCCGGCGTCTACAGTGGGCGGGCCTCGGTACGACAGGCCCGCAGATCCCGCGGCGCGGTCGTCGGGTGGCGCCGGTGGGTGAGCCCGTCGGCGACGGGGCGGTCGCCGACGACGGCGTGGTGGAGCCCGTCGGTGCGCCGCGCGGCGCCGGTCAGCGAGGACCTCGGTAGCCGACCGGTGACTCGGACCGCTCCCCGGTGGCATGCTTGACCGCGGGCGAGAACGGGAGGTCGGTATGAGTCGACTGCCGCGGCGGGACGTCCCGGCCGATGGCCCCACAGCCGTTCGGATTCTGGTCGGCGCGCAGCTACGACGGCTGCGCGAGCAACAGGGCCTGACCCGGGCGGAGGCCGGCGAGGCGATCCGCGCCTCGGAATCGAAGATCAGCCGCATGGAGCTGGGCCGGGTCGGCTTCAAGGAACGCGACGTACGAGACCTCCTGTCCCTCTACGGCGTCCACGACGAGCAGGAACGGGCGGCGCTGCTGGCCCGGGTGCGGGAGGCCAACGCACCGGCCTGGTGGCACGTCTACAGCGACGTCACGCCGAACTGGTTCCACCGGTACCTGGGTCTGGAGGCGACGGCGACCCTGATCCGCACCTACGAGGTCCAGTTCGTTCCCGGCCTGCTGCAGACCGAGGAGTACGCCCGGGCGGTGGTGCGCCTCGGCCCCGGAACCCGCGGGGAGGACGAGGTCGCGCGGCGGGTACGGCTCCGGATGGAGCGGCAACAGGTGCTGACCCGCCCGGATCCGCCGACCCTGTGGGCGGTGATCGACGAGGCCGCGCTGCGCCGCCCGATCGGCGGGCCGCGGGTGATGCGCGACCAGCTCGAGGCGCTGATCGGCACGGTCACGAAGCTGCCGAACGTGCGGCTGCAGGTACTCCCCCTCTCCGCCGGCGGACACGCGGCGGCCGGCGGCTCCTTCACCATCCTGCGCTTCGCCGAGGAGGACATTCCCGACCTGGTCTACATCGAACAGCTGACCAGCGCGCTCTACCTGGACCGGCGTGAGGACGTCGACTGCTACTTCGACGCGGTGAACCGCCTGTTCGTCGAGGCCGCGCCGTTGACGGACACCGTCCAGATCCTGGACCGGCTCATCTGGGAGCTCGACCGGTCCTCGTGGTGATCGCGTGTATCCTCGGCCCGTAGCATGTGGACGGTGGCCGACGAGAGGCAGTTTTCCGGTGACTGATGAGACCTCCCTGTCCGACCGGGAACAGGCAGTCAAATCCAAGATTGACACGACGGTGCCCCAGACGGCCCGGGTGTGGAACTACTGGCTCGGCGGCAAGGACAACTACGCGGTCGACCGGGCGCTCGGTGACGAGATCGCGAAGGCCTACCCGATCATCGTGGACATCGCCCGCGCCGACCGCGCGGTCCTCAACCGGGCGGTACGCTACCTGGCCGGCGAGGCCGGCATCCGGCAGTTCCTCGACATCGGCACCGGGCTGCCCACCGCCAACAACACCCACGAGGTGGCCCAGGCGGTGGCTCCGGAGTCCCGCATCGTCTACGTCGACTACGACCCGCTCGTGCTCGTCCACGCCCGTGCCCTGCTGACCAGCGGTCCCGAGGGCGCCACGGACTACGTCGACGCCGACATCCGCGACACCGAGACCATCCTGCGGGAGGCGGCGCGGACGCTCGACCTCGCCAAGCCGGTCGCGGTCATCCTGTCCGGGATCCTGGCCCACCTGCCCACCGTCGAGGAGGCCCGGGCGGTCGTCCGTCGGGTCATGGCCGCCCTGGTGCCCGGCAGCTACCTGGTGGTCGTCGACGGCACCAACACCAACCCGGAACTCAACGACGTGATGCGCATCTGGAACGAGACGGCCAACCCGCCGTACGCGATGCGCAGCCCCGAGGAGATCGCCAGCTACTTCGAGGGACTGGAGTTCGTCGAGCCCGGCCTGGTGGACGTCACGCAGTGGCGGCCCGACCTGGGCCCGACCGGTTCGTCGCGCCCGTTGCACAACCTCGTCGGCGTCGCCCGCAAGCCCTGACGGGCCCGCCCCGTCGAGACCCCGCCCGCGGCACGACCACGGGGGCGGGGTCTTTTCGACGTGCCCGGTGGCGGCGAGGTCGAGGGACGGTGTCGGTCACGCCGCCGCGAGCCGGCGGCCCGGTACGGCCGACCGAACGGTTCGCCGACCGGGCTGTCGCGCGTCGCTCAGCCGACGTCGCGGCGGGCCGTCACCCACAGCGCCCCACCGACGGTGAGCACCAGGTATCCGAGCAGTACGGCGACGGGCAGCCAGCCGTTCGACGCCTCGATCACCCCGGGGGTGCCTCCCTCGAACTGTGAGGGCGCGCCCAGCGCGCCGGCCAGGGCGCCCGAGCTCGGCGCGAGCAGGACGTGCCGAACGACCTCGAACGACGGGAGCACCAGCGCCAGCCCGCTGACCGCGTTCTCGATCACCAGCGTCCAGACCAGACCGACCGCGATCGCGGTGGCCGTGCTGCGGAACAGGATCGCGAGGAAGAATCCCAGGCTGGCGTGGGCGGCGCAGATCAGCCAGCCGGCGGCCACGGCACGTACCAGCGCCCCGGGAGAGGGCCAGGAGACGGTGCGTCCCTCCACCCCGGCCAGCACGGCGCCCACCGCGGCCATGGCCAGGAAGGTGGCCACGACCAGGCCGAGCGTGAGCAGGACGAGGGCGACCGCGTGGCCGCCGATCACCTGGGTGCGGCGGGGCCGCTGCGCGAAGATCAGGTGCAGGGTGCCCCAGCGGTACTCGTTGCCGATCACGAGGGCGCCGAGGATGACCACGATCGCCCCGCCGAACAGGGGGAACAGGCCGATACCGGTGGGTACCAGCCGCTCGGGCAGGACGGTGGCCAGCAGCTCCTGGGCCGCCTCCGCCTCCGCCGGGTCCCCGGCGAGGGCCCGGTAGACGACGTACGGGATGCCCATCCCGAAGACGAGCGCGAGTACCAGCCAGGTCACCGTGATCGACCACACGGCCGGGCGCTTCCGGTCGGCGTACAGGGCGGCACTGATCGAGGCGATCACGGCGTCTCCTTCCGGGCCGGCCCGGCCGCCGCCGGCACCGGCTGCTGTGCTCCGGTCAGTTCGAGGAACGCCTCCTCCAGCGAGTGGCGGAGCGGGCGTAGCTCGCGTACCTCGATGTCCGCCTCGACCAGGCGTCGGTTGAGCTCGGCGGCGTACCCCGGATCGACCGCCACCCGCAGCAGCCCGTCGACCGGCTCGACCCCACGCACCGCCGGGTGGGCCCGGAGGGAGGCCGTCGCCCGGTCCGCGGGAACGGCGTCGATCAGGATGCCGCCGGTGCCGAGCGCGGCGCGCAGCTCGCCCGGCGTGCCCTCGGTGACGAGCCGCCCGGCGTCGATGACCGCGACCCGGTCGCAGATCTGTTCCACCTCGGTCAGCACGTGGCTGGACAGCACCACCGTACGCCCGCTGTCGCCGAACCTGCGCAGCAGGGCACGCATCTCGGCGACACCCGCGGGGTCGAGCCCGTTGGTCGGTTCGTCCAGGATCAGGAGCTCGGGGTTCTTGAGCAGGGCGGCGGCGACGCCGAGGCGCTGCTTCATGCCCAGCGAGTAGGTGCGGAAGCGGGAGTCGGCTCGTCCGGTCAACCCGACCTCGGCCAGCGCCCGGTGCGCCGCGTCGGCCGGCACACCCGCGTACCGGGCCACGAGCCGGAGATTGTCCAGTCCGGACAGGTGCGGGTAGAAGGTGGGGCTCTCGATCAGGGCGCCGATCCGGGCCAGGGCCGTGGGTGTCCCCGGTGGCTCGCCGAGCACCCGGATGGTGCCGCTGGTCGGTCGGACCAGCCCGACCAGCATCCGCAGGGTGGTGGTCTTCCCCGCGCCGTTCCGCCCGAGAAACCCGAACACCTCACCGGCGCGGACCTGCAGATTCAGGTCGGCCACCGCCGTCGTTACACCATAACGTTTGCCAACGCCGTCGAGTCGAATCGGCACGTCGTCGTTCGTGGCCATATCAGCGGGTTATGATGCACGCCTTATGCCGAGCTCGGCGAAAGGTTTCCCTGTCCGTTTCATCCAATCCTCCTCGGTTTTCACCGCACCTTGCCCAGGGTTTGCGCCGCCGCACCCGAACCCGAACCGCCACCTTTCGGACACGGGCCAGGGCACGCGACCACAGCCCGTCGGAACGCGACACTTGGCCCACAGCCTGCGCGAACAGGAGCCCCGCCGGGGCGACCGCCCACAGGGTATCGGCAATCGGGCAACAACTGTAGACCCCGGCGAAGATGCCAAGGCTTTCCCTTAACGGCCGCTTAGCTGGCTAAATTACTCAGGGTACATCCGTCAATACGCGCGGGACTGTTGACTCGCCATGCACCCATGTGGACGATAGGCTCCGACAATCGACCCGGGTCGCTCTGTATTGGAGCCGCGATGAGCCTTCCGCCGGATCTCGCCGACGTGTGGGAAATGCGTCCGAAGCTCCGTCACGACGTGGTCTTCCTCGAAGCACCCGCCGGAGTGTACCTGCGCGGGACCGACACCGCCGTCATGCTCAAGGGCCGCTCGGCGTTCCGCTGGCTGACCACGCTGCGCCCGTACCTGACCGGCGAGCACTCGGTGGCGGAGATCTGCGCTCCTCTGGACGAGGGACAGCGACGGACGGTGGCCAACCTCGTCCGCGCGCTGACCAGCCGCGGCTTCGCCAAGAACGTCACGGCGGGCGGCGGCACCCTGCCCGCCCCGGTCGCCCGGCGGTTCGCCGCGCAGATCGAGTTCATCGACCACTTCGCCGACGACCCCACCGGCCGGTTCCAACGCTTCCACACCGCCCGCGTGGCCCTCGGCGGGTCCGGGCCCGTCCTGCTGTCGGCCGCCCTCGGCCTGCTGCGCAACGGCTGCGCGGAGGTCGCGGTGTACCCCGAGGACGACCCGGAACGGTACCGCGCCCCGCTGCAGGCGCAGGTCGAGCAGTCGCGTGCCGAGGGCGTGCCGGCCACCGTCCGGGTCGGCACCGGCGCCCTCGACCCGAGCGGCGCCGACGCCGTGGTCTGCTGTGCGGACGCGGCCCACCTGCCGCGCGTGCTCGACCTGGCCCGCCGCTGCCACGCCGAGGGTCCGCTGTTCGTGCCCGTCGTCTGGAGCGCCGGTCGGGCCGTCCTCGGCCCCACCGCCGGTGCCGGCGAGGGCCCGTGCTGGCTGTGCGGACAGCTACGACTCACCGCCAACGGGGACCCGGCCGTCGCCGCCGAGACGTGGCGGCTGATGGCCCTGGGCCCGGTCGGTCTCCGCGCCACGCCCGTGGACGAGGTGGCGGCCCGGATGGTCGGCAACGCCGCGGCGTTCGAGGTGTTCCGGGCGCTGACCGGCGCGGTGCCCCCGGACACCACCTCGTCGGTGGTGCTGCTCGACACCGACACGCTGGAGTCGACCCGGGAGCCGCTGTTGCGGCACCCCGAGTGCCCGATCTGCCGCCACAGTCCGTCGCCCGAGCCTGCCGCACCGCCGGCGCCGCTGACCGACGAGGAGGTCTACCGCCGGGCGGAGATCCTGGTCTCACCCAACACCGGCGTGTTCACCCGGTTCGTCGACGACCCGCTGGAGCAGGCACCGCTGAAGACCGCCCGGCTGCGGGTGCCGGCCACCCCCGGATTCCGCGAGGTGACCGCCTTCGACGTGCACACGGTGATGGGCGCCCGGCTCGCCGCCTACCGGGTCGCCATCCGTGACTACCTGGGCCGGATGGCCCGGCCGGACGGGCTCGTCACCGCCTCCGCCGCCGAGCTGGCCGCCACGGGCCGGACCCCGGTGCCGTGGACCGCACTGGAGACCGCCGCCGCCCTGCCGTACGCGCCCGACCGGCCGCTGGGCTGGCTGCCGGCCCGGGTGCTGGGCGGCGACACCGCGGAGACGGTGTGGGTGCCCGCCGCCGTGGCGCTGCCGTTCAGCGACGCGAACCGGGACGGCTACGCCGAGCGCACCGTCGCCGGCGGCGCCGTGGGCGCCTCGCGCGACGCCCTCGTCGCCGACGGCCTGACCAGCGCCCTGGCCTACCGGTCGCTCGTCGGCGCGATCCGGGGCCGCGGCGGCGTGGTCCCGGTCGCCGAGGAGGACCTGATTCTCGACGAGGACACCGCGCTGGTCGTCAAGGCGGCGCACCGGTTCGGGCGGACCCTTCGGGTGTACGCGCTGACCGGGGCGGCTCCCGCGCACGCCGTACTGGCGGTGGCGGCGGACGACAGCGGCGACCGGGTGTGGGCCGTGGGCGCGGGGCTGTCCGCGCGGCAGGCCCGGCTCGCCGCCCTGCGCGACCTGGTGGGGCTGATCCAGGTCCGGCACTTCGAGGGCATCGACGCCGACCTCGGCGACCCGCTGCTGCGCGACTTCGACCCGGCCACGGTCCTGCCGACGGAATCCGCGTCACCCGCCGACGCCCCGGCGGGCGACGACACCACCACGACCGACGACATTCTCGCCTCGCTCGCCGCACAGGGGCTCACCGCGTTGCTGGTCGAGCACACCACCCCCGACATCCGGGCCACCGGGGCGCTGATGGCCGGGGTCGTGCTGCTGTGGCGGCGGGCGGCGGTGTCCTGAGACCACCCCGGGGTGGCCCTGCTCGGGGAAGGCGAAGCGGAGAGGAGGGAGAGAAGAGACATGCCGATCACGCTGACCGATGAACTGCGCGAGCTGGAGACCGAGACCTTCGAGATCGAGGAGGTCGAGGACGGCGGCGAGCTGCTGGCCGCCTCCAGCTCAAGCTGCTCGTGCTCCAGCTGCTGTTCGTGCAGCACGTCGAGCTGCTGCTCGACCAGCACCAGCACGTCGAGCTGCGGCTGACATCCGGTGGCCGACCACACCCGCTAGGCAACACCGACCGCGCACCGGTCCGCAGCAGAAGCGCCGCCGGCCCGGACGTCCCGGCCGGCGAGCACCAACGCGTCTTCGTGGGTCACCCGTGGTGGTGCGGCACCGGGCGGTTGCGGTCACGGTGGTCCGGAACGAAGGAGGGGTTCCATGCCGGCACAGCACCCGTACTCCGCCGTCATACCGGAGTCGGTACGCAGTGAGCTGCGAAACCTGTCGACCGAGACGTTCGAGGTCGAGGATATCGCAGACCTGTCCGCCGACGTGATGGACATCTGCAGCAGCAGCACGAGCACGTCCAGCTGCTCCAGCTGTAGCACCTCCAGCTGTTGTAGCTGCACCTCGTCGAGCTGTAGCAGCACCAGCTGACCGACGGCCGTCGGACGGTGTGGTCGCGCTACCGGCGGCGCGGCCAACACGTCGGGCCCCGCGCTGTCGAGAGGAGGGAGAGGATGCCCGAGCTCGCCGAGGAACTGCGCGCGCTGGAGACGGAGACGTTCGAGATCGAGGAGGTCGACGCGGTCGACGCCCTGGTCTTGGACTGGACCAGCTCCAGCTGCTCGTGCTCCAGCTGCTGCTCGTGCAGCACGTCGAGCTGCTGCAGCAGCAGCACGAGCACCGGTTGCGGTGGCGGCTGATCCGTCGTGACCGTCCCCGCCGGCCGACCGGCCGGCGGGGATCCCGGTTGCCGAACGTCCACACAGGTAGGCAGGAGCATGATCGTCGACGTCCGCACCACCGCCACCGCCTGGGACGCGAGTCTCCGGCGGCTCGGTGACGCCTTCCAACGGCGCATCCGGCCGCCCGGCACGGCCGACAGCGCGTCCGGGCCCGAGCTGCCCGCCGGCGACGTCACCGTCCGCATCGCGGCCCTCGGCCTCGGCGACGTTCTTCGGCACCCCGTCGCACCGGACCCCCGACCGTCGGACGGCGCGGCCGTGGTGCCCATCTGGCTGTACGGCGCCACCGCTCTGGTCGGCCCGGCGTGCGGCCCCACCACCGGCGACCCCGACGCGGCCGGCCCCTGCCCGACCTGCGTCGAACGCCGGTGGCAGGCGATCCGGCTGCGGGAGGAGCGGCACGCCCTGGAGCACCGCGCGCCGGTCGCGGTCGCCGGTGAGCTGCCGCACCTGACCCCGTTCGCGGTCGAGGCGCTGTGGCAGCTGTTCCTGCGCGTCGGCCGCCGGGCGCCGGTCCGGCCCGGCGTCGGCGCGCTGTACCAGCTCCGGATGGACACCCTCGAGGTGACGACCGTCGAGGTGATGCGCGACTCGGAGTGCCCGTCGTGCGCCACGCCCCGGCCGGACAGCGCCGAGGAGGCGGTCATCGTCCTCACCGAACGGCCCAAGCCCGCCCCGACGACCTACCGGCTCCGCCGGCCCGACGAGCTGGACCTGCCGGTGGCGGCGCTGAGCAACCCGGTCGCCGGCGCGCTGGGCGGCGGCGCGCTGCGGGCGTACAACGCCACCGCCACCGCCCCGGTGAGCGGCTACTTCCGGGTCCGCAGCCGGTACGACCTGCACGAGATGTGGTGGAGCGGGCACGCCACCAGCTACCGGACCAGCGAGACGTACGCCCTGCTGGAAGGGCTGGAGCGGTACGCCGGGCAGTTTCCCCGGGCCAAGCGGACGGTGGTGTACGACAGCTACGCCAACCTCGCGCCCCACGCGATGGACCCGAGCGGCCTCGGCTACCACCCGGCGTTCTACCAGGGCCACGGGCTCTACTACGCGCCGTACTCGCCGACGGAGAAGATGCACTGGGTCTGGGGCTACTCGCTGCGCGACCGGGTGCCGCGGCTGGTGCCCGAGCAACTGGTCTACTACCTCGACCGGCGTACCGAACAGCGCAAGTTCGTCCAGGAGTGCTCCAACGGCTGTGCCAGCGGGAGCTGCCCGGAGGAGGCGCTGCTGCACGGGATGCTCGAACTGATCGAGCGGGACGCGTTCCTGCTCGCCTGGTACGGCTCGGCCCGGCTCGCCGAGATCGACCCGGCCACCTGCCGCGACGAACGGGTGCACTTCATGCTCGACCGGGTCGACCTGCTCGGCTACGACGTGCGGCTGTTCGACACCCGCGCCGACCTGCCGATCCCCGTGGTCACCGCGGTCGCGGTGCGCCGCGACGGCGGGCTCGGCCAGCTCTGCTTCGCCGCAGGGGCCAGTCTCGACCCCGACGACGCGGTCCGGGCCGCGCTCTGCGAGACCGCGTCGTACGTACCCGGCTTCGACGAGCGGGTCGCGGCCAGCGAGCCGGAGCTGCGCCTGATGGTCGAGGACTACACCCGGGTCACCGAACTGAGCCACCACGCGCTGCTGTACGGCCTGCCCGAGATGGCCAAGCACGCGGAGTTCCTCTTCGCCGACCCGCCCCGGCGGTCCATGTCCGAGCTGTACGCCGACTGGCTCGCCATCCGTCCGGAGACCACCGATCTCCGCCAGGACGTGGAGTTCGTCGCCGGACTGATCGCCGGGCTCGGTGGCGACGTGCTCGCGGTCGACCAGACCTGTCCCGAGCAGAGCGTCTCCGGCGTACACACGATGGCGGTCCTGGCCCCGGCCCTGGTCCCGATCGACTTCGGCTGGCAGCGGCAACGGGTGCTGTACAGCGACCGGCTCGCCGCCTACCTGGCCCGCGGCCAGCACGGACCCGACCGGCTCGGCGCGACCGGGCGCAACCTTCACCCGCACCCCTTCCCCTAGAGGAGCGTCCCGCCATGCAGCACGGCGCCATCGAGGTCGTCCGACAGTACGCCGAGGCGGTGTTCCGGCGTGCCCGTGAGCCCATGGAGCCGCCGGGTTTCGAGGTCGACTGGGCCGACCAGCCGTCCCGGCACAAGACGTACCCGGACGCGGTGCGGGTGCCGTTGGCAACCGACCCGCCCCGGCTGACCACCCTGCGTGACCTGCTGACCGGGCCGCAGCGCCCGGCCGGCGGCTGGACGCTGGACCGGCTGGCCACCCTGTTGCGGCTCTCCTACGGGGTGCTCGACCGACGGCTGGCGGTGAACTGGAACCAGGACATCGCCAAGCGGGTGCACTTTCCGCACGCCGTCTGGGGGCGGGCGACGGCGTCCGGCGGCGGCATGTACCCGGTGGAGATCTACCTGGTCGCCGGGCCGTCCGGCCCGCTGCTGCCCGGCGTCTACCACTACGCCACCGGCCACCACGCGCTGGAGCGGCTGCTCGTCGGGGACGTCACGCCGGTGGTGCGCGACGCGCTCGGCGCGGCGGCCGACGGGACCGACCATTACCTGCTGCTCAGCATCCGGTTCTGGAAGAACTCCTTCAAGTACAACACCTTCTGCTACCACGTGGTCACCCAGGACCTGGGGGCCCTGCTCGGCTCCTGGGACCTGCTCGCCCGGGCGATCGGCGCGCCGCTGCGCCGGGTCCTGTCCTTCGACCCGGGCCCGCTGGACGACCTGCTGGGGCTGGACGGTGACGCGGAGAGCGTCTTCGCGGTCGTCCCCCTGCACTGGGCGGACGACGAGACGCCGGAGGCCCGTGCCGCCGCCGGCCCGGAGCGGACGGCCGTGGACGCCACCGCGCCGTCCGCCGGCCGGCGGCCCGAGGTGCCACGGCAGGACGTCGAGCCGTCGGCCGGGGCGACCCCCGGGCCACGGGTCCGGCACGTGGCGTTCGAACGGTCCCGCAGGGTCCTGTCGTTCCCCCAGGTCACCGCGGTGCACCGGGCGGCGATGGCACCGGTCGCCGGGGACGCCCCACAGGAGCTGCGGGCCGCCGCCGTCGCCGACCTGTCCGGTACGCCGACACCGCTGCCGCCGCCCGAGCTCGACCGGCTCGACCAACCGCTGTCCACGGTGCTGCGGGCCCGGCAGAGCAGCTTCGGCCGGTTCCGCCGGCCGCCGGAGCTGACCGTCGCCGAGGTGGGTACCACGCTGGCGTTCGCCGCCACCGGCGGGCGCTACCCGGCCGACGTCACGCCGTCGGAGGACGGGCCGGGGCTGACCCGGCTGTGGGTGTTCGCCAACCACGTCGCCGGGCTGGCCCCGGGAGCGTACGCCTACCGTGCCGCCGACCACGCGCTGCTGCCGGCCGACGCCGCGCCGCCGGCGGACATGGCCGCGTTCCTGCAGCAGCGGTACTTCCTCACCAACTACGCGATGACGCAGGTCGGCGCGGTGATCGCCATCACCGGGCGGCTGGAGGCCGTGCTGGCCGCGTGCGGCCCACGCGGCTACCGGATCCTCAACGCCGAGGTCGGCACGGTGGCGCAGTACGTCTACTGCGCCGCGACCGCCCAGGGTCTGGGCTGCGGCGCGGTGCTGGGGTTCGACAACGTCGCGATGAACGAGGCCCTCGGCATCGACGCCACCGACGAGCGGACCCTGCTGTTCCTGTTGCTCGGCCGGCAGCCGGACCACGCCGCCGAGCTGGTGTACCAACTGTGACCGACGGCGCCGAGGCGGGCGTGCGGGCGAGAAAGGAGGCTGCCGTGACGGTGACGGCGACGACCCCGGGGGCACCGGCCACCGAGCTGACCTGGCGGATGCCCGAGGTGTTCATGCTGCGCACCGCTGCCCTGCCGCTGGAGGTCGCCGACGAGCTGGCCTGCGAGGCCACCGCGGCCTGGGCGGGGCGGGTGCTCGACCTGGAGGACCGGCTGCGCCGCACCGGGCAGGAGCTGGCCGACGCGCTGCGGGAGGTGATCGGCCGCAACCTCGACGACGACACGCTGCGCCAGCGGTTGATCCAACTCCGCCGGGACGTGTACAACCTGCGGGCGCCCCGGCCGGCCGACCCGGACCGGTGGCCGGCCGACCGGCTCGGTTCCGACGTCCACGCCCGGCTGCGGGACTGGCTGACCACCTGGTCGACCTACCAGCGGGAGCGGTCCGCCGGGCCGGACCTGCTCGACCGGGAGCTCGCCGAGCGACGCGCCCGGCTGCGCCGCCTCGCCGACCACCCCGACCTGCGCGGCGGCATCCAGCTCGCCTCCCCGTCTCTGGACCAGTACCTCGACACGTACCTGCGGGACGGCAGGACCCGGAGCAAGCGGACCCGACGGGTCGAACGGTCGCTTCTGGAGTACGTCTACCGCACCGCCGGCAAGACCAGCCCGTTCAGTCGGCTGACCACGGTCGACGTCGGCACCTTCACCACCGGCACCGGCGACCTGCTGCGGGTGGAGTGGCCGGGCGGGGCGGGCCGGCGCGGCCGGGCCCGGCTCAACCTCGCCGCACTCGGCCGGCTGTCCGCGATCGTGCTCGCCGACGAGACCCGTCGGGCCGACCTGCCGGTCACCGTCACCGCCGGGTGGCGCATCGAGCACGGCCGCGTCCGCTACCTGCGCCGGCGCCGCACCGCCACCGAGGACGGCGACGCGGCGGTCACCCTGGAGGCGATCCACGAGTCGTTGTTCGTGCTGCCGTCGGGCCGGCTGCTGGCCGACGTCCTGGCGGCGCTCGACGGCGGACGCGTCCGCCGGCTGGGCGACCTGGTCACCGCGCTCGTCGCCGACGGCGACCGGCCGGTCGCCGAGGTCGAGCAGTACCTGCACCACCTCCTGCGGGTCGGCCTGCTGGTGGTCCCCAACCTGCAGCTGGACATCCACGCGGCCGACCCGGTCGACGGCTACCGGGCGGCGCTGCGCGGCATCGGCACCGACTGGGCCGACCGGTTGGCCGACCGGGTCGCGGCGGCCAACCGGCTGGTGGCCGCGTACCCGGACGAGGATCTCGGGGGGCGGCGCCGCGTGCTCGGTCGCATCCGCGCCGAGCTCGCCGCCGCGCACGCCGAGCTGGGCCGGGCCGACGTGCCGCCCCCGCGCACCCTGCTGTACGAGGACGCCACCCTCGCGCCCGGCACGCGGGTGACCGCCGACCGCGACCGCTGGGAGCGGGACGTCCTGCCCGGCCTGCGGGCACTGGCCCGGATCATGCCGCTGTTCGACGTCAACCTGCCCCGACGGCTGGTCACCCGGGGGTTCTTCCTGGCCCGGTACGGTCCCGGCGGCCGCTGCCCGGACCTGCTCACCTTCGCCCACGAGTTCCAGCAGGACTTCTTCGCGCACTACAGCACCCGGATGCTGCGCCGTCGGGCGTTCGACGAGGAGAACCGGTACGTCCGCCAGGAGAACTGGTTCCGGCAGGACGAGATCACCGCGTTGGACGACGCCCGGATCGAACTGGCCCGCCGCATCGACGAGGCGTACGCGAACCTGCCGCCGGACGCGCCGGAGCTGGTCCTCGACGACCGGTTCATGGCCGACATCGCCGCGCTGGTGCCGACGAACCTGGGTGCGCTGGACCCCCGGTCGTTCTTCCTGCAGATCGCCGACGACGGCACCGAGCCCCGGGTGGTGGTCAACCGGGTCTACTCCGGTATGACCCTGCTGTTCTCCCGGTTCGCGTACCTGTTCGACGACGCGCGGCTGGCCGAGACGCTGCGCGCCGAGCTGGCCCGCCTGCAACCGCCGGGCGCGGTGCTCGCCGAGCTGAAGGGCGGGTACGACGCGACCAACCTCAACCTGCACCCGGCCGTGACGCCCTACGAGCTGGTCTGCCCGGGCGAGATGAGCTTCCGCCCCCGCGACGAGCAGATCCACATGGACGACCTGGTGGTCGAGCACGATCCGGGCAGTGACCGCCTGATGCTGCGCTCCCGCCGGCTGGACGCCGAGGTGATCCCGGTCTACCTGGGTTTCCTCCTGCCGATGGCACTGCCCGAGGTGCAGCAGGTGCTGCTCAACTTCGCCTACCTGGGCATGGCCCAGCCCGACCTGTGGGCCGGCACGAACGTACGGCTGCCCGGCCGTACCATCGCCAGCTACCCCCGGATCCGGCACCGCGGCGTCGTGCTGCAGCGTCGGATGTGGAAGCTGCACCCGGACTACCTGCCGGGGGCACGCACCCCGGACCAGTCGGCGGCCGAGTGGTTCCTCGGCTGGGCCCGCTGGCGCCGGGAGAACGGGCTGCCCCGACGGGTCTTCGCCACCCCCGAGGGCGCCCGGCCCGCCCAGGCGGCGGACGGCGGTCCCGCGGGTGGGGAGCCGGGTGTGCGCTTCGACCGGAAGCCGCGCTACATCGACTTCGACAGCTACTTCTCCCTGGAGCTGCTGGACGCCGTCGCCCGCCAGGCCGGCAGCCGGCTGGTGTTCACCGAGATGCTGCCCGGCCGCCACGCGCAGGTGCTGCGCGGCGCGGGCGGCAGCCACGTCACCGAACTCACCGTCGAACTCAACGGCACCCGAACCGGAGGGGGCGAACGTGACTGAGGTACCCTCGCCGGTCGACCACGGATGGCTCAGCGTGCACGTGTTCTACGCCAGCAACGCCAACCCGATGCTGGTGGAGTGCGTGCGGCCCCTGGTGGACCGGCTGCGCGCCGAGGGGCTGATCAGCCGCTACTTCTTCATCAAGTACTGGCTGGAGGGACCGCACGTCCGGCTGCGGCTGCTGCCCGCCCCCGGGGTGGACCCGGCCGTGGTGCGCGCCGAGGTCGACACCGCCATCGACGGGTTCCTCCGCCGCCGGCCGGCGCTCTACGAGGCGGACAGTGAGGGGCTGGCCGACCTCTACCGGCAGATGTTCCTCGCCGAGTACGGCGAGCAGCGCTGGAACGAGACGTACGGGCCGGACGGCGTGATGCCGATGCGCCCGAACAACAGCTACGCGTACATCCCCTACGAGCGCGAGTACGGCCGGTACGGCGGCCCGGCGGGCGTGGAGCTGGCCGAGTGGCACTTCGAGCAGTCCAGCGACGTCGTCCTGCACCTGCTCGCCACCACGAACGTCCACGTCCGCCCGGTGCTGCTCGGCCTGGCCACCCAGCTCATGATGATGATGTGCGCGGTGTTCCTGCGCGACGAGCGACGCATCGCCGACTTCCTCGAGGAGTACCGACGCTTCTGGGAGGTCTCCTACCAGGAACCCAGCGACGAGTACCACGCCAGTTTCGACACCAGCTACCGGCGGATGGCGGACTCGCTGCGCGACCGGTTGACCGCGCTGCGCCGGGCCGCGCGTGGGGAGGCCGACACGACCGCCGGGGTGGAGAAACGCTGGCTGGCACACTGCCACGAGCTCCGGAACCGGGTCACCGACCTGGTCGCCAGCGGTGTCGTGTGGTTCCAGCGCGGCGGCGGCGACCCCACCCCGACCACCGACCCGGACGTCGCGCTGCCGGTCCTGCTCAGTTCGTACATGCACATGACCAACAACCGGCTCGGCGTGAGCATCCTGGACGAGATCTACCTCTCCTACGTCATCCGGAAGGCGCTGCTCGACGACCTGTCGCCGGTGGGTGCGGCGTGACCGACCGGCCGGGGAGGGTGGTGACGCCGGTCCGGGACGGTGCGGCGCGACCGGGCCGCCGGCCCGAGGAGGTGAGGCGTGGTGGGCACGGCTGACACCGCGGCGGCACGGCCGACTGACACCGCGGCGGTACGGCCCCGGCTGCGGCCGGAGGTCGTGCTGGGCCCCGCGCAGCGTCGGGGCGAGGACGTGGTGCACCACGTCAAGGACCCGGTGTCCGGCCGGTTCTACCGCGTCGGCCCACGGGAGTACTTCCTGCTGTCCCGCATGGACGGACGGCGTTCCGTGGACGAGCTGGGCGCCGCGTACGCCGAGGCGTTCGGGCGTCGGCTCGGCCCGGAGAGCTGGCAGCAGCTGTTCGCGATGCTGCACCGCCGGCACCTGCTGGCCGGGGTGGCCGACGGCGAGACGCCGGCCCCGCCCCCGGCCGCCGAGGTGAGACGGAGCCTGCTGCACGCGCGGTTTCCGCTGTTCGACCCCGACCGGCTGTTCGCCCGCGTCGGGCCGCGGCTGGCCGTGCTGTTCCGTCCGGGGTTCGTGGTGCCGGCGCTGTGCGCCGTGTTCGCCCTCGCCGGCTACGTGGTGTACGACTGGTCACGGCTGGTCGACGTGGTCTTCGCCGAGGACCGGCGGGGCGTCCTGCCCACCGTGCTCGGGGTGCTCGTCGCCTGGTCGCTCGTCTTCGTGCACGAGTGCGCGCACGGGCTGACCTGCTGGCACTTCGGCGGGCGGGTGCGGGAGATCGGCCTGTTGTGGCGGTTTCCGGTGCTGGCCCCGTACTGCAGGGTCGACGACGTGGTGCTGCTGCCGCCCGGTCAACGGGTCGCGACCGCGTTCGCCGGGGTGTTCTCCACCATGCTCGCCCTGCTGCCGTTCGCCGCCGTCTGGGCGTTGGCCCCGACCGGGCACCTGCTGCACGGACTGGCCGGCGCGGTCCTGCTCTTCGGCACCGTGTCGGCCGGCCTCAACCTGGTGCCCTTCCTGCGGCTGGACGGCTACTACATGCTCACCCACGCGCTCAACCTGGTCGACCTGCGCGCTGAGACGTACCGCTTCTACGGCAGGCTGTTGCGTGGCGGCCCGCGTGCGGTGGGCGGCTACCCGCGTCGGGACCGCGTCGTGTACGCCCTGTACGGACTGGCGACGGTCGGCTGTGGCGGCACGGTCGGCGTACTGCTGATCCGGCTGTGGTACACGTCGCTGGCCTCCTGGGTCGGACCGGTCGGGGCGGTCCTGATCCTGGTCGCCGAGGGGGTCGCGGTCGCGCTGTTGCTGGTTTACGCGACCCGGCGTGCCCGCCGCGCCGGCACCGCCCGGTGATCGGACGTACCGGGCGCGGCCGCCGGGGCGCGGCGGGGCGGACGGGGCCGCGAGGGTCGGCTGCCGGACCGGCCCGCGCTCCTGGTTGGACCACCGGCAGACGGCCGGCGGCGTGGAGGCGTCCCGGGCCCGCCGGCGGTGTGGAGCACGCGTCGGGAACTCAGCGGCCGCAGCAGCCTCCCCCGACGGGGGTGCTGTCCTCGTCGCGGACGGGATCGCCGACGCAGACCCCGGTTTCGGGCAGGTCGAGCCGGACGTCGCGGGCCGCGGCCCAGTCACCGGCGAGTGCGGCGACGACGGAGCGGGCCTGCTCGTAGCCGGTGGCCAGCAGGAACGTGGGAGCCCGCCCGTAGCTTTTCATTCCGATGGCGTAGTAGTCCGGCTCCGGGTGGGTGAGCTGGTCGACGCCGTGCGGTGGAACCGTGCCGCAGGAGTGGTGGTTCGGGTCGATCAGTGGGGCGAGGGCCCGGGTGGAGCCCATGATCGGATCCAGGTCCAGACGCAGCTCACCGGCGATGGAGTGGTCGGGGCGAAAGCCGGTGGCCGAGACGATCCGGTGGGCCACGATCGTCCGGGTGCCGTCGCTGACCTCGACCGTTCCGTCGGGCCGCGGGGTCAGGGAGTGGACGGCGAATTCCGTGACCAGGGCGATACGGCCGGCCTCCACGTGCTCCCGCAGCCGGGTGCCGAGCGCACCCCGGGCGGGTAGGGCGTCGGCGTCCCCGCCGCCGTAGGTGCGGGCCGGACTGGCCGAGCGGATCGCCCACGTCACCCGGGTACCCGCTGCCCGGCCGGCCAGGTCGGCGAGGGCGAGCAGCGTGTTCGCCGCCGAGTGGCCGGCGCCGACGACCAGCGTGTGCCGGCCGGCGAACTGCTCCCGGTCGGCACCGAGCACGTCGGGCAGGGCGCCCACGACGAACCCGGCGGCGTCGGTCTCGCCGTGCGCGGGGATCCCGGACGCGCCGAGCACGTTGGGGGTGTGCCAGGTGCCGGAGGCGTCGATCACCGCCCGTGCCAGCACGTCCTCGCCGGAGGCCAGCCGTACCAGGAACGGCGTGGTGGCCCGGCCGGCGGTGCGGAGCCGGTCCAGGCCGAGACGGGTCACCGCCACCACCCGGGCGTGGTAGCGGACGTGTGGGGCGAGCGCCGGCAGGGCGGCCAGCGGCTGGAGGTACTCGGCGACCAGGTGTGCGCCGGTGGGCAGACGGTCGGGGTCGGGAGCGGTCCAGCCGCTGTCGGCGAGCAGGCGGGCGGCGGTGCGGTCGACGTTGTACCGCCACGGGGAGAACATCCGTACGTGTCCCCACTCGCGTACGGCCGCGCCCGGCGCGTCCTTCGCCTCAAGGACGGTGAACGGCAGCCCTCGCTCGTACAGGTGCGCCGCGGCGGCCAGGCCGACCGGGCCGGCCCCGATCACGACCACGGGCGGCTCGCCCGGTGACGTGCTCATCGCAGGACTCCTCCCCTCCCGCCCCACCGCGGAGGCTGTCTTGACGTTTCTCGAATCAGAGGCTTGCACGCTGTCTTGAGATCTGTCAACTTAGAGCAGTGACGAAACAACGGACGGGGACGATCCCGGTCGACCCGACCTCCGCCGAACCGTGCTGTGCCCCGCTCAGCGCGCGACGGATCTCGCACGAGGCGGCCGACCGGCTCGCTCCGGCGTTCCGGGCGCTCGGCGACCCCGTCCGGTTACGGTTGATGTCGATGATCGCCTCGGCGCCCGGCGGGGAGATCTGCGTCTGTGATCTCACCCCGGCGTTCGACCTGTCCGGGCCGACGATCTCCTACCATCTGCGGACGCTGCGGGAGGCCGGCCTGGTGGACGCCGAGCGACGCGGCACCTGGGTGTACTACCGACCCCGGCCGGCGATGCTGCGGCAACTCGCCCGGCTGCTCGCCGTCGACGGCACGACGGGCGGGTAGGCGCCCGGCCCACGGGGGGCGGTGCGCGGTGGCCGGCCCCGAGGGCACGTCCCCCGCTCTCTGGACCCCGGCCGTCCCGGCGGAAGCGTCGGAGGACGTCCGGCGACTACCGGGGTGGGCGGGCCAGCCACTCCAGCACGCCCCGCGTCTTCGGGATGTCCCGGGACACCGCGGCGAACAGCGACAGCGCGGCGACGAACTCCCCGCAGGTCCGGCACTCCTCGGCGGTGCACCCCGCGGCGTGGTCGTGCGCCATCGCCACGGTCCACGAGTACATCCAGCCGAGTGCGTACGCCATGCCACCCGGCCGGCCGGTGAGCCGCCGGTGGAAACGCTCGGTGAGGTCGGGGTCGGGCAGCATGTGCCTCACCGGCACACCACCGCCCGACCGTCGACGGGATCCCCGCCCATCCCGCACCGCATGCCGCGGATCCGGGTGGACGCGTCGTCCGGGGGCAGCCGACCTCCCGGGTCGGCCGCGGGTCGGTGGTCCGGGGCGACGTCGCAGGCTGGCCCGACCGGGCGCGGAGGAGTGTGCGGCAGTGCGGTGTCACGGTTTCTGGCCACCCGCTGGAGTCTGGCGGTCACTGATGATCACCAAAATTGCGTGATCGGCCATCACTGGTCGGCCGGACGGCCATCCTGCCGGCCCGGGCACGCGCCGGTCGCGTCACCTGCCGCCGGGCGACCCGGACGGGCGGTGGCGCGCCGGTCCGGGCGCCCACCCCGTCCGTCGTGCGCGGCCCTCCCCCGTACCCGGCGGCCAACCGACCCGCGTCGACGGTCATCACGGCCCCGCGGATCAGGACGACGTGGCCGGCGGAAGCCGGACGAGGGTGACCGAGTAGGGCGGGAACGTCTCGGAGAACCGGTCCGCCCCCACCGGGCGCCGCCACTCCGACAGGGTCACCGCGTTCGGGGTCTCGACGTCGTTGTGGCTGGTGAAGTGGCTCGGCGCGACACGCCGGACGGTGGCCTCACCGCGGGTGGCGAAGCCGCGGAGGACCACGTCCGCGGTGACCGCGTCACCGGCCACCGGCGACCGGTTGACCACCATGAGGTAGACCGTGCCGTCCGGCGCCCGGGTGGCGGTGACGTTGAGCTTCTGGTACGTCCCCGTGCAGGAGCTCGGGGCGCCCCCGTCGCACATCACGGCGTCGGGCGGGTCCCGCAGCGGGTCACCGGCCACCGTGTGCCGGATCCGCTTGCCCCGGGCCAGGAACATCGGCGCGACCGCCTCCCGGGTGACCGCCTCGGCGGAGCGGACGAACCCGCTGCCGGCCGGCCCGAGCAGGGTGTACCAGCCGTGCGACACGAAGTCGTTCCCCTCCGCCCAGGGAATACCGAGCTCCAGCCAGTGGATCCACTGGCTCGCCATGTAGAGCGCGTGGGTCATCGCGTGGGCGTACTCGGGGAACGGGTTGCCGGTCTCGGGACCCCACAGCGCCCCGTACTCGGAGATCGCGACGTACGGGCGCGGCGCCGAGGTGTGGGCGTTCACCGCCGCGCGCAGCTCCGCCACCGCCTCCCGCTCACCCCAGGCGCTGAGCATGTGCCAGTCGTGCGCCTCCACGGCACTGTCCCAGTCGGCCTTGCCCTGGCCCGTGAAGTGGGTGTACGGATGCGCGGTGAGGCAGTCGTACCGGCTCCCGGCCGGGGCCAGCTCCGCGAACAGTGCCGGGAAGTTGGCCCGACCCCAGCTGGCGCACACGCTGATCGACGGGTCGACCGCCTTCATCCGCTCGTAGAAGTGGACGAATCCCCGGTGCTCGGAGGTGTAGTCCGCCTCGACGTGGGCACCGGCCGGCGGGATCGCGCCGTGCACCCCGTCGCCGAACTGCACCTCGCCGATGTGCGGGCGCAGCACGAACACCCGATCGGCGGGACCGGCGGAGGCGAGACTGTCCACCCGCCGCCAGGTCACACCGCCGACGCGCAGGACGAAGGTGTCGACCGCCACCGACGGGTAGCGGATGGTGAACACCTGTCCCGGGGTGCCGTCGCTGGGCACGCCCGCCGTGGAACCGGTGCAGCTCCGGTTGCCCGCCGCGTCGCGCCGGGTCAGCTTCCCCAGCCGTTCGCCGGTGATGCGCCGGCTGCCACCGTTGATGTACTGGGCGATGGCGGCCCGGGCAGGGGGCTTGGCGGAGGGCTGGTTCTGCGCCATCCAGTAGCGCTGGTTGGCGTGGTAGTGCTCGTTGCCGAGCTCGAAGAAGCGCACCCCGTACGGGGCCGGATGCCCGTTCGCCGCACGCACCTCGGCCCAGTCCGTGCCACCGTTCGGGTTGATCCCGTCCCCGGCCGGCGTGTTCAGGTACTCCACCAGGTCCGCGGCGTCGATCGGGTTGCCGATCGCCATCGGCACCATGATCTGCGCCTCGGCACCGATGCTGGCCACGAACGCCATGTGCTCGTCGAGCCCGTAGGCCGGGTCGCGGGCCATCAGCACGTCGTCGGCCGGGTCGGCCGCGTCACCCAGGTCGGCGATCCGGCCGTCGCGCTGGCACATCCGGTTGGCGCCGATCGTGCCCTTCCACCAGACGGTGTTGCCGACCGTTCCGCCCGGCCAGCGAAGCACCCGCATCCCCATCTGCCGGGCCTTGTCCACCACGTCGGGACGGACCTGGCCGGTGGCGGGATTCCACGTGTCGTACCCGTTGAAGGTGTATCGGTGGTTGGCACCGAGGATGTTGGCGAAGACGTTGCCGAGGTCGTCGCCGCCACCGCCGGCGTACAGGGTGATGGTGGTGGTGGCCGCCGTCGCCGGCGCCCCCGTTGCCAGTGACGTCGCCGCGACGACGGCCAGGACACCGAGCACGGCCAGCACGTGCCGACCGGCGCCTGCCGACCGAGGCCCAGGAATCCGCACGCCAGACACCTCACACCTCCGTCCCGTCGGGGATTGTCGCGACGGCGTGCACAGATTGCGCACACGCCGCGCGACCCGCTGGGCCGGATGCGCGCGCGTGGTGTGGCTGGCTTCTGTCAGGCCGCGCCCGCGACGAGGACCGGCGGCGGTACGGACACGTACGGCGTGGGAGGGGGCCGTACCGCCCCGGACGCCGACGCGGGCGGCGCCGTGCCAGGACACCGGTCCCGACGGACGGCCTCACTCGACCGCACGCCCGGCGACCGGGCATGGTGATCGTGGACGGCCCCACGGCTCGGCCGGCACGAGCCGCAGGTGGGCGGTACGACACCGGGATGGTCGACCGGGGGGTGGTTTGGCGTGGAGTTCCGTATCCTTGGGCGACCGGACGTCTACCACAACGGCCAGCGCCTCGACATCGGGGCGCCGAAGCAGCGGGTCGTGCTGGCCGCGCTGTTGCTCGGCACCGACCAGACACTGTCCACCGACCGGCTGGTGGAGTCGGTGTGGTGGCATCCGCCGGCGGCCGCCGGTGCCAACCTGCGCGGTTACCTGGCCGGGCTGCGCCGGGCGCTGCGGGTGCCGGGCGAACGCGAGTCGCGTCTGCGGACGGTCCGGGGTGGCGGCTACCAGCTGACCGTGCTTCCCGGCGAGCTCGACCTGGACCGCTTCCAGGAACTGGCCGACCAGGGCGGCCAGGCGCTGCGGGCCGGGCGTATGCCGGAGGCGGCCGAGCGCCTGGAGCAGGCGCTGCGGCTGTGGCGCGGACGGGCCCTCGACGGCGTGGTGTGCGGGCCGGCCCTGCAGGCGAAGGCGGCGTGGCTGGACGAGCGGCGCCTGACGGTGGCCGAGCAGTGGGCGCAGGTGCAGCTCGGCCTGGGCCGTCCGGAGAACGTCGTCACCGAGCTGCGTGGGCTGGTCACGGAACACCCGCTGCGGGAGCGGCTGTGGGCGTACCTCATGCTGGCGTTGACGCGCGCCGGGAGGCCGGGCGAGGCGCTGGCCGCGTACGCCGACCTGCGCGCCGTGCTGGCCAGGGAGCTGGGCACCGATCCCGGCCCGGAGCTGCGGCAGCTCTACCAGCGGATTCTGCACGGACCTGACCGGGTTGCCGAGCACGACGGCAGCCGGACCGGTGCCGATCGTGTGGAGGCCGGCGCGGCCCGCACGTCCGGGCGGCACGAACCGGCCGCCGGGTCGCCCCGGCAGCTGCCGGCCGGCACGAACGCCTTCTGCGGCCGTACCGGGGAGCTGAACCTGCTGCACCAGCTCCTCTCCGGCGCCGCCAGCCGGCGCGGCCCGGTCGTGGTGGCCATCGACGGCCTGGCCGGCGTCGGCAAGTCGGCGCTGGCGGTGGCGGCGGCGCGGGCGAGCATGGACGGCTTCCCGGACGGACAGCTCTACGTCGATCTCCAGGGCGCCAGTCCGGGCCTGCGACCCCTGCCCCCGGTCGAGGTGCTCGGCCGCTTCCTGCGGACCCTCGGGGTTCGCCCGTCCGCCGTGCCGGACGAGGAGGCGGAGGCCGCCGCGATGTTCCGCTCCATGGTCGCCCAGCGCCGGATCCTGGTGGTGCTGGACGACGCCGCGTCGGTGGCGCAGGTCCGCCCGCTGCTGCCCGCCGGCCCCGGCTGCGCCGCCGTGGTGACCAGCCGGGACGTGCTCCTCGGCCTCTCCGAGGCGGTCCGGGTACCGCTCGGTGTGCTCACCGGCTCCGACGCCATCGCCCTGCTCGGGCGCCTGGTCGGACCGGAGCGGGTGGCGGAGGACCCGGGTGCGGCCCTGCGGATCGCCACGTTGTGCGGGCATCTTCCCCTCGCCCTGCGCGTCGCCGCCGCCCGGCTGGTGGCCCGGCCCGGCCTGCCGCTGGCCGCGCTGGCGGACCGGCTGGAGGTCGCCCAGCACCGGCTCGACGAGCTGGCCGTCGCCGACCTGGCGGTACGCTCCAGCCTCGACCTGACCTACCGCGGCCTGGGCGCCGCGACGCGGAGCGCGTTCTCCCGGCTCGGTCTGCTGCGGCTGCGGGACTTCCCGTCCTGGGCGCTGGCCGCGCTGCTGGACGTCCCGCTCACCCAGGCGGAGCGGCTGCTGGACGACCTGGTGGCGGCGAGCCTGGTCGAGCCGGCGGGCGGGTCCCGCTACCGACTCCACGACCTGGTCCGGCTGTACGCCCAGGAGCAGGCCGCCGAGGAGCCGGGGCACGCCCGTACCGCCGCCCTGCGCCGCCTGGTGGGTGCCGCCCTGGCCCTGGCGGAGCGGGCCGACGCCCGGCTGTCCGCGGACTTCCTGGGCGTCTCGCGGCACCGGCTGGCCCGGTGGAGCCTGCCGCAGGCGGAGCTGGACCGGCTCACCGCCGAGCCGATGGCCTGGTTCGAACGCGAGCACGCGTTCCTGGTCGCCGTCGTGGACGACGGGCTCGATCTCGGCGTCACCGACCTGGCGGGCTGCCTCGCCGCCTCACTGACGACGTTCTTCCAGATCAGCAACCGGTTCGAGGACTGGCGCCGGGTGCAGAGCCGGGCCCTGGCCGCCGCCGAACGCGCCGGCGACCGGCGCACCGCGCTGAAGCTGCACCGCGGCCTCGGCGAGCTGGACACCATCCAGGACCGGTACGCCGACGCCATCGCCCACTTCGAGGCGGCGCGGGCGACCAGCACGGCACGCGACCCCGAGTACGAGGCGGCGGTCGCCGCCGGCCTCGGGTACCTGCACCGGCTGCGGGGCGAGTACGAGGCGGCGCTGCGCGACTTCGGGCGGGCCCGCCAGCTCGCCGCACGGATCGACAACATCAACGGCCTGGTGTACGCCACGAGCGGGATCGGCGTGGTCCATCTGGAACGCGGGCGGCTCACCGAGGCGGCCGAACACTTCGCCGAGTGCCTGCGGCTCAGCCGCCAGGCCGGCTACCTGCCGGGTGAGGCGCAGGCCCTGCGCTGCCTGGGGCACGTCGCACGCGCCGGTCGGGAGTACGAGGTGGCCGCGGCACGCCTGCAGGCGGCGAAGGAGATCAGCGAGCGGCTCGGCGACCGGCTCGGCGCGGCCCACGCCGGCTGCTGGCTCGGTGAGATGTGGGTGCGCCAGGGCCGGCACGCCGAGGCGCGGCGGCTGCTGGCCCGCTGTCTGTGGACCTACCGCGACTTCGCCAACGCCTGGGGTGAGGCGGGGACGCTGTGGGTGCTGGCGGTCGCGCAGCTCGCCGTCGGCCGGCCCCGGCCCGCGTACCGCCGGGCGGAGCAGGCGGTCGCGGTGTGGCGGCGTATCGGCTCGCCGTACTGGCTCGCCACCGGGTTGGAGACGCTCGCCGAGGCGTACGAGGCCCTCGGCGACGGGGCCTCGGCGGACCGCGCCCGCCGTGAGGCGGAGGACCTGCGGCACCGGCTCGGCGGCCGCCCCGGCTGACCGGCGCGCCCGGACGCCGGTCCACCGTGTTCACCGTGGCCGGCCGCCGGAGCCGGCCGTGCCTGCCAGGACACCGCCGCACCGGTCGCCTCCGGGCCCGACCGGGCCCGGGTGACCGCCCGCCGTGCCGACCCCGGCGCGGGCCGGCCCGTCGGTCCGACGCGCCGGTCACGCGAGCGCGGTCGCCTGCTCACCCTCGGCTGCGACAATTGCCCCATGGATGGCAGCGATCCCCGTGCCGGTCGTACCGCCAGGAGTGCGGACTTCCTGGAGTGGAACTTCTCGATCATGGCAGGGAGTTCACCGTGGTCGGTCGAGCAGGGGATGACACAGCTGCTCGCCCACCAGACCGCGGATGGCCTGGCACTGTCCCTGACCGACGCGGTGCAGGCCGACGCCATGGTCATCCACGAGCTGGGCCGACGTCGGACACCGACCGCGTTGGCCGCGTTGCGTGCCTTCGCGGCGATGAGCACCGTCGACACCCAACGCGAGCTCGCCCGGATGAACGCCGACCGGCTCGTCGGGCAGGGAGTGCCGGAGCCGTCCTGGGCGCCCGCGATCGGCCGGGTCCGGGTGGACGGCTGCTGGTGGGCGCGCGACCCGTTCGACGAGATCGCCTTCGTGCTCTGTGCCTTCTCCTACGACGGCGCCGACGAACACGCCATCCTGACGTTGATCGATCGCACGATCGGCGGCGGACTGGTCCGGGAACTCACCCTCGGCACCCGGGTCGAACCGTGGCTGGACCTGATCCGCCGTGCGGAGGACGACGGCGACGGCCTGGTGGGCGGGCCGCTCGACCCCGCGCTCGCCCGGCGGCTGATCGAGGACGCGGTCGCCACCTCCGACGAGCTCAGTGCCAATCCCGAGTACCGGCTGCGGCCCCTGCCGGAGGCGTACTGGAAGATGCGTGCGCTGACCCTGGCCCGCGCCCGCGCCCTCAGCGACACCGCCGCGCCACCGGAGCCGTTTCCCTCCAGCGTGGAGATCGAACTTCTCAAGCGGAACTTTCTCGCCTCCGAGGCCGCGGCGTCGCTGCCCGCGGACGCTGCGACGCGCCGGGCTCTCGACCTGCTGGTGACGCAGTTCGTCGAGCAGGCCGCCTGTCATCCCCTCCGGCTCGGCCCGCGTCGGGTCCTGGTCGTCCTCGGCCTGCCCGCCCTGGCATCCGCCGGCGAGGACGACCCGGCGGTCGGACGGGTCCTACCGGACGTCGCCCGGGCCTGGGTCTGCTGGACGGCGACCGAGCGCGGCCTCACGCCCGACGCCACCGCGCGCCTCGTGGGCGTCGCCGACCAGGCGTGCGCCCAGCTTCGTGCGGCGATCGGTCAGGCCCCCGAGACGACCTGACGGCGCGGCCGGCCGGGGAA
The DNA here is from genome assembly GCA_937951935.1 of uncultured Micromonospora sp. GTDB lineage: Bacteria > Actinomycetota > Actinomycetes > Mycobacteriales > Micromonosporaceae > Plantactinospora. The sequence continues at coordinate 9,357 of CALGAM010000005.1, read as the reverse complement.
ACGGGGTGCCCGGGTCGCCGATCGGGGTCCTGTAGCATGGCCGCGTTCCACGGCGGCTGCGGAAACGAGGCGACATGCGGTGGCTTCGGCGTCTGCTGGGCGGGGAGCGGGTCCAGCACGATCCGGCCCGACAGGCGGCGTTGCTCCGGGACGTCCGGCAGCGGTTCGGTACGCACGTGCGGGTCCGGTTCGCCGAGCAGGCCGACGCGGTGGTCCGGTTGCTGGACGGCGACGACGGCCTGGTGGTGGCCGCCGGGATCCTGCGCGAGGTCGCCGACGAGGCGTACGCCGACCTGTGTGCCCAGGTGGCCGACCTGTACCGCCGTACCGGTCGTCGCCTCGTCGTCAACCGCCGCAACTACCGGCCACTGTGGCGGGAGGCCGGGCCGTGGCTGCGGTGGCCGCTCTTCACGTTGCCGTGTGGCTTCCACCCGTACGCGCAGGTGGCCGCGGCGGCCACGGTCGTCGGCGCACGGGCGCCCCGGGTGGTTCGGGTGACCGACCCCTTTCCGCTGCTGGCGCACGTGTTCGAGGTGTTCGACCTCACCACCGCCGGATGGGAGTACGGGGGGATCCGGGTGGACGTCGACGCCGCGTCGTTGGCGGGCGGGCTGATCACGACGGCCCGACAGCTACGCGCGGCGATGGAGGACCCGCCCCGGCTGCCGCCGTCGGTCCGGGAACTGATGCGGCGCAACAACACGATCAACGTCTACGACCCGACCGGTGACCGGGTGGTCGGCGCGATCAACCTGGGTGCGGAGCTCAGACCGGCTCTCCTGAGCTGAGCCGCTCGGCCGCCGTCGCGGCGGTCGAGCGGATGGGCGCTCCCGTTCCCGCCGGTGACGCCGGCCCCGGGCCGGGTCGTCGGGTCGGACGCCCGGCCGGTCGCCGGCGGGGCACCACCGGGTGGGACCCGGCGTGAACAGCGGCGACACATCGGAGCAGCATTGACATGTTTCGACATCCTGGCCGAAACTGAACATGCTGACATTTGTGATCATCGATTTAGTTCGTCGCCTCCACCACCCCCGGAAGGAGAGCCCACGTGAACACCAGCTCGGGCCGCGCCACGCTCCGCACACTGTGCGTCTCGCTGGCGGCGGCGCTCGCGGCCACGGGAGCGGTGACGGTCGTCGCGAGGACCACGGTCGCCGAAGCCGCGGCCGGCAATCCGCTGGCCGCCGGCGTCGCGCTGGCCGCGGGCGTCGAGGACGAGGGCGCTGACTGCCCGGTGACCGTCCCCGGCTCGTTCCCCGCCAACCCCAGACTTCCTGATCCCTTCAGGAGGTTCGACGGCACACGCATCACCTCCAAGGCCGACTGGCGCTGCCGCCGGGCAGAGACCAGAGAACTCGTGGAACGGTACGTCTACGGTGACAAGCCGCCGAAGCCCGCGAGTGTCACCGGGACGGTCTCCAGCACCAGCATCACCGTGAACGTCTCGCACAACGGCCGCAGCGCCAGCTTCTCGGCGGGCGTGCAGCTGCCCAGCGGCACCGGTCCGTTCCCGGCCGTCATCGTCGTGGGCGGGTTCGGCGCCGACACCGCCACCATCAGGAACTCCGGTGCCGCCGTCATCAGCTACGACCCGCTGGCCGTCGGGCGGGAGGGCACGCCACGGAACAACAAGCAGGGCGCCTTCTACACCCTCTACGGCTCCTCCAGCAGCACCGGGCTGCTCGCCGCCTGGGCCTGGGGCGCCAGCCGCATCATCGACGTCATCGAGCAGTCGGGCGGCAACATCCTTCGGGCGGACATCGGTGTCACGGGCTGCTCGCGGTACGGCAAGGGTGCCTTCGCGGTCGGCGTGCTGGACCAGCGCGTCGCGCTGACGATGCCGATCGAGTCGGGCACCGCCGGCGTTCCCGCGTTCCGCTCGGTCGCCCAGGAGGGCGGCGCGCAGAGCCTGAGCAGCGCCTACGGGGAGCAGCCGTGGCTGGGCGACGCGTTCGGCTCCTACACGGGCAACCCGAGCGCGCTTCCGGTCGACACGCACCAGATGGTGGCCATGGTCGCGCCGCGCGGCCTGTTCATCATGGAGAACCCCCACATCGACTGGCTGGCCGCCCAGTCCGGCAGCGTGGCCGCCCTGGCCGGGGCGGAGGTCTACAGGGCGCTGGGTGCGGGGGACAACATCAGCTACTGGTCCGACGTCCAGGACGGCACCCACTGCGCCAACCGGTCGGAGTGGCGGGCCCCGATGCAGGCGTACATCCAGAAGTTCCTGCTGAAGACGGGCAACGTGACGGGTACCTTCCGGATCTCGAGCCGGAAGGCGGGCAACCTGGCCCAGTGGCGGGACTGGACGACCCCGACCCTCACCGACGGCCCGACCACGCCGCCCACCACGCCGCCCACGACCCCGCCCACCACGCCGCCCACGACCCCGCCGACGACACCGCCCACGACCCCGCCGACGACCCCGCCGACCGGTGCCGGTTGCTCGGCCACGGTGTCGGTGCAGTCGTGGACCGGGGGCTTCGTCGCCACGGTCCGGGTCACCGCCGGATCGTCCCCGGTCAGCGGCTGGACGGTGACGATGACCCTGCCGCCGGGCGCGAGCATCGTCAACCTCTGGAACGCGAACCGTAGCGGCAACTCCGGCACGGTCCAGTTCAGCAACGTCAGCTACAACGGCTCTCTCGGCCCCGGCCAGTCGACCGAGTTCGGCTTCCAGGGCGACGGCACCGGCACGGGCATGACGCCCACCTGCGCCGCCCGGTAGCGTCCCCACCCACCGGTTCCTGCGGGCCCGGTACGGAGGTGTCGCCCTCCGCACCGGGCCCGTTCGTCACGACCGGGCACGCACACGGCGGGTACGACGACGGCCGTGGCCGCCCGCCTCACCCACGGTCCGCACCGGGTACCGGCCCTATCCGAAATGGACGGACCGGTCGGCACTCGCTACTATCACCGCGCCAACCATAGCCTGGTGCCGATGGGGTGGAGTGGCCTCAGGGAACAGCCACACGTCGGCTGACCATCCTCGCCTGCTGCCGGGCAGGGGTGAAACGCCGCGACGGGCGTCGCGACGGACCCGGCGAGACAGTCCCGTCGACACGTCGACCTCCAAGGAGTACCGAGCATGATCCGTGCGGCCGTACGTCGGGCGCGTCGACGTCGCCGGGCCGGCGTCGCGATCGCCGCCGGCCTGGTTGTGCTGAACCTCGCCGCCGTCCCGGGGACGGCGTCCGCCGGTGCGGCTCCCGACACCGGGGCCACCGTCGCCCCGGGCCCGGGGCGGACGACCGACCCGGCCGCCGCCGGGGTGCCGTCGCCGCGGGCCGTGGCGTACCCCATCCCGCCCGGGGCGTTGTTCGTGTCGCCGACCGGCAACGACAGCGCCCCCGGCACCGAGGCGCAACCGCTGCGGACGCTGACCGCCGCGGTCAGCAGGGTGTCGGCCGGCGGGACGATCGTCATGCGCGGCGGTGTCTACCGCGAGGGACTGGGCGGCATCAACAAACGGATCACCGTTCAGCCCTACCCCAACGAGAACGTACAGCTCAAGGGCTCGGACATCATCTCGGCCTGGACCGCCGACGGCGACGACTGGCGGGCGACCAACTGGACCTCGCCGCTGTGCCAGACCTGCTACGACGAGGACGCCATCGACCCGGCGTACCCGCTGGCCGGCAAGCCCGACCAGGTGTTCCGCAACGGCGTCGAGCTGCGTCAGGTCGGCTCGCGGTCCGAGGTGGTGCCCGGCACCTTCTACGTCGACCCGGACAGCCGGGCGCTGTACGTGGGCGACAACCCGGCCGGCGCGGTGATCGAGGCGTCGGTCCGGTGGCGGGCCATGCTGCTCAACCCGTCGGCCGCCGGTAGCGTCATCCGGGGTCTGACCTTCACCGAGTACGCGCCGCACTGGAACGAGGACCAGCTCGCGGTGCTCGTCGTCAACGCGCCGGACTCGGTGATCGAGAACAACGTCTTCACCCGCAGTGCGGGCCGGGCGCTCGGCGTCTACAACACCGGGATCACGGTGACCGGCAACCAGGTGGTCGACAACGGTGGCACGGGCGGCAGCTTCAACCGGGCGCACGGCGTGGTGGTCGAGGGCAACACGTTCAGTCGGAACAACACCGCCGGGTTCGCCGTCTCGACCTGCACCTACGCCTGCACGATAGCCGGGCTCAAGATGGCGCACACCGCCAACCCGACGGTGCGCGACAACGTCTTCGCCGACAACCACGGCACCGGGTACTGGTGTGACCTGGGCTGCACCAACGGCGTGATCACCGGAAACACGGTGGTCAACAACTCCAACAACGGCATTTACTGGGAGGTCTCGTCCCGGGCGACGATCTCGGACAACCAGATCGACGGCAACGGGCGGGGCGTGAAGGTCTCCGGCTCCGACCACGTGACGATCACCGGAAACCGGTTCTCCGGCAACCGGACCCAGCTCGGCATCTACGACGACGCGCGGTCGCCGTCCACCGACGCGTACTCGGCCAGCCTCGGGTTGACCTGGGACACCACCAACACGGTGATCACCGACAACACCATCGTCGGGACGTCGGCGACCACGCTGCTGATGGAGACCAACCGTACGGCGCAGGTCAACGCGGCCCAGATGATCGGACAGGCGACCGGCAACACGGTCTCGGGCAACCAGACCATCCACTGGTGCCCGTCGAGCACCTGCACCCGCTACTCCACGATCGCGGCGTTCGCCTCCGCCACCGGCATCCCGTTCGGGTCGACGGTCACGCCACCGACGAACCACCTCACCGACCCGGGCTTCGAGGCCAACCCGCCGGTCTGGAACACCTTCGGCCCGGCCACCGTGCTCACCCCGGTCAGCACCGCCCGGACCGGGGCCCGGGCGCTGCAGATCAGCACCACCGGAACCCCGCCGGTCACGGCCGGGGCGACCAGCCCCAGCCCGCAGCTGCGGACGGTCGCCGGCCGGACCTACTCGGCGTCGTGCTGGGTGCGGTCGGCCAGCCCGATCACCGCCCGCATCCGCGTGCAGGAGTACACCCCGACCTGGCAGTCGGTCACCGGGCCGATCGACTCGGCGGGTGTGACACTGAGCGACCCGAACACCTGGTACCAGATCACCCTGACCCACACCGCCACGACCAGCGACAACCTGTTGCCGCTGATCGTCTACTCACACCACCTCACCCCGGGCGGGCCGACGCTGCTCGTCGACGACTGCACGCTGACCGGCTGACCGCGGGACCGGGCAGGAGGTCCGTCCTCGGTCGGCACCGGGCGGAGAGCGGGTCGGGGTGGCCCGGACGTCGCGCCGGCCGCCCCGACTCCCCCGCCCGGCGGCCGCACCCGTGCACGGCGGCGTCGGCACACGGCGACCGACGGCAACCGGGCCGGGAACCCGCGGGTTCCCGGCCCGGTGTGGGTCAGCCGGCCGACCCGGTCAGTTCGGCAGGTGGCTGTACGTGGCGACGCTGGTGACCAACAGCCCGGCGTCGGTGGCCTGGACCGCGCGGGTCGCCCGCTGCCAGTCCCGGACGCTGTTGGCGGCGGCCCGGCGTACCAGCGCCGCCCCACGGGTGCTGGGCAGGGCGACGGCCGCCCGCTGCACGGCCTTGGCCGCATCCAGTCCCGCCTTGACCTGCCCGCCGATCCCGGCGCTGAACACCGTGGCGGCCTCCAGCCCGGCCCCGACGTAGTCGCCGTTGGCCGCCTTGATGCCCGCGTCTATCCCGGCCATCCCGGCGGCCACCGCACCGCAGGCGAAGCAGCCCATCAGGGCGGCGACACTGAGTCCGATCTTGGCCGTGTCCCAGAAGGCGCTACCCGGTCCCAGGTTGTCCCTCGTCCACCGGTACGCCGAGGCCGTCGCCGCGGCCAGCTTCTTGGCCCCTCGGACCGCGGCGTCCCGGGCCGCCTTCGCCTTCTGGGCCGCCAGTCTGGCCGCCCTGGCGGCTGCCCGTTTGGCCGCGGCCCTGGCCTGGTTCCACTTCTTCACCACCTTCTTGGCGACCCGCTTGGCCACGCGTTTCGCCGCGGTCCTGATCTTCTTCTTGATCTTGACGATCCGCTTCTGGATCTTCTTGACCTTGCGGACGATCTTCCTCTTGACTTCCTTCAGCTTGGTGACCGTCTTCTTGACCTTGTCCTTGACGACGGTCACCGGCACCCGGATCAGGTTCGTCACGTGGTGGACGACCTTGTGCACCACGGTCCGCACCACCGTCTTGGAGAAGACCCGGGTGATGAAGCCCCACTGGCCGTCCGGGTCGGCGTACGTCACCGGGCTGTTGTTGGCGTAGGCGTACCCGTTGGCCTGCTGTGGATCGGCGTAGTCGATGATCGGATCGACCGAGAGGAAGCGACCGAGCGTCGGATCGTACTCCCGGGCACCCAGGTGTATCAGGCCGGTCGGGTCGCTGGTGCCCCCGACGAAGGACTTCTGGCCCGGCCAGTAGTCCGGCGCGGCCCCGCGCAGCTCCCCGTACGGGGTGTGCCGACGACGGTGAACCTGCTGGGTGGTGGCGTCCACCGCGATCTCCGGGGTGCCGTGGTGGTCCAGGGCCAACCAGTGCAGCCTGTTGTCGGCCGAGGTCCGCACCGCCACGGTCCGCCCGGCGAACTCGTAGTAGCGGGTACCGGTGACCACACCGCCGGTGCTCAGGTGCAGTTCGGTCTCGCCGAGGTAGAGCGTCGTGCCGGTGGAGTCCCGCCGGATCAGCCGGTTGCCGTCGGCGTCGTACACGTAGCTCGTGTTCGCCGCTCCGGTGGTGGCGGCCAGGTTGCCCTCGGCGTCCCAGACCAGGTTGAGCGTGCCGTCGCCGCGGACCCGGGTCGTGGTGTTGCCGGTGGCGTCGTACTCGTAGCGGTCGGTGCGGGTGCCCGTCGGCCCGGTCGTCGTCACCTCCCGGACCGCGTGCGGCCCCGCCTGGCCCGCCTCCGGGTACCTGTAGGTGCTGGTCGTGACGGCCCCGCTGGAATCGGTCCGGGTCTCCGACAGCCGGTTGCCCGTCTTGTCGAACGTCCAGGAGTGCCAGTACGGCGCCGGACCGCCCAGATTCGCCGCCGACGGTGCCGCCGCGCAGTCACCCGACGCCGGGGTCCAGGCGTCGACCAGCCGGCGCAGGTGGTCGTGCCGGAAGCACTGGGTCTCCGCCCCGCCCCCGGTGCCCGGGTCCGCCCGGTCGGCGATCCGGGTGACGTTGCCCGCCGCGTCGTACGAGTAGCTCAGGTCGGCCAGCCGGCTCGGGGAGGTCTCCCGTTCGACGACCGCCCGACTCAGCCGGTGCGTGCCGCGCTCGTACTCGTAGTTCGACACCAGCCACTTCCCGCCCGCCGACAGGGTGATCCGGGACAGCTCCCCGTACGGGGTGTAACCCGCCCCGACGACGTACGACGTGTGCCCGGTCAGGGTCGACGGCAGGCCCAGCGCGTTGTACCCGAACCGGAGCTGCTCGGCCGGCAGGCCACCGGCGGCCGGCAGGCCCAGCGAGGCCACCTCGCCGTCGACGTGGTAGGTGGTGGTGAACTCGTACGTGCCGGCCAGCGCGCCCTCGCTCGCCGGGATCGTGTACCGGGTCCCGGTCGGCCGCCCGGCCGCGTCGACCCCGGTCAACTCCACCGTGTAGGCGTTGCCGTCCACGTACCGGGTCGCCGAGGTCTGCTGGCCCCGGGCCGGCGTGCCGTCGGCGAGGGTGTCGTAGCGCCACTCCGCCCGCTTGGGGCCGTTCAGCGACCCCTCGTGCACGGCCGTGGTCCGGCCGAGCGCGTCGTAGGCGTACGCCAGCGTGACGCCCCGGGCGTCCCGGGCGGTCACCTTCTCGTCGGCGTCGTTGTAGGTGAACTCGGTGACGCCACGGTCCGGGTCCTCCGACCGCACCACCCGGCCGCGCAGGTCGTAGACGTACCGCCAGACGTTGCCCGCCGGGTCGGTGACACTGGCCAGCTGGCCGCGCTTGGTGTACGTGTACCGGGTCGCGTCGTACGGTCCGGTCGGCGAGTCGCCGTGGTACTGGCGCAGCTCCAGCAGCCGGCCCTCGTCGTCGAGGATCTGGGTGGTCGGGGTCTCCCCGTCCGGCGGGTCGATGTCGTGCCGGTTGTGCCCGTAGGTGTGGGTGGTACGCCACCGCTCCACCCCGTCGACCAGGAAGATCTCCGACACCGGCCGCTCGGCGTGGTCGTAGACGGTGATCGTCTGGGCCGGGAGCAGCGCCTCGTCGACGATCAGCACGTCCGGTCCGGGCGGCGCGTCGTTGAAGTACGGTCCGTTCTCCTTGACCTCCAGGCCCCGGGAGTTGTAGATGGTGTCCGTCACGATCCGCCCGCCGCCGGGCGCCGGCTCCTGCCGCTGCCGGGGGCGCATGAAGCCGTCGTACAGCTCGTACTCGGTCTCGTAGCTGCCGTCCGGCTGCAGCGCCCGGATGGTGACCGCGTTCGCACCGGTGGTGCGGGTCAGGTAGCTGAACTCGACGCTCGGCGAGTCGGTCGCCGGGTTGCGGCCCGGCTCCCAGACCCTGGTCAGCCGGCCCAGCGGGTCGTACCGGAAGGTGGTACGCCGCCCGTCCGGGTCGGTGACCGAGAGTTCCTCGCCCCACGCCGGCTCCAGCTCGGTCGTGGTGACGTGTCCGAGCTGGTTGGTGGTGGCGACCGCGGTCACCGGGCCTCCGGTGGCCGGGGTGTAGCGGGTGGTGGTCCGCCCGCCCTGCACGTCGACCGTCTCGACCTGCCGGCCGTGCACGTCGTAGCTGGACCGCAGCGTGGTGATGAAGGTGGGCGCCCCGTTGACCCAGCCGGACAGCTCGTCCTTGCGGGTGACGTCACCCTTGGTCGGCACGGCGTCGAGCGTGGTGGCACCGTCGTAGTAGTACCGCTCGTCGCCGAGCAGGTCGTCCGGGTACGACGGGGTCCTGTCGCAGCTCACCCCGAGGGTCTCCACCCGGACCGGCAGGTCCTTCAGCCACGCCTCCTCGTTGCTGGTGTAGGTGTAGCGGGTGCAGACGTCGTCGTCCGGGTCGGCCAGGTCGTTGTGGTCCGTCGAGTACAGCAGCCGACCCGCCTCGTCGTAGACGTTGTCCGCGCCGGATTCCTGCCACCCGCCGGAGGCCGTCGCCTCGGACTGCCGGACCCGGGCCTCCTCGACCTGGTACGCCCGGGTCGTGCCCCAGCTGCGGGTCCGCACCGCCGTCGGTTCGGACACCCACGGATCGGTGATCGACCGCTCCAGGATCTTCCCGTTCTGGTCGAGGGTGACGTGCTCCCGCTCCATCCCCGCCAGCGGGTCGGAGTCCGGCCAGGTGCCGCCCGAGGAGTCCCGGACGACGACCCGTTTGGTGCCGCCGGAGGCGGTACGGTCGCCGTCCATGCCCCGGAAGTAGACCGACTCGGTGACCGTGCGCACCGTGTTGGCCG
>CALGAM010000004.1 GCA_937951935.1 uncultured Micromonospora sp. | reverse complement strand
GGGCGGGGTGCTGGCCAACCGGCTGGGCACGTGAGAGACCGGCCGGCGGGGTGGACTCCGCCGGCCGGTCCGACTACTCGGCCAGATCCTTGTCCAGCCAGTCCAGGATCGCGTCGATCGGCTCCCGCCACCGGGCGTCGAGCATCAGGTCGTGTCCCATGCCCGGAAAGAGCAGCGGCGCGACGCCGTACCGCCGGGCCGTCCGGGTCAACACCGCGGCCGGCACCACCCGGTCGTCCGGGCTACCCAGCACCAGGATCGGCGGGGTGCCGACCGGCGGTTCCGGCGCCCGGTGGGCGAGCAGCTGCCACTGCGCCCGCGTCGACGCCCGCCCGAGCCGTCCGACGTACGACCGGGCCGCCGCGTCCGGCAGCTCCCGGCTGAACAGCTGTCGGCGACTCAGACGCAGCGCCCCGCCGAAGGCGGCCGGCACCGTGCCGGCCGGGTTGCGCCGCAGCGCGGCGGCGAGCGTGGCCCAGCCGCCGAAGACCGGCGCGACCAGCACCCCGGCCCGGGCCGGATAGCGGGCGAGCGCGTACGCCACCACCAGCGCGCCGGCGCCGTGCCCGACCAGCACCGCCCGCCGGGGCAGACTCGCCGCCGTCTGGACCACGTCGTGGGCGTACGCCCGCAGCGTCGCCCTCGGGGCCGGCCCGCTGCCGCCGTGGCCGCGGAGGCTGACGGCGTACGCCGAGAACCCCCGCGACGCCGCGTGGTCGAGCCAGTACTCCGCGAAGACCCAGGCCCCGTGGCCGAACCCGGGTACGAAGAGCAACGGCGGCTTGCCTTCGTCCGCCTCGGGGTTCGCGACGAGCACCTCCCGGTGTACCGCCGGCACCGGCCGGGTCCACTCCGGGGTGCGGATGATCCGGGTGCGTCCGCTCCGCCTGCTCACGCGGGCACCTCCAGCTCGTCCAGGGCGCGCTGCACCGCGCGCAGGTAGGCGACGTGACCGACCTCGAACCAGTGCCGGGTGCTCTCCTTCAGCCTGGCGGGGTGCCACCGCTGGCCGGTGTCGGTGGCGATCCGGGCGGCGAAGGCTCCGGCCCGCTCCGGTGCGACGTCACGCAGCCGCAGGAACCGGGCGATCATCACCGCCTGCCAGTGCATCAGGGGGAAGAGCCCCGAGTCGGGCTGCAGCAGGCCGACGACCGCCAGCGTCGGATGGCGTCGGGGAAACGCGTTCAGGTGCAGCGACGGCCGGCCCGAGGCGTCCACACCGAGGATCTCCGCGTCGAGGAACTCGAAGCGCGGCAGGTAGCCGGTCGCCAGGACGACCAGGTCGGGCTCGATCTCACGGCCGTCGACCAGGACCACGCCGGTACGGGTGAAGCGGGCGACGTCCGGAACCGGGGTGATCGCGCCGTGTCCGACGTCGTGCACGAGCTGACTGTTGACGATCGGGTGGGTCTCGAAGATCTTGTGGTCGGGCCGGGGCAGTCCGAACCGGGTCAGGTCGCCCACGGTCAGCCGCAGGGCCCGGTGGAACAGCCACTGCTGCAGCCACAGCGGCAGCCGCAGCGCCGCGGCCCGGTGCCGGACCTGGTCGGCCGGGCGCCCGAGGGCGTACTTCGGCGCGTACCAGTAACCGCGCCGGGTCGAGTGCCAGCAGCGCGCCGCCTGCCGGCCAGCCTCCACCGCGATGTCGCAGCCGGTGTTGCCCCCGCCGACCACCAGCACCCGCCTGCCCCGCACCTGGGTGGCGTCCTTGTACGCCGAGGCGTGGATGACCTGGCCACGGAACTCGTCCAGCCCGTCGTAGGTCGGCACCTTCGGGGCCCAGTTGTGCCCGTTGGCCACCACCACCGCGGCGTACCGGGAGGTCCGCTCGGCGCCGTAGCCACCGGTGCTGCGGGTGGTGACGTCCCACCGGTCGTCCTCGGCGGGTTCGACCCGGATCACCTCGGTGCCGAACCAGATGTGCGGACGCAGGTCGAAGTGGTCGGCGTACCGCTCCAGATAGGACAGGACCAGGCTGTGGTGCGGGTAGTCCGGCCAGGTGTCCGGCATCGGGAAGTCGGGGAACTCGCTCAGCGGCCGGGACGAGATGAGGTGGGTGCTGGCGTAGACCGGGCTGCGGTCGTGGCGCCAGTTCCACGCACCGCCGACCCCGGTCTCCCGTTCGTAGCAGTCGACGCCGAAGCCGTACTCCTTCAGGTTCTTGACCGCGGTGAGGCCGCTGGCCCCGGCGCCGATCACGCAGACCGTGTCGCCGCGGTCGTAGACCGGACGCCCGTCCCGCCACAGGGTCGCGGCCGGTTCGAGGCTCTCCTGTTCGCTGAGGGTGGACACCGAGAAGTCTCCTTCTGTCCGGCACCGGTGCCGAGGTGCGGGGGGAATCCTCTCGACTCTCGTCACCCTTTGTCCAGCCCGCCGCGCAGCGCTTCCGGTCGGGTCGACGTCCTCCGGTACGGCGACCTCGGTCTGACGCCGACGGGCAACCCCTGGCACCGCACCTCACGCCGGCCGGGTGGGCGATCAGGGTGTCGACGCCGCTCGCGACGAAGCGTGCTGCTGCGCCAGGTAGGTTTGCAGCCGGCGGTGCCGGAACTGATAGACCGCACCCGCCTGGCGCAGGATGCCGCGCTGGTGGGCGTCGCGCAGGAACGCGACGCAGCGCCAGGGCAGCCGACGGGTGACCGCCAGGTACAGCCTCACCACCAGCAGCCACTGGCCCCACGCGAAGGGCAGCAGCATCGCGGGAGCGATCACGAGCCCGGTCATCAGACCCGCCACCACACCAGCGACCAGGCCGTACTGGAAAGCCACACCGAAGACGATCCCGCTGGCGACCATGATGCCGGCCCCGCCCACGAGCATCTGGCGAAGGGTGTGGGTCCGGTCGGCGGACAGGGAGTCGGCGACACTGACCGCCCAGGTCTGGTCGAACGGGCGGGAGACGCCGACCGCGACCCCGAGCGTCACGGCGGTCCCGACCGCGACCCCGATCACGCTGCCGATCACCGGGTCGGCGGCCATGGCGGACATGACCAGTCCCGCCGGGATCCCGGCCATGACCCCGTACGACAGCGCGGAGAGCAGTTCGCGGGCCGTGGGCCGGACCCGTCTGGGCTGCGGGTCGGGTGCCGCGTTCCGGATCCAGCGCCGCTCGCTGAGGAGGAGTACGTTCCCGCCGATGTACAGGTAGCCGATCGCGAGCACGATGTTCTCGATCACGAGCCCGGTCACCACGCTGGCCACGATCATGACCCCGCGCCACCCGTAGGTCAGGAAGCGGAGCCGCTCGGACCGGGGGACGCTGTCGCGCAACCGCCACCAGGTCAGGTCGGCGGCGCCCTGCGTCTCCAGGTGGGCGGCGAGCCAGGCCAACCACGTCCGCGCCTGGTCGGGCCGCCAGGTACGGCCGCCCGGCGGCGGCTCCCGCTGGTAGACGGCGGGGAGGTACGCGGCGATCAGGTGCTCCTCGACCGCCTCCTGGGTCGGGAACCGCTCCTGGTCGAGGAGTTCGGCCGGATCGTTGCCCGGCGTGTCGGAGTAGCTGGCGCGGGCCAGGAACACCATCAGGGGCGTTCGCAGGACCTGTCGGAGCACCGCCGCCGCGGGGTCGTCGGGCCGTTCGCGTAGCCGGGTGAGCACCGGTTGCCACACCCCGTCGTCGGTGCCGGGTGCCCGGCGGCTGGTGGTGCGGGGCAGGTATTCGGCCACGGTCTCGAAGTCGAGATCGTGCAGCATGACGCCCTCGGCGCGGGAGAGCACGCCGGCCCGCTCCACCGCGCGCCGGTATTCGTCGCGACGACTCGTCAGGACGAGGGGCAGCCTCGCCGCCTTGTTGAGCTGCCGCAACGCCGCCTTGTGCAGCCCGGGGTTGATCTCGTCGAAGCCGTCGAGGATCGGCAGGATCAGGCCGGCGTCCAGCAGCGCCGCCGCCCGGGTGAGCTGCCCGTTCATCGGACCGTCGTACGGGAGGGCCAGCGCCGGGTTGCGCCGGGCGAGCTGGTCGGCCAGCCAGGTCTTCAGGTTCGACTCGGGATCCCAGGACTGGAGGCCGAACAGCACCGGCACCCGTTCGCCGGGCTGGCGGCTGTCGAGGAGCTGGCCGAGCAGTTCACCGGCGAGGACGCTCTTGCCGGACCCGGCCTTGCCGAGGATCACCAGCCGCCCGGACGGTATCCGGGCGTAGACCTCCGCGATCTCCTCCAGTCGGCCGCTCAGGTTCACCCGGGTCGCGCGGGTCCCCACCCGCGTTCCGCGGACGTTCGCCGGCTGGTCGACCAGGCGCGGCTCGGCCGGATGCCAGGAGACCGGCAGCGGCACCGGGTCACCCGACCGGTGCTCCGCCCGTTGCCGCTCCCATTCGGCTGCCACCGCCACGGCCAGGCTGTCGGCGAGGGCCGGCAGGTCGACGTCGGCGGCGCGCGCGGGTGGCCGCCTGTCGCGCCGCGTCTCCTCCCAGACCACGGCCACGGTGAGCAGGACGCTCGCCGGGACCACGATCCACAGCCATCGGCTGGACAGGTTCATGTTCTCGACGAGCAGGCCCGTGACCAGGGAGAACGCGGTGGGCAGCGATGCTTTCCAGATCACCGACAGCCGTGACCGCACGACGCGTTCCTCCCTGGTTGCGACTGCCCAGCGAGTCCACCGTAGTCACATGGTCAATCTCCGGTCCCGGACCACGCGCGCCGTGTCGGCGGCAGCCGGCCGCGAGCGCCAGGCAGCCCACGACGAGGCCCAGCACCGGCGCGCCACCGAGGTCATTCTGCCCGCGGCCCGTCGCGGTGCCTGCGAGCGAACCCGGGTCGCCGTGGGCGCCGCTGCCATCCCCGGCAGCGGCGCCCAGCGCGTGGATCAGCGGGGACTGGCGTCGGTCGTCGTACCCGGTGGCGCGTCCAGCCGGGGTAGCAGGGACATGACGTCACGGTGCCAGCCCTGTAGTTCCGCGGCGGTCGCCGCCAGCTCGTAGGTGTGGTGGTGCATGGCCCGGGACAGCCCGTACCAGGCGGCGCGGGCGGTGGCCGCGACCTCGGCGCCGGCGAAGATGGGCAGGGCGAGGAGCTGGTGCCGCATGGCACCGCCAGCAACGGACGGGGCGACCCGTTCCCAGTAGCGACGAAGCCCGCGTTCCAGGGCCAGCCGGGTGAGGCAGGCACACCCACGCTGCCAGCAGCGCCGCATGCTCGGTGTCGGCTGGGCCAGCAGGTCGGCGGCGGCGTCGAGGAGCTGCTGCGGGCTCATGACGCGGCCAGTTTCTGCACGATGCGCCGGGCGTCCTCGATCAGACCGATCAGGCCACCCGGATCGCCGCCGTGGGTGCCGCTGTTGGCCGCACGCACCACCCGCCGGGCAGCGGGGTGCAGCCGGTCCAGCGCGGCCGGCAGTTCACCCACCCGTTTCGCGTCATCCAGCAGCGCCAGGGTCAGGGTCTGGCTCAGTCCACCCCGCACCGCCTCGATCTTCGCCTCCGTGTCCGCGATCCGCGCGCCGATGCTGAAGGCACGGCGACGGATCAGGTCGTGGCAGGCGTATTCGATGGCGTCGCGGACCAGGTTGCACACCACGGGTACCCGCACGGCGCGGTCGATGTCATCGTCTTGCGCGATCCCCCGGGCGTCGCTCAGATAGCGCAGTGCCGGATTGCCGTCGCGGTCGGTGTTCACGATCACCTGAGATCGGGCCAGCCGGCTGACCAACAGGATCTCGGCCTTCAGTTGCAGGTGCCGCACCGCGGCCGGTAGCCGGTCGTCGTGGGTGAACACGATCACCTGGCGGTGCCGGGCGACCTCCGCCAACACCTGGGCCAACCCGTAGACCTTGGCCGGGTCCATCGACTGCACCGGATCGTCGATGACCAGGAACCGGAACGGGCTCTCCGGCATGGTTGCCCGGGGCAGGAAGAGCGCCAGGGCGAGCGAGTGCAACTCGCCCTGGCTCATCACGCCCAGCGCGGCACCGGGTACGCCGTCGACGTCCACCCGCAGGTCGACCCGGCGGGTGTTGCCGGTGCCGACCAGCCGGATGTCGCCGAGCCGCACGTTGCTCTCCTGCCGCAGCGTGTCCCAGATGGCGGTCGCCTCGGCGGCGATCGGGGCGAGTTTGTCGTTGCGGATCTGCGCTCCGGTGTCCAGCAGCCAGCTGATTGCCTTCCGCACCGCGCCGAGCAGGCTGGCGGCGCGCCGGGCGGCCCGCTCGGCGTCGACCCAGGCACGGATCTGGTCGGCGACCGGCCGCCAGTCCCGCTGCCGGCGGTCCAGCGCCTGCCGGGCCGCCGCCTGCGCGGGCTCGAACGCGGCCCGAAGCGTCTCGAAGGTGCCGAGCGCCGACTCCACGATCTTCCGCGGGTCGTCGGAACCGACCAGTTCGTGCCAGTGCTGCCAGGCGATCCGCAGGTCGCCGAGCGGCACCGTCTCGGCGGGCAGATCCTGCGCCAGCGCGGCGGGCAGCGCGGGGATCCGCTCGCGCAGAGTGCGGGTCGCGTCCCGTACCGCCTGGTGCGCGTCGTCCAACTGCTGCGCCCGTTCGGTGAGCCGGTGCAGCTCGCGCTCCGCCTCGGCGGCCCACGCCGCGTCGAGGATCCGGCCGGCGCAGATCGGGCAGGGCTGGTCCGGATGCGCGCGCTGGTGCCGCAGCGCCTCGGCGAGCAGCCGCGCGACGGCCCGGGCCTCGGCGACGGGTGTCGCGGCCAGCTCGACGATCTGGTGCAGCGCGTTCCGCAGCCGCTCGACGTCGTTCGCCACCTCGGCCGGGCTCGGCAACTCCAGCAGGTCGAGTTGGCGCAACGGTACGACGTTGGTGTCCTCGACATCGTCGTCCACCGTGGCCAGCGTGGCGAGCTCGTCGAGGTCGGCGAGTTTGCCGGCGAGCGCCGCCTCGGCGCGTCGGGCGCGCGGGTCGGGGTGCGCGGCGAGCGCGGCCATCAGTTCCGGCCGGGTGTCGGCGGCGTGTTTCCGCTGGTCCTCCAAGCGCTTTCGCGTGCTCTTGAGCAGCCCCTCGATCTCGACGAGTCGGCCGAGCCCGAGGATGCGGTGCAGCGAGTCGTGCATCTCGGTTGGCTTGCCGCCGAGCAGGCCGCCGAGTTCGGAATAGGACAGGAACGGCCGGTACAGCTCCAGCGGTGTGGCCCAGCCGAGTTCGGCGACTGACCGGCTGGGCTGCCCGGCCAGTTGGAGGGAGATCTTGTGCCCGGCGAGCTTGCCGCCGTGTGGCCAGCGGCACTCGACGACGGCGCCGTTGCGGTGTCCCTCGATGCCGAGCCGCACCCGGATGCGCGGCTCCGCCGGGCTGTGCAGGTTGCGCCAGCCGTCCTGCCAGCTGGCGCCGCGGCCGGACCAGCGCTTGTTGTCGCCGGTCAGGGCGAACTCGGCGGCTTCGGCGAAGCTGGACTTGCCCGAACCGTTGCGCCCGGTGACAACGGTCAGCCCGGGACCGGGCTCCAGTTTGAGTTCGGCGGTGCGGCCGATGCCCCGGAACCCGGTCACCTCGATGCTGGCGAGGTAGGTGCCGATCGGTTCGGCGGTGGCGGCTGCGGTTTCCGGAGCCGGTCGCCGGGACGGCGCACCGCCGATGGTCGCGGCGAGTTCGTCCTCGCCGCACATCGCGGCGAGGATCAGGTCGACGACGGCCTCGGGCAGGTTGGCCTTGTCGAGGTGTTCCAACAGGAGCTGGTCGACCGTCTCAGCGGGGGAAGCGGTCACGGCGTACCTCCGTCAGGGGTCGTGCCGGGTGTGGGGAGGGAGGGGGTCGACCGGGTGTCGCGCCGGCTCGTCGGCGCGACACCCGGCGCCGGTACGGGGTGTCGCCTGATCCGACCGTCGCGGTCGGTGGATCGGACGACGCGCGACAACAGTTACCGGCCTCTGCTGGTCGAGGCGGAGATGCAGGCGTTCGTGGAGGCGTACCTGGCGGCCGATGAGCAGGCCTCCGGCAACGCGGC
>CALGAM010000003.1 GCA_937951935.1 uncultured Micromonospora sp. | reverse complement strand
ACCCCCGACCAGCTGCCGCGCTTCTACCCCGACCTGACCGACCCCCGGGTCGACAGCGCGATCGCCCTGGTCCACTCCCGGTTCTCCACCAACACCTTCCCGTCCTGGCCCCTGGCCCACCCGTTCCGGTTCATCGCGCACAACGGCGAGATCAACACGATCCGCGGCAACAAGAACTGGATGCAGGCCCGCGAGGCGCTGCTGCGCAGCCCCAACCTCCCGGGCAACATCAGGCGGCTCTTCCCGATCTGCACCCCCGCCGCCTCCGACTCGGCCAACTTCGACGAGGTCCTGGAACTGCTGCACCTGGCCGGGCGGAGCCTGCCGCACGCGGTGCTGATGATGATCCCGGAGGCGTGGGAGAACGACCCCGACATGGACCCGGCGAAGCGGGCCTTCTACCGCTTCCACGCCAGCCTCATGGAGCCGTGGGACGGCCCGGCGTCGGTCGCCTTCAGCGACGGCACCCTGGTCGGCGCCGTCCTCGACCGCAACGGCCTGCGGCCCGGCCGGTGGTGGCTCACCTCCGACGGCCTGGTCGTGCTCGGCAGCGAGGCCGGGGTGCTCGACCTCGACCCGGCGACCGTCGTCGCCAAGGGGCGGCTCCAGCCGGGCCGCATGTTCCTGGTCGACACCGCCGCCGGGCGGATCGTCACCGACGAGGAGATCAAGTCCGAGCTGGCCGCCGAGCACCCGTACGACGAGTGGCTGCACGCCGGCCTGATCGACCTGGCCGACCTGCCGGCCCGGGAACACATCGTCTACACCCACGACTCGGTGCGGCGCCGGCAGCAGACCTTCGGCTACACCGAGGAGGAACTGAAGATCCTGCTCGCGCCCATGGCCCGGACCGGCGCCGAGCCGGTCGGCTCGATGGGCACCGACACCCCGATCTCGCCGCTGTCGACCCGGCCCCGACTCCTCTACGACTACTTCCACCAGCTCTTCGCCCAGGTCACCAACCCGCCCCTGGACGCCATCCGGGAGGAGCTGGTGACCAGCCTCCAGACGACCATCGGCCCCGAGGGCAACCTGCTCGAACCGACCCCGGCGAGCTGCCGGCGGATCGTCCTGCCGTACCCGGTGATCGACAACGACGAGCTGGCCAAGATCCTCTCCATCGACGAGGACGGCAATCTCCCCGGCTTCAAGGCGGTCCGGGTCTCCGGGCTGTACCGCCTGCGCGACGGCGCGGCCGGGATCCGGGCCCGGCTCACCGAGATCTGCCGGCACGTCTCCGAGGCGATCGAGGACGGGGTGCGCATCCTCGTCCTGTCCGACCGCGACTCCACCGCCGACCTCGCCCCGATCCCGTCGCTGCTGCTCACCGCCGCCGTGCACCAGCACCTCGTCCGGGAGCAGACCCGCACCCAGGTCGCGCTGATCGTCGAGTCCGGCGACTGCCGCGAGGTCCACCACGTCGCCCTGCTGATCGGGTACGGCGCCGCCGCCGTCAACCCGTACCTCGCCTTCGAGTCCGTCGAGGACCTGATCAACACCGGGGCGCTGACCGGCGTCGAGCCGCGCACCGCGATCCGCAACTACGTCAGGGCGCTCGGCAAGGGCGTCCTGAAGATCATGTCGAAGATGGGGATCTCCACGGTCTCCTCGTACTGCGGAGCCCAGGTCTTCGAGGCGGTCGGCCTGGACGACCGGCTGCTGCAGCGCTACTTCGCCGGTACCCCCGGCAAGATCGGCGGGATCGGGCTGGCCGAGATCCACGCCGAGATCGCCGCCCGGCACGCCCGCGCCTACCCGGCCAACGCCAACCAGTACGCCCACCGGCCGCTGGAGGTCGGCGGCGAGTACCAGTGGCGGCGCGAGGGCGAACTCCACCTGTTCAACCCGGAGACCGTCTTCCTGCTCCAGCACGCCACCCGCAGCCGGCAGTACGAGATCTTCCGCGAGTACACCGCCCGGGTCGACGCGCTCGCCGCCCGGGCCGGCTCGCTGCGCGGGCTGTTCCGGCTGCGTACCGGTGTGCGTCCCCCGGTGCCGCTGGACGAGGTCGAGCCCGCCACCGAGATCGTCAAGCGGTTCGCCACCGGCGCCATCTCGTACGGCTCGATCTCCGCCGAGGCGCACGAGACCCTCGCGATCGCGATGAACCGGCTCGGCGGCAAGTCCAACACCGGCGAGGGCGGCGAGGACGTGGAGCGGCTCTACGACCCGGCCCGGCGCTCCGCGGTCAAGCAGGTCGCCAGCGGCCGGTTCGGGGTGACCACCGAGTACCTGGTCAACGCCGACGACATCCAGATCAAGATGGCCCAGGGCGCCAAGCCCGGCGAGGGCGGCCAGCTGCCCGGCAACAAGGTGTGGCCGTGGATCGCCCGCACCCGGCACGCCACCCCCGGGGTCGGCCTGATCTCCCCGCCCCCACACCACGACATCTACTCCATCGAGGACCTGGCCCAGCTCGTCCACGACCTCAAGAGCGTCAACCCGACCGCCCGGATCCACGTCAAGCTGGTCAGCGAGGTCGGCGTCGGCACGGTCGCCGCCGGGGTCGCCAAGCTCAAGGCCGACGTCATCCTGATCTCCGGTCACGACGGCGGCACCGGGGCCTCCCCGCTGAACTCACTCAAGCACGCCGGCACCCCCTGGGAGCTGGGCCTGGCCGAGACACAGCAGACCCTGCTGCTCAACAACCTCCGCGACCGGGTCACCGTCCAGGTCGACGGCCAGCTCAAGACCGGCCGGGACGTCATCATCGCCGCCCTGCTCGGCGCCGAGGAGTACGGCTTCGCCACCGCGCCGCTGATCGTCGCCGGCTGCGTCATGATGCGCGTCTGCCACCTCGACACCTGCCCGGTCGGGATCGCCACCCAGAACCCCGTGCTGCGCGAGCGCTACACCGGCCGGCCCGAGTTCGTCGAGAACTTCTTCCTCTTCCTCGCCGAGGAGGTCCGCGGCTACCTCGCCGAACTCGGCTTCCGCACCCTGGAGGAGGCGATCGGCGCCACCGAGCTGCTCGACTTCGCCCCCGCCGTCGACCACTGGAAGGCCCGCGGGCTGGACCTGCGGCCGGTGCTGCACGTACCCGAGCTGCCGCCCGGGGCCGCCCGGCGCCGGGTGCGCGACCAGGACCACGGACTGGACCGCTCGCTGGACAACGAGCTGATCCGGCTGGCCGAGCCGGCGCTGCGGGACGGCAGCCGGGTCCGGGCCGCGGTCGCCGTGCGCAACGAGCACCGCAGCGTCGGCGCGATGCTCGGCGGCGAGGTCACCCGTCGGTACGGCGGCGCCGGGCTGCCCACCGACACCATCGAGTTCGACCTCACCGGCACCGCCGGGCAGTCGTTCGGCGCCTTCCTGCCCACCGGGGTGACCCTGCGGCTGTCCGGCGACGCCAACGACTACGTCGGCAAGGGACTCTCCGGCGGCCGGATCGTCATCCGGCCCCACCCGGACGCCCCGTTCGCCGTCGGGCTCGACGCCCCGCCCGGGCCGAACGGCCGCGCCGAGGACCAGATCATCGCCGGCAACACCATCCTGTACGGCGCCACCGGCGGCGAACTCTTCTGCCGGGGCCGGGTCGGCGAGCGGTTCGCGGTCCGCAACTCCGGCGCCGTGGCGGTCGTGGAGGGCGTCGGCGACCACGGCTGCGAGTACATGACCGGCGGCATCGTCGTGGTGCTCGGCGAGGTCGGCCGCAACTTCGCCGCCGGCATGTCCGGCGGCACGGCCTTCGTCTGGCGGCTCGACCGGCGCCGGGTCAACCCCGAGCTGGTCGACCTGGCGCCGCTGTCCGACGAGGAGCGGGTCACCCTGCACGACCTGGTGCAGCGCCACTTCGCCGAGACCGACTCCGCGGTGGCGGAGGGGCTGCTCAAGCGCTGGCCGGAGGCGGTCGAGGAGTTCACCGCCGTGGTGCCCCGCGACTACCGCCGGGTGATGGAGATCATGCGGACCGCCCGGGCCGAGGGCCGGGACGTCGACGAGGCGGTGATGGCCGCCCTGGCCGCACCCGCCACGCCGCCGCCCGCACCCGCAGCGACACCGGCCGTACCCGACCAGCCGCCGCGGGGCGACGAGCCGCGCGCATCCCAGGAGGTGGCCCGTGCCTGACCCGACCGGATTCCTCACCTACGGGCGGCGGCTGCCGGCCCGCCGCCCGGTCCCGGTCCGCATCACCGACTGGCGGGAGGTCTACCCCTCGGCCGACGACGGGCTGATCCGCGAGCAGGCGACCCGGTGCATGGACTGCGGCGTCCCGTTCTGCCACCACGGCTGCCCGCTCGGCAACCGGATCCCGGACTGGAACGACCTGGTCCGCACCGGCAACTGGGCGGCGGCGATCGAGGCCCTGCACGCCACCAACAACTTCCCCGAGTTCACCGGGCGGCTGTGCCCGGCACCCTGCGAGGCCGCCTGCGTCCTCAGCATCGGCAACCGGGGAGCGGTCACCATCAAGCAGGTCGAGGTCGAGATCGTCAACCGGGCCTTCGACCGGGACCTGGTGCCGCCCCGACCGGCCGCCGCGGCGACCGGCAAGCGGGTCGCGGTGGTCGGCTCCGGCCCGGCCGGGCTCGCCGCCGCGCAGCAACTCGCCCGGGTCGGGCACGCCGTCACCGTGTACGAGCGCGACGACGCGATCGGCGGCCTGCTCCGCTACGGCATCCCCGACTTCAAGCTGGAGAAGGAGCACATCGACCGGCGGCTGGCCCAGCTCGCCGCCGAGGGCGTCGAGTTCCGCACCGGGGTGACCGTCGGCGTCGACGTCACCGCCGCACAACTGCGCGCCGAGTACGACGCCGTCCTGCTGGCCTGCGGCGCCCTCGCCGGCCGGGACACCCCGACCATCCCGGGCCGCGCGCTGCGCGGCATCCACCAGGCGATGGAACACCTGGTGGCGGCGAACCGCGCGGTCGCCTCTGCGGCCGGCGACCGGTCCGGCGGCGACACGCCGGCGTTCGTCAACCCGGTCGACGCCGCCGGCAAGCACGTCGTCATCGTCGGCGGTGGCGACACCGCCGCCGACTGCCTCGGGGTCGCCCACCGGCAGGGCGCACTCGGCGTACACCAGCTCGACCTGTACCCGCGACCGCCGCGCGAGCGGGACGAGACACGCGACCCGTGGCCGACCTGGCCGTGGATCCTGCGCGAGTACCCCGCACACGAGGAGGGCGGCGAACGGGTCTTCGCGGTCGCCGTGCAGGAGTTCGTCGACGACGGCACCGGGCAGGTCCGTGCGGTGCGGATCGCCGAGGTGACCGTCGAGAAGCGGGACGGCCAGCGGCTGGTCACGGTGATTCCCGGCACCGAGCGGGAACTGCCGGCCGACCTGGTGCTGCTCGCCATCGGCTTCGAGGGGACCGAGGAGCAGCCGCTGCTGGAGCAGTTCGGCATCACCCGCAACCGACGCGGCGTGGTCGACACCGACCCGGACTGGCAGGCCGCGCCCGGGGTCTTCGTCGCGGGCGACATGCACCGCGGCGCCTCGCTGATCGTCTGGGCGATCGCCGAGGGGCGGGCCGCCGCGGCGGCGATCCACCGCTACCTGGGCGGGTCGGAGCAGCTCCCCGCCCCGGTCACCCCGTCGGCGCAGCCGCTGGCGGTACCGGCGGTCCGCTGAGCCGCGACGGCAGGTCCCGCGCGCCGGCGGCGGGCGGCTCGCCGACCCCGTCCGGGTGCCCACCGGGTCGGCCGGCGCGCCCCGACCCCCGGTCGTCCCGGCGCCCGTACAGCAGCCGGCGCAGCAGCGCCTCCGCCGGGCCGCGCCGGCCGAACCGTTCGAGGAGGCCGGCACCGGCCACGGTCAGCAGCCAGACGCCGAACGCGAACGCGGCCATCGTCGCGCTGCCCAACCGCGCCCCGAGGCCCAGACCCCAGGCGGCGAGCACCGGGGAGAACAGTAGCGAGTGCGCCAGGTAGCAGGAGAGCGAGCGTTTCCCGACCGCCGCGACCGCCCGCACCACCGGGCCGGTCACCCGGCCGGCCGGTCCATCCGTGGCCCGGCCCGTCCGACCCACCGCCCCGCCCCGGAGGCCGGCCGCCAGCAGGCCGAACAGGGCGACATAGCCGAGCCCACCGGCCAACCCGGTGAGCTGGGCCAGCGAGCTGAGCGCGCCGTCGGTGCCGAGTGCCTCCGGCGGTACGTCGACCAGGCCCACGTGGGCCAGCGCGAGCGGAAGCCCGCCGAGCCAGCCGACGGTCACGCCGAGCAGCGCGGTCCAGCGCAACAGCCGGCGGTGCGCGGCCGGGTCCTCCAGCACTCCCCGGCGGGCCGCCCAGAATCCCAGCAGCGGCTCGGTGGCGAGCATCCAGCCCACCAGGCCGTACCCGGTGACGGTCGCCCAGGTGGTCAGCCGGGTACCCGCCGCGGCGAGCGGGTTCTCCTCCCCGGCCGCGTACAACACGGTGGTCGGTTCGGCGACCGGCGTTCCGGCGGCGGCCAGGTCACCGCTGACCAGCGCCCACAGCGCGGGCGCCGTGACCAGGAGTCGGAGCAGGACCGACACCGCGACCGCCACCAGCAGCGTCCGGGTACCCCGGCGGAGGAACAGCCAGCCGAGGAACAGACCGATCACCGCGTAGAAGCCGATGATGTCGCCGGCGAGCAGCAACGCGGCGTGCCCGAACCCGAGGAGCAGCAGCCACAGGCTGCGTCGGTGCAGCAGCACGGTCGCCGCCCGGGGCGTCGCCCCGGCCGCGACCTGGCGCTGGAAGAGCCGCATCATGCCGTAGCCGAACAGGAACGCGAAGACCGGGTACGACCGTCCGTCGAGCCCGACGATCATGGCGAACTGGACGATCCGGTCGAGCGTCGAGCCGTCGACGGGGTGCCAGCCCGTCGGGCCGTGTCGGGCCGTCCACAGGTGGAAGGCCGTGTTCGACATGACGATCATCAGCAGCATGACGCCACGGGCCAGGTCCGGGGCGAGGGCCCGTTCGGACGGTCGTACCGGGCCCCGGGCCGGCTGCCGGTGGGAACGACGATCGGGGTGGCTGCCGCGCATGGCCCCGACGCTAGGAGCCGGCCGAGCGGCCCACAGCCCTCCACGGTCGACGATGGCATCAACCGAGGTCGCCGAGACGGATCGACCGAAGTCGCGGACGGAGCCGGCACGCGCCGCGACCACCACGCCGACCGCGGGGCGGTCACGCACGCCACGCCGACCACGACGACCGCGCAGGTGCACGGCAGGCGCCGACGCGACACCGTCCACAGCGGCCGGTGAGCATCCGGCGACGCCGCACAGCCGGGCTGCACCAAATCCGGGACAACGTCGGTTAGTGTTCCGATGACCACGCGGACCCG
>CALGAM010000002.1 GCA_937951935.1 uncultured Micromonospora sp. | reverse complement strand
GGCACCTCGAACTGCTGCCGGGGAATCAGCTTCTGCAGCTTCGCCGCGATCGCGACACCGTAGTTGTAGGCCTTGTCCTTGTGCACGATGGCGCTGAACGCGTCGACCGGCTCGCCGTTGAGCAGGATGTCGACCTTGACGAGGTTGGCCGGTTGCTCGCCCGACGGCTCGTAGTCCAGCGACGCGTACCCCTTGGTCCGGCTCTTGAGCTGGTCGAAGAAGTCGAAAATGATCTCCGCGAGGGGCAGGGTGTAGCGCAGCTCCACACGCTCGGGGGAGAGGTAGTCCATCCCCTGCAGCGACCCGCGCCGGCCCTGGCACAGCTCCATCACCGCACCGACGTAGTCGTTCGGGGTCAGCACGGTGGCCCGGACGACCGGCTCGTACACCTCGGCGATCTTGCCGTTCGGATACTCGCTCGGGTTGGTCACCGTCACCTCGGTGCCGTCGTCCTTGACCACCCGGTAGACGACGTTCGGCGCGGTCGAGATGAGGTCCAGCCCGAACTCGCGCTCCAGCCGCTCGCGGATGATCTCGAGGTGCAGCAACCCGAGGAACCCGCACCGGAACCCGAAGCCGAGCGCCGCCGAGGTCTCCGGCTCGTAGCTCAGCGCCGCGTCGTTGAGCTTCAGCTTGTCGAGCGCGTCGCGCAGGGCCGGGTAGTCCGAGCCGTCGATCGGGTAGAGGCCGGAGTAGACCATCGGCTTCGGATCCTTGTAGCCACCGAGCGCCTCGGTGGCCGGACGGGCGTTGATGGTCACGGTGTCACCGACCCGGGACTGCCGGACGTCCTTCACGCCGGTGATCAGGTATCCCACCTCACCCACCCCGAGCGCGGTGGCCTTCTCCATCTCGGGGGAGATCACCCCGAGTTCGAGCAGCTCGTGTACGGCGCCGGTGGACATCATCCTGATCTTGTCCCGGGCCTCGATCCGGCCGTCGACGACCCGGACGTACGTCACCACGCCGCGGTACACGTCGTACACCGAGTCGAAGATCATCGCCCGGGCCGGGGCGTCGGCGTCGCCGACCGGCGGGGGGATCTGCCGGACGATCTCGTCGAGCAGGTACGGCACCCCCTCGCCCGTCTTGCCCGAAACCCGGATGCAGTCGGCCGGATCGCAGCCGATGAGGTGCGCCAGCTCCTCGGCGTACCTGTCCGGCTGGGCGGCCGGTAGGTCGATCTTGTTGAGCACCGGGATGATGTGCAGGTCGTTCTCGAGCGCCAGGTAGAGGTTGGCCAGGGTCTGGGCCTCGATCCCCTGCGCCGCGTCGACCAGGAGGATGGCGCCCTCGCAGGCGGCCAGCGACCGGGAGACCTCGTACGTGAAGTCCACGTGCCCCGGCGTGTCGATCATGTTGAGCACGGCCTGCTCGCCCTGCATCTCGCCCTCGCGCACGGTCCAGGGCATCCGAACGGCCTGGCTCTTGATCGTGATGCCGCGCTCCCGTTCGATGTCCATCCGGTCGAGGTACTGGGCACGCATCTGCCGCTCCTCGACCACCCCGGTGAGCTGCAGCATCCGGTCGGCCAGCGTCGACTTGCCGTGGTCGATGTGGGCGATGATGCAGAAGTTCCTGATGCGGCCGGGGTCGGTGGCACCCGGAAGATTCACGCCGGAGTCGGGCGTCGGTGGCACGTCGGTCCGTCCTGCTTGGCTGACAACTATGGGCCTTCCATGTTCCCATGCCGTCCCGGGGCGCCCAGCCGAGCCCGCCGGATCCTCACCCCGGCGGATCCCCACGCCGGCGGGACGCGCGGGACGCGCCCCGGCGGTGACGAAACCCGGGAACACCCACCAACCGGGGCAGACTGGAGTCATGGCCGTCATCTCGGTTCCACCACGACCGTACGACGCGACCGCCGTACGACCCGGCTGGGCCGATCTTCCCGCCGAGCTGCGCGCCGCCGTCAGCGCCCGGCTGGGCTCCCGGGTCGTCTGGGCCGGCACGGCGGGCGGCGGCTTCACCCGCGGGTTCGCCGCCGTGCTGCAGACGGTGGCCGGCGACCGCGTGTTCGTCAAGGCGGCATCCCTGGTCGACCAGCGGCACCTGAGCGACTGGTACGCCCGGGAGGTCGCGATCACGGCCGCGCTGCCCTCCGGACTGCCCGTCGCCCGGCCCCGCTGGACACTCACCGCGGCCGGGCACTTCGTCGTCTGCCTGGACGCGATCGAGGGACGGATTCCGGGACTTCCGTGGTCCCGGGCCGACCTGGACGCCACCCTCACGACGTACGCGATGGTCGCCGACGCGCTGCGCGACCCTCCGGCCGCGCTGGCCGCCCTGGGCCTCGCCCGCCTCGCCGACCTGGCCCGGGCCGATCTCGCCTGGTGGGGCGAGTTGGCCGCCGGTCGCGAGACGGTGCCGAACCTGCCCTCCGTCGCCCGGGAGCGGCTACCCGAGCTCGCCGCGCTGGAGGCCCGCCTTCCCGGGTACGTCGAGAGTCCGTCGATGATCCACGGAGACCTCCGGGTCGACAACGTCCTCATCGACGCCGCGGGCAGGGCCTGGCTGTGCGACTGGACGTGGCTCTGCTTCGGGCCCGCCTGGTTCGACCTGGCCGGCCTGCTGGTCACCGCGTACGCCAGCGGGCTACCGGCGGACGACCTGTTCCGCCGCCACCCGGCGACCCGGACCGCACCCGACGACGGACTGGACGCCGCACTCGCCGCCCTCACGGGATACTGGTTCGTCCGCGCGGCAAGCCCGAGCACCGGTTCCCCACACCTGCGCGCACACCAGCGGTGGAGTGGCGAGATGGCGCTGGCCTGGCTCGCCGCCCGCCAGGGCTGGGAGTGACACGTCGGGACACCGGACGGGGCCGGGGACGCACCGACGGCGCCGAGGGTGGTATCGCCCCGACCGGGCGAGATGGGCGACCACGTTTTGGCCCGGGACGTGCTGAGCTGCTAATGTTACCCTTCGCGCGTGCCGACACGGCCGCATCGTGACGTGCGTCGTCGCCCGCGCAATCGAAGCAACCGGAAACCCTAGCTACCAGACTGAGCTAGCTACCCAGGACGAGGCTGTCGCGTGGCGAACATCAAGTCCCAGATCAAGCGCAACCGGCAGAACGAGAAGCGTCGGCTGCGCAACAAGTCGGT
>CALGAM010000001.1 GCA_937951935.1 uncultured Micromonospora sp. | reverse complement strand
CCGCCTGCCCCGTCCGCCTCGACCACCGTCACGTCGGCACCGAGCTGGGCAGCCACCAGCGCCGCCTCGTAGCCGGCCGGTCCCCCGCCGATGATCACGATTCGGCTCACCGTGCTCGCCCTCCGTGGCCACTCAGAGTGACAATGTTGCCGACAACCCGACCGACACGCGCGGTCGTGTTCTCCCCAGACCCTTCATCAGGCTATCGTCATCGCCGTGCGTCATTACGCCGCGTACGGCTCGAACCTCGACCCCGCCCGGATGCGGGCCTACTGTCCGCACTCGCCGATGGTGGGTACCGGCTGGATCGAAGGCTGGCGTCTCACCTTCGCCGGGGAGGGGGTGCTCGGCTGGGAGGGGGCCGTCACCACCATCGTCGAGTCCCCCGGCGACCGGGTCTTCGTCGCCCTCTACGACGTGCACCCGTGGGACGCCGCCCAGCTCGACGAGGTCGAGGGCGTGAACGCGGGCACGTACCGCAAGCTGCACGTCCGGGTCAGCACCCTGGACGGCGAGGTGACCGCCTGGGTGTACGTCTTCGCCGGCTACGAGGGCGGGCTGCCGACCGCCTGGTACCTCTCGGAGATCGCCAACGCGGCGGAGAAGGCCGGCGCCCCGGACGACTACGTGGCCGAACTGCGGTCCCGCCCCACCGGCACCGCGTCCACCTGAGCCGACATCTCGCCCGGCCGGCCCGACCCGCCGGTCTCGCACGGTGACCGGGGATCACCCCGGGTGCGCCCCAGCGGCACACCCGGCCGGCCCACGGCGGCGGTCTTCCCCGGCAGGGACCCCGTGCCGGTCCGGGCCGCCGGTGCTCCGCCCACGTCACACATCCGGGTCTGCCCCGCGTACCGGTCCGTCCGATCCTCCGGGTTCCGTCCGGTCCCTGCCGGACGACCCACCCCGTACCGTCAGTGCCTCAAGGGCGGCCTGGACCTCACCGACCCGCCGCCGGGCGGCGACGACGCCCCGCTCGGCCTTCCTGCGGGCACGCGTGGCCCGGTCCGCCTCCCGCTCGGCGGCGGAGCGCCGCAGCAGCAGCTCGGCCTGCGCCGCCTCGATCTCGGCGAGGGCGGCCGCGGCGTCCCGCTCGGCCCGGCCGGCCCGCTCCAACTCCGCCTCGGCCCGCTCCTGACGGGCACGTGCCCGGGCCAGCGACCGCTCCAGGGAGCGCCGCCGCGCGGACCGGGCACCAGACCCCCGCGCCTGCGTGGCCGTCCGCCCGGCAGGTGTAGCCGTCCGTGCCGGGGTGTCGCCCCGCCCGTGGCCGGCCCTCGACCCGGTCGGCGTCCGCCCGTGGCCGGTTTCCGGCCCGGGTCCGTTTTCCGGCCCGTTCGGCGCGGCGTGCTCCGGGCCGCCGACGACCAGCCGCAACCGCGGCCGCGGCACCTCGCCGAACCCGGCGTAGCTGGCCGCCCGGACCAACCGGCCGGACCGGACCTGCTCGGCGATGTCGGCGTCGGCCAGCGCGGCGTTGAGGGTCGCCTCCACCTCGGCCAGCGGCAGCCTGCCGGCCGTCAGCCGGGGGTCCGCCGTCTGGGCCAGCGCCCGAGCCTGCTCCACCAGCGCGGCGACCATCCGACGGCGCCGGGCGGTCAGTTCACGCAGCCGTGCGCCACTGAGCTCGCGCTGCGCCGTACGGAGGTCCGCCGACAGCTCCGCCAGCCCGGCCATCAGCTCGGGGCGGCGCAGGGCGAGCAGATTGACCAGCCAGGCGGCGACCGTCGGCTTGCGCAGTCTCGCGATGTCCCGGGCCGCCGCCGCGTCACCGGCGGCGCGGGCCGCCGCCACCGCCTCGGCCCGGGCGGCGACGAAGCCGCCCGGAGGCGTCGTGTAGAGCCGCGCCACGAGTTCCGGGGAGACGCCGGCCATGGGTGACCGCGGGTTCAGTCGATGGTGGTCCCCGGCTCCAGTCGGGCGTACTCGCAGTTCGCCAGCCGGGTCAGGTTGGCGTCGTAGACGGTGAGCCCGGCGGCGCCGAGCAGACCGTCGTGCAGGGCGTACGCCCGACGCGGCTTGATCGCCCGGATGAAGTTGACCGACTCGGAGAGCTTGAGCCAGGGGCCGGAGATCGGCACGAAGAGCGTGTCCACGTGCGCCCCCTCCGGTACGTCGAACGAGTCTCCCGGGTGGTAGACGGAGTCATTGACCAGGAAGCCGAGGTTCACCACCCGGGGTACCTCCGGATGGATCTCCGCATGCCAGCCTCCGTAGGCGCGGACCCGGAACCCGGCCGCCTCGAACGAGTCGCCGGACCGGACCGTGGTGATCGCGCCGTCGAGGGCGGCCAGTCGGGGAGCCACCTCGGGATGCGTGTAGACCGTCACGGACGGGCGCCTGGCGAGCGCGTCCGCGAGTTTGTCGACGTCGAGGTGGTCGGCGTGCTCGTGGGTGATCAGCACCGCGTCCACGCCGTCCAGGGCGGCCCGCTCGGTGAACGCGCCCGGATCGATGACCAGCACCGCACCGTCGTCCTCCAGCCGTACACAGGAGTGGCCGTACTTGGTCAGTCGCATCGGGTCTCCTCAGTCGCCGAATCGTGATGTTCCCTGGGAAGTCTGCCGGAACCGAGGCGAGTTCGCGGCCCGTCTGACGGATCACACATCGGCCACATCCGACGGGAACCCGTCGGGACCACACTGCACGGGATGGGGAGATGGGCGAGCCAAGAGGGAGAGGGCGGTCGGGCCGGATCGTACGGCTGGGCGTACTGCTGGGCGTGGTGGCCACGGCGGCCGTGGTGGCGCTGGCCGGCTGTAGCGGCGGCGACCGGGCCTCCTCGGACGCCGTGGCCCCGGCCGAAGCCCAGCCGGACCAGGCCGGGGCCAACCAGGCGGGGCAGGAGGAGTCCGCGGGGAAGGGCCAGGCGGAGCGGGACCAGCCCGGGGCAGCGCAGGGCCAGCCGGCCGAAAGTCCCGACACCCCGACCGCGCTGGCGGCCAACCAGCGGGCGATCGTCTACACGGGCACCATCACGATACGGGTCGACGACGTCGACGCGGCGGCGGCGCAGGCGGCCGCCATCGCGACCGGTGCGGGCGGTTTCGTCGGTGGCGACACCCGGCGTAGCGACCCGTCCCACGCGGAGGCGACGCTGCTGCTGCGGGTACCGGCCGACCGGTTCCATCCGGCCGTCGACGACCTCGCCCGGCTCGGCGACGAGCTGCGTCGAGACGTCAAGACCGAGGACGTCACCGAGGAAACCCTGGACCTGGACGCCCGGATCGCGACACAGCGGGCACGGGTGGAGAGCGGACGGCGGCTGTTGGCGCAGGCGAAGTCCCTCTCGGACCTGGTGATGCTGGAGAGCGAGCTGGCCCGGCGGGAGGCGGACCTGGCCTCGTTGGAGGCGAAGAAGCGCCGTCTGGCCGACCTGACCGCGCTCTCCACGATCACCGCGGTCCTGCTCGGCCCCAACGCCCGCCAGGACGAGGAGGAGCCGAAGACCGGGTTTCTCGCCGGGGTCGAGGGGGGTTGGAAGGCGTTCCTCGCCTCGCTGCGGATCATGCTGACCGTGCTGGGTGCCCTGGTGCCCTGGCTCGTCACCCTCGGGCTGCCCGCCCTCGGGATCCGGTGGCTGCTGCGGCGCCTGCGGCGCTGGCGGCGTCGGGTCCAACCGGTGCCGGCCACGATTCCGGCGCCCGCCGGCCCGCCGACCGGTTCCGTCGTCCGCGGCGCGGCGGTCGGGGAGCAGACGCCCGCACCCGCCGCGCCGACGGCCGGTGCGCGGGAGGCGGACACCTCCGACTGACCGTCCGCCGTGACGGCCGTGTCCGGGGCGCCTCCACGCCCCGGACACGCGGCACGCCGCCCCGGCGCCCGACCGCCCGGGGCCGCACGATGCCGCGATCAGCCGGCCAGGGCCGTGAGCGCGGTCTGCACCAGCAGCCGGATCCCGACCGCGATGGCGCGCTCGTCCACGTCGAAGGTCGCGCGGTGCAGGTCGACGTCGGCGGCCGCCCGGCCCACGCCGAGCCGGGCCAGCGCCCCGGGGACGTGCTCCAGGTACCAGGAGAAGTCCTCGCCCCCCATGCTCTGCGGTGTCTCGGCCGCCCCGTCCGGCCCCAGGGTGGCGACGGTGGCGGCGGTGAGGATCCGGATCGCGTGGGCGTCGTTGACCACCGGCGGACGACCCCGCAGGTACTCGACGTCGACGGCGGCACCGGTCGGGGCGACCACGTCACGGACCACCTGGGTGACGATCTTCGGCGCCTGCTCCCAGGTGTCCCGGTCGAGCACCCGGAGCGTGCCGGCGGCCATCGCCTCGTTCGGGATCACGTTGTACCGGGTGCCCGCGGAGGCCTGCCCGAAGACCAGCAGCAGCCCGCTGTTCGCCGGTACCCGACGGTTGACCAGCGCCGGGACCTCGGTGACGAGTCGACCGAGGGCGTCGACCAGGTCGACGGTCAGGTGCGGGCGGGCGGTGTGCCCGCCGGGTCCGGTGAGCCGCACGGTGATGTTGTCCGCCGCGGCGGTGATCGGTCCGACCCGCAGCCCGATCCGGCCCACCGGAAGATTCGGGTCGCAGTGCAGGGCGAAGATCTGGCTCACGTCGGTCAGGCCGCCGGCCTCGATGACCTCCAACGATCCGCAGGGCAGGATCTCCTCGGCCGGCTGGAAGATGAGCCTGACCCGTCCGTCCAGTTCGCCCTGCTCGGCGAGGCGGGCCAGCAGCAGGCCGGCGCCGAGCACGATCGTGGTGTGCACGTCGTGTCCACAGGCGTGGCAGGCGCCGTCCACCGTGGAGCGGTACGGCACGTCCTTGAGGTCGGTCAGGGGCAGCGCGTCCAGGTCGGCCCGAAGCGCGACCACCGGGCCGTCCGACCGTCCCTCGACGTCACAGATCACCCCGTTGCCCTTGGGCAGCAGCCGGGGCGCCAGGCCGGCCGCCGAGAGCTCCCGGGCGACCAGCGCGGCCGTCTCGAACTCCTGCCCGGACAGCTCGGGATGGGCGTGCAGGAACCGCCGCGTCGCGATCAGGTCGGGCAGCCGGAGGTCCAGCGCCTGGTCGAGCCCGAAGGGAAGGGGTTCCGCCCGGGGTGTCGTCTCGAATCCCTCCGCCGCGAGCCCGGCGGTCTCAGAACCCGCCGCCGACTCCGACCGCGGTGATCCCGACGACGCCGGGCGGCTGCCGGCCGGCAGTTGCAACGCACTCGTCACGTCGAATTCTCGATCACTGTGAATGGGATGGGACCCGGACAGGGTAGACCGCCGACGGTGACGCTGCGCAACATCGTTCTGGTAGTGATCAGACGACACAACGTCACGAATCTCCTGGTAGGAGCGTTCGCCGGCGTACCGAGCGCTGCTCAGACCGCCTTCGGACGCCGCCATCTGCCCCCACATCTCCTACAACGTGTGACGGAATCGTCGGTCACGATCAGGACTCGACGACCGGTCGCCCGGCCCGGTCTGTCACCTCGGGCGGCGAGGCACCGACGCCGGGCGTACCCGACACGTCGGAGGGCAGGGTGACGGGGCCTGGCATCCTGACAGGTGGCGCCGGGGACGGTGCGGACACGCTGTCCGTCGCCGCCGTTCGAACCCGCCCGGGCCGGCCCCGGGGCGACCGGGGCGCACGGCGGAGAGGTCGGGGCGCGAGGACCCCGGCCCGTCTCGCGGGCACGGCCTCCCGGCGGACCCGCGACAGGAGTAGGGCCGCGGCGGGGAGTCGGCGCCGGGCCGCGTCCGGGGGGGCGGGGCCGCGTTCAGAAGCGGTCGGCGGGGCGGTAGGTGCCCCACACCTCGCGCAGCACCCCGCAGACCTCCCCGACGGTGGCCCGGGCGCGCAGCGCCTCCTTCATCGGGTAGAGCACGTTCTCCGTGCCGCCGGCGGCGGCACGCAGCTCGGCGAGGGCGCGCTCCACCGCGGCGGAGTCCCGCTCGGCACGCAGCCGGGCCAGCCGCTCGGCCTGGGCCGCCTCGATCGCCGGGTCGACCCGCAGCGGCTCGTACGGCTCCTCCTCGTCCACGGTGAACCGGTTGA
Source organism: uncultured Micromonospora sp. (assembly GCA_937951935.1). Taxonomy (GTDB): domain Bacteria; phylum Actinomycetota; class Actinomycetes; order Mycobacteriales; family Micromonosporaceae; genus Plantactinospora. The sequence goes on along the minus strand of CALGAM010000001.1, from coordinate 2,814 downwards.
CCCCGACCACCACCCGGGCGCCCGACTCGATCTCCTGCGCCGTCCGGTACGCCGCGGCCTCGATCTCCCGCTTCTGGAAGCCCGCCTCGATCGCCTCCACCACCGACCCGTACTCGGCCACCCGGTCCATCAGCTCCCGTGCCCTGGCCTCGATCTCGTCGGTCATCGCCTCGACGGCGTACGAGCCGGCGAAGGGGTCGACGGTGGCGGTCAGGTCGGTCTCGTACGCCAGCACCTGCTGGGTCCGCAGCGCCAGCCGCGCGGCCTTCTCGGTCGGCAGCGCGATCGCCTCGTCGAAGCTGTTGGTGTGCAGCGACTGGGTGCCGCCGAGCACGGCGGCGAGCGCCTGCACCGCGACCCGGACCAGGTTCACCTCGGGCTGCTGCGCGGTGAGCTGGACCCCGGCGGTCTGGGTGTGGAAGCGCAGCATCATCGACCTGGGATCACGGGCACCGAACTCGTCCCGCATCAGGGTGGCCCAGATCCGCCGGGCCGCCCGGAACTTCGCCACCTCCTCCAGCAGCGTGGTCCGGGCCACGAAGAAGAACGACAGCCGGGGTGCGAAGTCGTCCACCGCCAGTCCGGCCCCGATCGCGGTACGGACGTACTCCAGACCGTTGGCCAGGGTGAAGGCGATCTCCTGCACCGGGGTCGCCCCGGCCTCGGCCATGTGGTAGCCGGAGATCGATATGGTGTTCCACCTCGGCATCTCCTTGCGGCAGTACGCGAAGGTGTCGGCGACCAGCCGCAGAGACGGCTTCGGCGGGAAGATGTACGTCCCCCGGGCGATGTACTCCTTGAGGATGTCGTTCTGGATGGTGCCGTTGAGCGCCGAACCGGGGACACCGGCCTCCTCGGCCACGAGCTGGTAGAGCAGCAGCAGTACCGAGGCGGGCGCGTTGATCGTCATCGAGGTGGAGACCTTGTCCAGGGGGATCCCGGCGAAGAGGGTCCGCATGTCCTCGATGGAGTCGATCGCCACCCCGACCTTGCCCACCTCGCCGTGCGCGATGGGGTGATCAGAGTCATACCCCATCTGGGTCGGCAGGTCGAAGGCGACGGAGAGGCCCGTCGTACCCGCGGCGAGCAACTGGTGGTAGCGGGCGTTGGACTCGGTGGCGGTGCCGAATCCGGCGTACTGCCGCATGGTCCACGGCCGCGTGGTGTACATCGTCGGGTAGACGCCCCGGGTGTACGGGAAGGCGCCCGGCGACCCCAGTCGCGCGTCCAGCCCTCCCGCCACGTCGGCGGCGTCGTACACGGTCTTGACGGGGAATCCAGACTCGCTCGACCGGGGTTCGCTCATGTCCGGCATCGTACGGGCCAGAACGTCGACGGCGGGATGAGCGATCTCTCACGCCACCGGGCCCGGGTGGGGTTGCGCCGACCGGGAACAAGCGCTGGGTATGGCTACCGCCACGTTCGGTGGAGTTCGGAGAGACTCCGGCGGTTGTCTTTCCCTTCTGCGGTCGGAACCCGCAAGATAGGGGGGTTCTGTCCCATGCCCCTCGATTCTCTCGGTGGCTCTTCTGTGACTCAGATCCCGACGTGGAGTGGCGGACCGGTCAATCCCCCGAACGGACGTGCGGCACCCGGCATCACCATCGGCGGCCGATACCTGTTGCGGGCCGCGGTCGGCCACGGCGGCATGGGCACGGTGTGGCGTGCCGCCGACACCCTGCTACGCCGCGACGTGGCGGTGAAGGAGGTCGTCTTCCCGCCTGGACTGGCCTCCAGCGACCGCAACGCGATGTACGAGCGCACCCTGCGCGAGGCCCGGGCCGCCGCGGCCCTGCAACACCCCTCCGTCGTCCAGGTCTACGACGTGGTGACCGAGGACGACCGGCCCTGGATCGTGATGGAGCTGCTCGACGCGCGCAGCCTCGCCGACATGGTGATCGAGGACGGTCCGCTCGCCCCCCGGGCCGTCGCCAAGATCGGTATCGCCCTGCTCGGCGCGCTGGAGGTGGCGCACGCGAACGGCATCCTGCACCGGGACGTGAAGCCGGCGAACGTGCTCATCTGCTCCGACGGCCGCTGCGTGCTCACCGACTTCGGCGTCGCGCGGATGCCGACCGACGTCCAGCTCACCACCCCGGGCATGGTGCTCGGCTCCCCACACTTCATCTCCCCGGAGCGGGCGCTGGGCCAGGAGTTCGGCCCGCCCAGCGACCTGTTCTCCCTCGGGGTCACCCTCTACACGGCGGTGGAGGGGCGGCCGCCGTTCGACAAGGGCGACCCGATCGAGACGATGCACGCCGTCGTCGAGGACCCGCCCGCCCCGCCCAGCCGGTCCGGGCCGCTGACCCGGGTCCTGATGGGCCTGCTGGAGAAGGATCCGGCACGCCGGCTGGATGTCGCCGCCGCCCGCACCATGCTGCGCGAGCTGCTGGCCGGCCCGCTGGCCAGCAAGGCCACCGGCCACATGATCACCGACCCGTACGCGGTGGTGCCACCCCAGCCTCCGACGTTGCCGCAGCCCACGGCGGCGCAGCCGACGGCACCGGCCACGCCCGCCCCGGCGCCGCACCGTCCCCAGCCGGAACCGACCGGGCAGGTCGGTGGGCGGGCCATGCTCGCTCCCGGCGAGTCGATCGCCGACCGGATCGCCCGCAGCGCCGGGCACGGCGCCACGGTCACGGCGCCCCGGGCCGGCACCGCCGGCCCGAACCCTGCCGACGTGCCGACCGGAGCGATGCCGACCGGCGGTGCCGGCCGGTGGCTGGGGACGCCGGCCACCGGCCGTGGCCCGCTCGACACCCCGACCGGCGCCATGCCGGGACACGGTGGCCCGCTCGACACCCCGACCGGCGC